>CAMCSE010000021.1 GCA_945877515.1 uncultured Clostridia bacterium | reverse complement strand
GGCCGAGGTGAAATTCCTGTGGAGCTGATGCCATCAGCCGTCCGTTTTTTGCCCACTTCCGATGAAAAACCAGTATAAGCGAAAGGGGGATTTGACCGTATGAATACGGCATTAAATCAGAAAACTAACGCCCCCGTAGTACGCCAGTACGAGATCGGAGGCGTTCGCTATATTGTCAGGGCCACCGTGAAAGACGGGGCCACTGAAAACGCAGTAACGAAAATCAATCGTCTTATTCAAAATGATTTAAGTAAACAAAGAGCCGAAAATTAAGGCTTTTTTCATAACCTATATGCAGACAAACGGGGCATGGTATGGTACAATAATACCGTATCAATGCCTCGTTTTCCGGCTGCGGAATAGGAGGCAAAATATGAATAAACAGCCGGAAATGGTGACTGCACTATATTATCGTGCAGCACGGAAAAATGATGATACAAACCTGTACCTTGACAATCAAATGTACCAACTGCTGCATTACGCGCAGCAACACGGTATTGACAGCTATATCCTGTATGCAGATAACGGTTTTTCGGGGACAAACCCAGACCGTCCGAGCTTTCAGAAATTGCAGGCGCACATCCACGACCAACGGATTCATACGGTGGTTGTGAGCAGCATTGACCGGCTTTCCCGGAATATGCTTGATACCTTGCAATTCATGGAGAACGCCGCGAAATACGGTGCGTCGGTTATCTCCATCACGGAGGGTAGCGACTTGTTGGCAGGCTGCAACATCTATTCTACGCTTGTCCGTTCTTTTGAGAAAGGCGGTGAGCAGAAATGATGAACCATGATATTACACCTGTCAGTTCATTTCAGCGTGTTGTCAATACCAGTCCTTTGCGGACAGAAACCCGTGCTGCCATCCAGAATACAGTGCTGCAATTCTACGTCAAAAATCAACCGCAGGAGGATGATACCGATGGTATTACCGCCTGCTATGAGCGTTTGTCCCAAGAGGATAAATTAGAGGGCGAGAGCAACAGTATTGTCAACCAGAAAAAAATTCTGGAAAAATATTGCCGCGATCACGGCTATACAGCTATCCGCCACTATGATGAGGACGACGGGTACTCCGGGACGAATTTCAACCGGCCCGGCTTCCAGCGGATGCTTGCCGATATAAAGGCTGGAAAGATCAAGCGGGTTATTGTCAAAGATATGTCCCGATTTGGCCGCAATTATCTCCAAGTGGGTATGTATACGGAAATGCTGTTCCCGGAATACGGCGTCCACTTTATTGCGGTGAATGACGGCGTGGATAGTGTACGCGGGGACAGCGAGTTTACCGCTATCCGTAACGTGTTCAATGAGATGTACGCCAAGGACACCAGCAAGAAAATTCGTGCAACGTGGCAATCCAAAGGACGCTCCGGCGAACACCTTACCACCATCCCGCCTTATGGGTATAAGAAAGACCCGGAGGACAAGAAAAAGTGGATTGTGGATGAAGAAGCTGCTGCTGTTGTCCAGAAGATCTTTTCGCTGTGTGTGGACGGCATGGGGCCTACCCAGATCGCCAAATGGCTGCGGACAAGCAAAGTCTTAAATCCTACTGCTTACGCAAGGGCAAAAGGACTGCCAGTTTCCAATAAGTCAACGGCAGACCCGTATAAATGGACAAATGAAACGGTTTCCCGTATGTTGGAGCGTGTTGAGTATTTAGGCCACACGGTCAACTTCAAGACCACCAAGCAATCGTTCAAGAGCAAAAAGAAGCTGTGGAATGACCCCTCTGAATGGGTGATTTTTGAGAACACCCAAGAACCTATCATTGAGGAAAGTGTTTTTCTGATTGTTCAAAATATTCGTCAGGGACGACGCCGCCCTACCAAGATGGGAGAAATGGGTATGTTCTCTGGCCTGCTGTTCTGCTCTGATTGCGGAGGCAAGATGTACCTGTGCCGGGCTAACAATTTTAAGCCGGAACAGGAATACTACATTTGCTCTACTTATCGCAAAGACCGTACCCTTTGCACGACACATTCCATCCGTCGCGTTGTCCTTGAAGAAATCGTTTTGAGAAATCTCCGAGAGGCGATTGCGTATGTATCACAGTTTGAGGACGATTTTATACGGCGGGCAGCAGACCGTGACCTGCGGGAGCGTGATAAGGAGCTGGCACAGAAAAAGGATGTGTTAGCCCAAGCTGAAAAACGGATAGCGGAACTGGACGTTATTTTCAAACGACTGTATGAGGATAACATTTCCGGCAAACTGTCCGATGAACGGTTTATCAAATTGTCCCACGACTACGAGCAGGAGCAGGCCAGTCTAAAGACGATGGTGGAAAATCTGCGTCAGGACGTGAAGCAGCAGGAGAAGCAGAAAATTAACGTCAAACATTTCATTGCTGCGGTCAAAAAATACACCGATATGACCCAGCTTGACACAAGTATTCTGCGGGAGTTCGTCGAGAAGATTTACATTTCTGATGTCTACACGCCCGACGAAAACGAACCACGCATAAAGGTTCGTGACATCCAGATCGTTTACAATTTCATTGGTGCATTTGATTTTGAGGAAGCAAGGGAACAATCCCAAGCAGCCCAAAAAATAGCGAAAGCCGGTGTAGCATAACACTACACCGACTTCTACATAAATGTTTTCTTAAGTCACCGCCCCATTGGGCTGGCATCTTTATTCTTTGCAGCAGCAGTCCCCGTCTTTTTCGGGACAAGGCAGCAGAGTAAGCTGCTGCGCCAACAACTGCCTGGCCTGCTCCGCACCGGCCGGGTCAATGGAGTAGTGGACCCATTTGCCCTCTTTGCGGCCGCGAACGACACCGGAATCACAGAGGATCTTCATGTGGTGGGAAAGCGTGGACTGGCCGATCTGCAGTTCATCCAGCAGCGTGCAGGCGCACTTTTCTCCGCTTCTCAGAAGTCCCAGAATTTGCAGTCTGTTTTCATCGCAAAAGGCCTTAAACACTTTCGCCGCGGCCGCGTATTCAGATGCCATGGGCATTACCTCAAATCTATTTTCTTCGATATGTCCCTATTATATTCAATACATCGATGGATGTCAATATGATTGCTGAAGTTTGTACAGCACTCATATTGCACGCCGGCCTGTGCATATAGTGATGCAGAAGCAGGAGGTGTGTCCCATGACGTCAGGAAAAAGAGTACGGCCCGGCAAGGTACCGCCGCAGCCGCGGGGAAAAGCGCAGGCACGCAGCAGAGTGCAGGGTAAGCGGCAGCAGCCGCCAAGTGGGAGGGGCCTGCGTTTTATGTTCCAATTGGTGGCCAGCGCTGTGATTCTGGTGACAGTGGTCGTGGTGAAATTCACCATGCCGGATGTGGCCCAGCGGTACGGCGGTGATCTTCTGCACCTGATGGGAGCGGACTCGGATTTTGCGGCGGCTTTTTCCGCGGTGGGACGTGCCGTCGGGGGCGATGATATGGCCGAAGCCTTCAGCGAGGCGTATACAGCGGTTTTCGGCCCGGAAAAGGCGGGGATCAGTCACGAGGTGGACCGCAATGCCGTTGTGTACGGTGCCGATACCACGCCGGAGATCGTGGATATGCTCCAGCAGGTGTTGGGCTTTGCGTATCAGAAGCCGGTCAACGGAACCATCTCCTCGGCATTCGGATTCCGCGATCATCCTGTGGAAGGGCAGGAACGCTTCCACTATGGCATTGATGTGGCCTGCGAAAAGGGGGAGATCATCCGCGCCTTTGCCGACGGCACAGTCACGGCGGTGGCAGAGAGCACGGAGCTGGGGAAATATGTAGAGCTGACCCACGCTGACGGTTATACGACTCTGTACGCCCACTGCAGCCGCATCAACGCCTCTGCCGGTCAAACGGTCAAAATGGGGGATCCTATCGCGGAGGCGGGGGATACCGGTGACGCCACCGGCTACCATCTCCATTTTGAACTGCACCACAATAACATCTATCTCAATCCCGTCTACTATGTCTCGAAATGATCCCACAAGAATCATTGTGTCCCCCACAGTACCGCTGCTGCTGGCGCTGTTCGTGCTGCTGTCGTCGCCGCTGCTGCTGGGAGCGCTGCTGCTGGCGGCACTGGCCCATGAACTGGGACATTGCGCCATGCTGCGGTGGCTGCGGGCCCGTGTGACTGCCGTCCGCATCACAGCGCTGGGGGCGGAGATGCGGATAGAAGGACGGCTGTCCTACGGCGGAGAGATACTGGCGGCGGTGGCAGGCCCGGCGGTCAATCTGCTGCTGGCGCTGCTGCTGGCCTATGGCGGCCGTTTGTGGGAGGTGCTGTACCTTTTCGCCGGCACGCAGTTGGTACTGGGCCTGTTCAATCTGCTGCCAATCCTGCCGCTTGACGGCGGCAGTATGCTGTGGAACCTGCTGGCATGGATCACGGAGCCGTATACCGCAGACCGCGTTATGACGGCGGTAGGCTTCGGCACAGCCGCTGTGCTGACACTGGCGGCCATATGGGCGGCATGGCAGGGGGGAGGATTCTTTTTCCTGTTGGCCGCGCTGGGACTTCTGTGGCATCCTCTGGGGCAAATAGGGGTTGCCAAACCGCTGCAAAGCGGGTAGAATATAAAGGCTATTCCATTAACCTATGATACGATGGGAGAAATATTGTGGATAAGAAGCTGGAGCGGATCTTGCCCCGCGTGCAAAAGCCTGCCCGTTATGTGGGCGGCGAATATAACGCAGTCATCAAGGATAAGGCGCAGGTGGATACCCGCATTGCCTTTTGCTTTCCGGATACCTACGAGATCGGCATGTCCAATCTGGGCATGCGGATCCTTTATGGCGTCATGAACCAGATGGAGGGCGTGTGGTGCGAGCGCGTCTTTGCGCCCTGGGGCGACATGGAGGAGGAAATGCGCCGGGCGGATATTCCGCTGTTTGGTCTGGAATCCGGCGATCCCATCACGAATTTTGACATTGTGGCCTTTTCCGTGGGCTATGAGATGGCCTTCACCGCCATTCTCAATATGCTGGATCTGGCCGGGATCCCTCTGCGCAGCGCCCAGCGCGACGGCCTGACGCCGCTGGTGATCGCCGGCGGCACAGCCATGTACAACGCCGAGCCTATTGCCGATTTCATCGACATTGTCAGCCTTGGCGAGGGCGAGGATATCACCGTGGAGCTGGTGGAGCTTCACCGCAGGGCCCGTCGGGAGGGATGGAGCAAGGCGGAATTTCTGCGGGCCGCTGCCCGGCTGGACGGCATCTATGTCCCCAGCCTGTATGAGATCACCTACAACGACAACGGTACGGTGCAGGCCATTACGCCCCATGACGGCGCACCCGCCGTGGTGACCAAGCGTATCGTTCATGATATGGACAAGGCCTATTTCCCGGTCAATACCATTGTGCCCTCCACGGAGATCGTGCAGGATCGGGTGATGCTGGAGCTGTTCCGGGGCTGCATCCGGGGCTGCCGCTTCTGCCAGGCAGGGTATGTGTACCGCCCCGTCCGCAACCGCAGCCGGGAGCTTTGCGCCCAATATTGTCTGGATTCCTGCAACGACTCCGGCTATCAGGAGGTGACGCTTTCCAGCCTCAGCACCAGCGACTATCCGCCGCTGACGGAGCTGTGCGACCAATTGGAGCCGTTTTGCGAGAGCCGCCATGTGAACCTGTCGCTGCCCAGTCTGCGGGCGGACAACTTCTCCATGGCGCTGATGCAGCGTCTGGCCAAGGGCCGCAAGACCGGCCTGACCTTCGCGCCG
Source organism: uncultured Clostridia bacterium (assembly GCA_945877515.1). Lineage (GTDB taxonomy): Bacteria > Bacillota > Clostridia > Oscillospirales > Oscillospiraceae > Vescimonas. The sequence goes on along the minus strand of CAMCSE010000021.1, from coordinate 24,561 downwards.
GAAGCCGGCACGCAGCGCCTGCGGGATGTGATCAACAAAAATGTCACACTGGAGGAACTGCTGAACTCCTGCCGCACTGCCTTTGCCGGCGGCTATAACGCCGTGAAGCTGTACTTTATGCTGGGTCTGCCCACCGAGACTGACGAGGATGTGCTGGGCATTGCCGATGTGGCCGCCCGGGTCATGCACGCTTGGCGGGAAAGTGCGCCCAATAAGCAGCGGGGCGTCCGCATCACGGTGTCCACCTCCTATTTTGTGCCCAAGCCCCATACGGCCTTCCAGTGGGAGCCGCAGATCACCCGGGAGGAATATGAGCGCCGGGTGCAGCTGCTGCGTCAGGCCATGACCACCAAGACCGTCACCTATAACTGGCACGACGGCCAGACGTCCTTTATCGAGGCGGTGTTGGCCCGCGGCGACCGCAGGCTGGGAAATGTGCTGGAAGCTGTCTGGCGTAAAGGTGGACACCTTGACGCATGGGAGGAGTATTTCTCCCTTGATCGCTGGCAGGAAGCCTTTGAGGAGTGCGGCGTGGACCCGGCTTTCTATGCCTACCGCCGCCGGGAAAAGGACGAGATCATGCCCTGGGATATGATCTCCAGCGGCGTAACGCGCCAATACCTGTGGCGCGAGTATGAAAACGCCATGGCGGGCGTCACCACACCGGACTGCCGTACCCACTGCAACGGCTGCGGCGCCAATCAACTGGTAGGAGGGAAGTGCGATGTCTAAGCTGAGACTGCTGTTTGTCAAGGAAGCGCAGGCGGCGTATATCTCCCACCTTGACCTGATGCGCACCTTCCAGCGGTGCTTCCCCCGCACGGAGCTGGACATTCGCCACACACAGGGCTATCACCCCCATCCCATTCTGTCCATTGTCCTGCCGCTGCCGGTGGGACAGAGCAGCGATTGCGAGCTGCTGGATTTCGAGGTCACCCAGGATACGGACGGCAGCGGCATTGCGGACAAGCTCAATACCGGTATGCCCACCGGTATCCGTGTGCTGGACTGTTACGAGGCCAAACGGCCCATCCGGGAGCTGGACAGCCTTCGGGCGGACGTGACGCTGGAGTATGACGCAGCTGTGCCGGAGGGGACGGCTGAGCGGCTGCAGGCGCTGCTCTCCCGGGATTCTCTGGTGATTCAGAAGCGCACCAAGCGCAAGGAACTGGCGGACGTGGATATTGCCCCTATGATCCGCAGGGCAGCGGTGACGGCGGATGAGCACAATCTGTATCTCGATATCACCGTGCAGGCCCAGAATCCTGGACTGAACCCGCAGCTGGTGGAAAAGGCTATTGCCGCCTATCTCCCACAGCTGACGCCGGACTTCGTCCGGGTGCGCCGGCGGGCCATTCTGGACGCAGACGGGCAGGATTTTCGATGATTTTGCCGCAAAACGAAAAATAATGCTTGCATTTCCCCGATTTCTATGATATCCTATCATGGCGTGAAAAGGGCGGTCCTCTGTCGCCGGTGCGAAACGCACCCTTGTAATGGCGTTATGAACACCTATAAATACAGGAGGAAAAATCCATGGATCTCATCAAAGCATTGAACGAAAAGCAGCTGAAGGAAGTGCCTCAGGTGCAGGTGGGCGATACCGTCCGCGTGCATGTGAAGGTCAAGGAAGGCTCCCGCGAGCGTATCCAGGTTTTCGAGGGCACCGTTATTGCCAAGAAGCATGGCGGTATTGAGGAGACCATCACCGTCCGCCGTATCTCCTACGGTGTGGGCGTGGAGAAGGTGTTCCCCGTACATTCTCCCTCTATCCAGACCATCGAGACGGTGCGTCATGGTTTCGTGCGCCGCGCCAAGCTGTACTATCTGCGTGATCGCGTCGGCAAGGCTGCCAAGATCCGCGAGAAGCTGTAAGCCATTTCGATTCAGAGAAAAGCGTCCACGGTGGTGGGCGCTTTTTGCTTTTCATTTCGGGAAAAATGTGATATACTTACTCAAAATGCAGAACTGTGAGGTGACTGGCCATGCAGATAGAAGGCCTGAGCTGGTTTCCCGGCCATATGACGAAAACCAAGCGCATGATCGTGGCCGAGATCAAAAATGTGGACGCGGTGTGCGAGATTCTGGACGCCCGGATCCCACTGTCCAGCCGGAATCCGGATGTGGATGATATGACGGCGGGAAAGCCCCGTCTGGTGGTGCTCAACCGGGTGGATCAGGCCGATCCCCGGGAGACAAAGCGCTGGGCCTCCTATTTCCGGGGAAAGGGCTATGCGGTGCTGGAGGCCAATGCCAAAGGCGGCGTGGGTACGGCGCAGTTTGCCGCTGCCGTGCGGGAGCTGCTCCGCGACAAGCTGACCGCCTATGCCGAAAAGGGTCAGATAGGCCGCACCGTCCGGGTGATGGTGCTGGGTATTCCCAACGTGGGCAAGTCTACCTTCATCAACAAGGTGGCCCACCGCAAGACCGCCAAGGCGGAGGACCGCCCCGGTGTGACCCGTAGCAAGCAGTGGGTTCCGGTGGACCGCACGCTGGAGCTGTTGGATACCCCCGGCATCCTGTGGCCGAAGTTTGATGACGTGGAGGTCGGTAAGCGTCTTGCGTTTACCGGCGCCATCAAGGATGACGTCATGGACATCGAGGAGCTGGCCTGCTATCTGATGGAGTATCTGGGCCGCCACTACGCGGCTGTTTTGACGGAGCGCTATAAGATCGAGGTGGAGGAGAGCGATACCGGCTATGACCTGCTGACCAAGGCGGGCCGCAAGCGGGGCTTTCTCATGCGGGGGGCCGAGGTGGATACCGAGCGCATGGCCCGCATCCTGTTGGACGAGTTCCGGGGCGGCAAGCTGGGCCGCTTTACGCTGGAAACAGTAGAGGAGGTGAAGAGATGAATTGTCCCGTTTGCGGAAAAGAGATGGAACAGGGAAAAGTGGTCACCAGCTATAGCCGTGGCGTGTATTTCCTGCCGCCGGACGGCGATGCCGATGCCTTTATTCTGACTACAAAATATATCACCAAGCAGGGCGGCATTGTGCTGGATGGTCCCTATAACACGAATTTCCCCAATGACTCCGAGTTTTCTGCCGCTATCTGCCGCAATTGCCGGAAGATCGTATTGGCCTATTGAAAGGAGCAGCTATGGAGCTTTGGATCTACGAACGCGAAGCCTGGTCGCAGGGTTTCCGGACGGTCTGCGGTGTGGACGAGGCCGGCGCTGGCCCTTTGATGGGGCCGGTGTATGCCGCCGCGGTGATCCTGCCGCGGGAATGTGTCATTGAGGGGCTGAACGACTCCAAAAAGCTGACGGAGAAGAAGCGGGAAGCCCTTTACGAGGTGATCACCGCCACTGCCCTTGCATGGTCGGTGGCCAGTGTCAGCGCAGCGGAGATCGACGCCACCGATATTCTCAGCGCCCGTATGAAGGCCATGCAGTCAGCCATTGACGGCCTTGCTGTCAAGCCGGACATGGCGCTGATCGACGGGAACCGTGACCGGGGAAAGCACGCCGCCATCACCACGCCCCACCGCTGCATCGTGGGCGGCGATGGCTGCTCCGCCTCCGTTGCAGCGGCGTCCATTCTGGCCAAGGTCAGCCGGGACCGCTATGTGACGGAGGTGCTGGACAAGCGCTATCCCCAGTACCAGTTCGCCAAACACAAGGGCTACGGCACCAAACTGCACTACGCCATGCTGGATCAATACGGTCCCTGCCCGGAACACCGCCTGACCTTTCTGAAAAAGTGGGAGGCCGGACGATGAGCCGCGCCGAGGGACTGCGGGGTGAGGCAATGGTGGCCCGCTATCTCCGTGAGCACGGCTTCCGCCTTGCCGCCCATGGCTATCGCAGCCGCTTCGGCGAGATCGACCTGATCGCGTGGGACGGCGATACCCTGTGCTTTGTGGAGGTCAAGACCCGCACCAATGTGGCCATGGCCCTGCCCCGGGAATACGTTACGCCGCAAAAGCAGCACAAACTCCGCGCCACCGCCATGCTGTATCTGGCGGAGCGGCGATTGGATTGTCCCACCCGTTTCGATGTGGCGGAGGTCTACGCTGAGCACGGTTTTGACACCGCCCGCATAGAATACATCAAAAACGCTTTTCAGTAAGGAGACTGCGATGATACCGTATTTTGATGCCCACTGCGATACCGTTTACCGCTGCCTTGAGACGGGCGAGACCTCGGCGCTGGACTACGGCGACAGCAGGGAGGAGCAGTGCCGTTATTATGCCGCCTCTGCCCATCTGCGGCGAAACGGCGGCCATATCGACTTGGAACGCAGCAGACAGTTCAGCCGCTGCGCCCAGTTTTTTGCCTTGTTCCATGATGCGGCAGAGGCCCCGGCAGACGGCCTGTGGGCACAGTGCCGGCGTATGCACGATTTCTTCCTGCGTGAGATGGTGGATAACGCCGATATCGTCTGCCATTGCCGTACCGGCCGGGAGGTGGACGAGGCAACAGCCGCGGGAAAGACGGCTGCGCTGCTGAGCATAGAGGGCGCCGACCTCCTTGACTGTGATGTGCATAAGGTGGAGACAGTGACCCACTGGGGTGTGCGTCTCCTGAACCCGGTCTGGAACCGGGCCAATGTGCTCTCCGGCACAAATGCCGAGGACCCGGAGCGGGGCCTGTCTGCGAAAGGCCGTGATTTTATCCGTGCTTTGGAGGAATACGGTATCTATCCCGACGTGTCCCACCTGTCGGACGCTGGCTTCTGGGATCTGGTACATATCGCCCGCCGGCCCATCGTGGCGTCCCATTCCAATGCCCGGGCCGTATGCCCCCACCGCCGCAATCTGACGGATGACCAGTTCCGGGCGATCCGCGACTCGGGCGGCGTGGTAGGCCTGAACCTGTACCTGCATTTCGTAGGGCAGCCCACCATGGACGCGCTGGTGGCCCATGTGGAGCATTTTCTGGCGCTGGACGGAGAAAAAACGCTGTGTCTGGGCGGCGATCTGGACGGCTGCGAGGCGCTGGCTGCCGGTATGACCGGTATGCAGGATGTGCCCAAACTGTATGAAGCCCTGAAGGCCCGGGGCTACAGCGATGCGCTGCTGGAGGATATCTTCTGGAACAATCTCCGCCGCCTGATTTGATATAAAGGAGCGATTTATGGCACTATACGCAATCGGCGACCTGCACCTGTCGCTGAACTCGGACAAGTCCATGGATATTTTCGGTGACGGATGGCACGACTATATCCGGCGCATCCGGGAGGGCTTCGCCCCCCTTTGCGGCGATGACGTGACGGTGCTGTGCGGCGACCTCAGCTGGGGCATGAGCCTTGAGGAGTCGTTGGAGGATTTCCGGTTTCTCAATGCTCTGCCGGGCAAAAAGATCCTGTTAAAGGGCAACCATGACTACTGGTGGAACACTGCCGCCAAAATGAAGCGGTTTTTTGCGGAAAACGGGCTGGATACGCTGGAGATCCTCCACAACAACTGCCTGTTCTACGGAGACGTTGCCCTGTGCGGCACCCGCGGCTGGTTCTATGAGCTGGACAACGCCGGAACCCACAACGAAAAGATGCTGCTGCGGGAGGCGGGGCGGCTGGAGACTTCACTGAAAGAGGCGGGAGACCGGGAAAAGCTGTGCTTTCTCCACTATCCGCCCATCTATCAGGGCTACGAGTGTCCGGAGATCCTGCGGCTGTTGAAGGAATACGGCGTCAAGGCTTGCTATTACGGCCATCTTCACGGCGCATCCCACCGCCGCGCCATTGAAGGGACACGCTCCGGCACGCTGTTTTCGCTGGTAGCCGGTGATTTTCTAGGCTTTGTTCCTAAAAAAATTTGGGAATAATGCAAAAAGGTATGGAAATTCCAATTGTTTTCTGATATCATATAAAATTGGCTTGATTAATATTGTATTCTTATGCCATCACAACATAGATGTATACTGGAGGAAAAGCAACAATGACTGTCAAAAGCTGCGAAAAACTGGAAAAGAGCAGAGTCGCTCTGACCATCGAGGTGGGCGCCGAGGAGTTCGAGGCTGCCGTCAACAAGGCGTATCTGAAGATGCGCGGTAAGATGAACATCCCCGGCTTCCGCCCCGGCAAGGCTCCCCGCAAGATGATCGAGAGCATGTACGGCGCCGAGGTCTTTTATGAGGAAGCTGTCAACGCCGTTCTGCCTGACGCTTACGAGAGCGCTGTGGATGAGCAGAAGCTGGAGGTCGTTGGCTATCCCCAGGTGGAGATCGAGAGCGTCGGCAAGGAAGGCGCCGTGTTTAAGTGCACTGTCGCCGTGTATCCCGAGGTGGAACTGGGCCAGTACAAGGGCCTGGAGGCCGTTAAGGCTGAGGTGAAGGTCATGGCCGCCGACGTGAACGCCCGTCTCAAGGAGATGGCTGACCGCAACAGCCGTCTGGTGGCAGTGGAGCGCGCCGTCAAGAAGGGCGACACCGCCAACATCGACTTTGAGGGCTTTGACAACGGCGTTGCTTTCGAGGGCGGCAAGGGCGATGCCTTTGATCTGGAGATCGGCTCCGGCAGCTTTGTCCCCGGCTTCGAGGATCAGTTGATCGGCATGAAGGCCGGCGAGGAGAAGGATATTGATATCACCTTCCCCGAGAACTATACGCCCGAGCTGGCCGGCAAGCCCGTTGTGTTCCATGTGAAGGTCAATGAGGTCAAGGTCAAGGAGCTGCCCGCTATCGACGATGAGTTTGCCAAAGACGTGTCCGAGTTCGACACCCTGAAGGAACTGAAGGCCGACATCAAGAAGAAGATGATCGAGGAGCGCACCACCGCCGCTCAGCGCGCCTTTGAGGATGTGCTGATGACCAAGGTGGCCGAGGGCGTCAAGGCCGACATTCCCGAGGAGATGATCGAGCTGCAGGCCCAGCAGCTGGTGGACGGCTTCAAGCAGCAGCTGGCCGCTCAGGGCATCCCCTACGATCAGTACCTGAAGATGACCGGCATGGAAGAGGCCAAGATCATGGCTGACGCCAAGGAGCCCGCCGCCAATCAGGTGAAGATGGATCTGGCCATCCGCGCTATCATCAAGGCCGAGGGTCTGGAAGTCTCCGATGAAGAGGTGGAGACTGAGATGAAGAACGTGGCCGACAAGTACGGTATGGATCTGGATACCGTCAAGAAGTATCTGCGTACTGAGGATGTGAAGGAGCAGGTCATGCGGGAGAAGGTCATCAAGGTAGTGGCTGACTCCGCCAAGGCTGTTGCCCCTGAGGCCAAGGAAGAGGAGACCAAGGCCGAAGAAGAGGGGAAGAACGACTAAATCACAGATAAGGGTGGGTATACTTTGACTATCTTTCGTAACGGAGGTATTTTACAATGAGTTTGGTTCCCTATGTTGTTGAACAGACCAACCGCGGCGAGCGGTCCTATGATATTTTTTCCCGTCTGCTGAACGACCGCATTATCTTCCTGGGCGAAGAAGTGAATGATACCACCGCCAGTCTGGTCGTGGCCCAACTGCTGTATCTGGAGGCGCAGGATCCTGACAAGGATATCCAGATGTATATCAACAGCCCCGGCGGCAGCGTGACAGCCGGCATGGCAATCTATGACACCATGCAGTACATCAAGTGTGATGTATCCACCATTTGCATCGGCATGGCCGCCAGTATGGGCGCGTTCCTGCTGTCCAGCGGCGCCAAGGGCAAGCGCATCGCGCTGCCCAATGCCGAGGTGATGATCCACCAGCCCTCCGCCGGCACCAAGGGTAAGGTCACCGATATGGAGATCGACGTGGAGCATTTCCTGAAGATCAAGCGTAACCTGAACAAGATCCTGTCGGAGAACACCGGCAAGAGTGTGGAGCAGGTGAAGGAAGATTCTGAGCGGGATCGCTGGATGACCGCGGAGGAAGCCCGGGAATACGGTCTGGTGGACAAAGTGATTTACAAGCGCTGAGTGAGGTAGCATATGGCTGATAATTCTAAGGCACTGCGCTGCTCCTTCTGCGGTAAGCCGGAAAGTCAGGTACACCGCATGATACAGGGACCCGGCGTCCGTATCTGCGATGAGTGTGTGCATCTGTGCCTGTCCCTGCTGGATGATGGGTATGATACGGAGCCGGAGATGGTAGACAGCCTTGACCAGCTGCCTACGCCGCAGGAGATCAAAGCGGTGCTGGATCAGTATGTGGTGGGACAGGAAGCGGCCAAGATCGCCCTGTCCGTGTCCGTGTACAACCACTATAAGCGTATTTTCTTCGGCGGCGGCGAGGATGTGGAGCTGCAAAAGAGCAACATCCTGATGATCGGCCCCACCGGCAGCGGCAAGACCCTGTTTGCCCAGGCGCTGGCCCGGGTGCTGAAGGTACCCTTCGCCATTGCCGACGCTACGACGCTGACGGAAGCCGGCTATGTGGGCGACGACGTGGAGAATATTCTGCTGCGGCTTTTGCAGGCGGCGGATTTCGACGTGGAGCTGGCTGAGCGCGGTATCATCTATGTGGATGAGATCGACAAGATCGCCCGCAAGAGCGAAAATACCTCCATCACCCGCGACGTATCCGGCGAAGGCGTGCAGCAGGCGCTGCTGAAGATCCTGGAGGGGACCGTGGCCAATGTGCCGCCTCAGGGCGGCCGGAAGCACCCCCATCAGGAATTCATCCAGATCGATACCCACAACATCCTGTTTATCTGCGGCGGCGCATTTGACGGTCTGGAAAAGATCATCGAACGCCGGACCGACCGCAAGGGCATCGGCTTCGACGCCGTTGTGGAAAGCAAGGCGGAGCGCCGGCAGGGTGCGCTGCTGAAGGAAGTGCAGCCCCATGACCTGCTGAAGTTCGGTATCATTCCGGAGCTGGTGGGCCGTATGCCGGTGATCGCCGCATTGGACGGCCTGACCCGTGACGATCTGGTGACGATCCTGACGCAACCGAAGAACGCGCTGGTGAAGCAGTATCAGAAGCTGCTGGAATACGACGATGTAAAGCTGGACTTTACACCGGACGCGCTGGAAGCCATTGCGGACCTTGCCATCGAACGGAATATCGGTGCCCGCGGCCTGCGCGCCGTCATGGAGGGCGTGCTGACAAAGCTGATGTACGATATTCCCTCCGATCCTACCGTCGCGCAGGTGACTATTACCGCTGACTGCGTGAAAAACGGCGCCCAGCCGGAGATCGTCCACGATCCCGAGCGGGTTGCCAGGCGGGCAAAATTAAAGACCGGAAAGCAGCCGGAGAAGAAATCCTCCGCACCGGCCTCTTAAAGCATGAACAGGGGAGAGGCATAGCCTCTCCCCCTGCGCATATTTCTCTGTAAAACAGCGAGAAAGAAGATTCCCCGGCAAAAGGAGAACCCAATATGGAAAGAACCACACTGAATATTCCTGTCATCGCCCTGCGGGGCCTGACAGTTTTTCCTGATTTAACACTGAGCTTTGACGTAGAGCGTGAGATCTCGATCTATGCGCTGGACAATGCCATGGAGGGCGACCGCAGCATCTTTTTGGTGACCCAGCGTGAGATCGCCACCACGGCGCCCACGGAGCAGGACCTCTATACCGTGGGCACGATCTGCCGCATTTTGCAGATCATCAAGACTTCCGAAACCAGTGTGCGTGTGATTGTGGAGGGCCAGCAGCGTGCCCGGATCCATCGCTTGTGGCAAAGCCGCCCCTTCCTGCAGGCCAATGTGGAGCTGCTGGAGGAGGATTTCCCCGGCCGGATGACTGCCCGCACAGAAGCGCTGATCCGCCAGACCTATGTGATCTTCGGCGAATACAAGGAGCTTGTCTCCAATCTCAGCGACGATTTTATTTCCGCGGTGCTGGATTGCCGCGATCCCGGCCGTCTGGCGGACTTTATCGCCCAGAATATCAACCTGCGCCACGGTGATCGCCAGCGTATTCTGGAAGAACTGAACCCGGTGAAGCGCCTGCGCCTTATGAATGAGCTGCTGGCCCACGAGGTGGAGGTCATTTCGCTGGAGGTGGAGCTGGAGCACAAGGTACGCTCCCGGGTGGCTCAGGTGCAGAAGGACATGATCCTGCGGGAGCAGATGAAGGTCCTGCAGCACGAATTGGGCGACGATGGCGACGAGGAGATCGCCGAGTATACGGAAAAGATCGAAAAGCTGAAGCTGCCCGAGGAAATCCACAAAAAGCTGATGAAAGAAGTGGATCGTCTGGCCAAGCAGCCCTACGGCAGCGCGGAAGCGTCGGTGATCCGCAACTATCTGGACGTATGTCTGGAGATCCCTTGGCACAAAACCACCAAGGACCGGGCCGACGTGGCGAAAGCCCGCGCCATTCTGGACCGTGACCACTTTGGCCTTGAGAAGGTCAAGGAGCGGATTTTGGAGTTTATCGCCGTGCAGCAGATCAACCCCAGCGCCAAGGGAAAGATCCTCTGTCTGGTAGGCCCTCCCGGTGTTGGAAAGACCTCCATTGCCATCTCCGTGGCCAAGGCCATGAACCGCAAGCTGTCCCGCTTGTCGCTGGGCGGTGTGCGGGACGAGGCGGATATCCGCGGTCACCGCAAGACGTATATCGGCGCCATGCCCGGCCGTATTATCGACGCGCTGACCCGCGCCGGCTCCATGAACCCGCTGCTGGTGCTGGATGAGATCGACAAGCTGGCCAGCGACATGCGGGGCGACCCGGCTTCGGCACTGCTGGAGGTCTTCGACAGCGAGCAGAACTACGCCTTCCGTGACCACTTTTTGGAGATTCCCGTGGATCTCAGCCGCGTCATGTTCATCACCACTGCCAATACGCTGGACACGATCCCGCGCCCGCTGCTGGACCGTATGGAGGTCATTGAGCTGTCCAGCTATACCGACGAGGAAAAGCTGGAGATCGCCAGACATCACCTGCTGCCCAAGCAGCTGAAAGAGCATGGCTTGAAGCGTACACAGTTCCATATGACAGACGGAGCCATTCGCCGCGTCATCACCGACTACACCCGCGAATCCGGCGTCCGCATTTTGGAGCGGCAGCTGGGTAAGCTGTGCCGGAAAGCCGCTATGCAGCTGGTTACCTCTGATGTAAAGCGTATCAGCATTACAGAAAAGAATATTCCCGACTATCTGGGAACCGTTCGCTATACCCCTGCTGTACATATTACCCGCGACGAGACCGGTGTTGTCAACGGCCTTGCGTGGACGGAAGTGGGCGGTGAGATTCTGGAAGTTGAAGTCAATGTGATGGACGGTAGCGGCAAGCTGGAGTTGACCGGTAATCTGGGTACGGTGATGCAGGAATCGGCCAAAGCGGCGCTCAGCTGTCTGCGCAGCCGCATGGAAAGTCTGCATCTTGAGAGGGATTTCTACAAGACCAAGGATATCCACATTCATTTCCCGGAGGCTGCCACCCCCAAGGACGGCCCCTCCGCCGGTATTGCCATCACTACCGCCATGCTTTCGGCCCTGACCGGCCGTAAGGTGCGGGGCGACGTAGCCATGACCGGTGAGGTGACGCTGCGGGGCCGGGTACTGCCCATCGGCGGTTTGAAGGAAAAGACCATGGCCGCTTTGCGCAACGGGATCAAGACGGTCATTATCCCCAAGGAAAACGAAAAGGATCTGGCCGAGATCGATCAGACCGTCCGCAAGGCGCTGCACTTTGTCCCTGTGGAGACAGTGGATGCGGTATTTGCCGCCGCACTGGTGCCGGAGACCAAGGCGGACGCGGTAGAGCATATGGCCGCCATCGCTGCGGATGCGCCCTATCAGGAGGTACGCCATGGCCATCAACTTTAACAAAGCGGAATTTGTCCTCTCTGCGGTAAAGCCCGCCACATTCGTCCGGGACGGCCGTCCTCAGGTGACCTTTGCCGGCCGTTCCAACGTGGGGAAATCCTCCGTCATCAACCGCTTGCTGAACCGGAAGAACTTTGCCCGCGTGGGTGCGACGCCCGGCAAGACCACCCAGATCAACTATTTCCGCATTGATGACAAAATATATTTTACCGATCTGCCCGGATACGGTTACGCCAAGGTCTCCAAGGACGAGCGTGATCGCTGGGGCAGGCTGATGGAAAGCTATTTTGCCGAGGAAGGTTTGATCACACTGGGCGTTCTCATTGTGGACGCCCGCCACAAGCCCACCGCTGATGATGTGACCATGTGCGACTATTTCAAGTCCACGCTGTGCCCCATGGTGGTGGTAGCCAACAAGCTGGACAAGCTGAAAAAAAGCGAGATCGAGCCCAATCTGGCCCTCATTCGCCAGACCTTGACACTGGACGATCATCTGCAGCTGATTCCGTTTTCTGCGGAGAAGGGCACCGGCAAGACGGAGCTGCTGGCCGCCATCAGTCAGCACTGCGGAAAATAAAAACGTGCCATACAGGTGGCTGCGAAATGAGTATCTGCCTGACAGAACGATGCAGCGGATCAACCCACCATAGTCAGCATAATGAGCTGACTATGGTGTGTTTTTGCAATTATCATTTTTTGCGGTATCTTTGCGAATACTGCGATGCATTATACAGAATATTCTGCATAAAACCAGTTGTCAAACGAAAGAAAATGTGCTATGATATGAAATTACTGAACAGTGGCGCAGTATCCTAGTCAGATCTGCCGTCTCCTAAGAAGGGCCTAAAAATCCTTTAAAGGGCACAACTGTGAAACCTCTGGTGCCTGCTTCTTACGCCCAGTTTGGGGTGGGTGCTGGAGGGAGGCGTGCGAAATGCACGCCTGCGGATGTAGGGCGCCCCTCAATGGCATGAGGGACCCGACCCTGCTTCCGTGGAGACCTGCTGTTGTGCACAGGCGTACTCCCCTGGTGGTAAGCGACCTGTGTACGAGGCAGATGACGCCATCGCTTGATGGCGAGAAACCTGCATTGCGGTGCTACCCGGCCTTTGTGCCGTGAACGCTGTGTGCAGAGTAGCCTGCCTTGCGTGGGCATGGTGAATAGGGGAGCTGATGTACAAAGGCCCCGGCCAGGGCCGGCGTGCTATTCCCTTGAAACCCTGCCTGCAAAAGAGGATAAGAGGCGGCGTGACTGCTGTGGAAATCACCTAGGCTGTCCATGATGTGGGGCCTCGGGAGGATTGCAGTGCGGACTAAGTGGCAGTCGGGTCTCGCGACGCGGTAACGCCGCGATGCAGCGCCTAAGGGGAAACCACCTGATCGGCGACGAGAGGTGTGCTGTGGGGAAAACCAACCCGTACCTAAGCCGCAAGATTTACTTCCGGTGCCGCCCTGTTCAGTTTTTTCATTACGGTTGCCGAAAGTCTGTAGGTTTCGGTGTTTTTGAAACGAGGTTTATTCATCTTGAGTGATAAAGGGAAACCCAAACAAAAGAATGACAATTGGCCGCTGCGAGTATTTTTCCTGGCAATGGTACTCAGCGCCCTGCTGAGCTTTTTCTCCTCCACGGCATTGGACGGAGCGGGTTATGTGGTGGCCTGTCTTGTACTGATCGCCTTCATCGCACTGGGCATCGTGTTTGACATGATCGGCGTTGCGGTGACGGCGGCGGATCCCAAGCCGTTCCACTCCATGGCCGCCCACAAGGAAAAGGGCGGTAAGGAAGCCATCCGCCTGCTGTCCAACGCCAACCGGGTCAGCTCCATATGCAACGACGTGGTGGGCGATATCTGCGGCATTGTCAGCGGCTCCACTGCGGCGGTGATCGTTGCCGCGCTGCAGCGGGATTTCAGCACCACCAATGTGCTGGTATCCATCGGTGTGACGGCATTGATCTCCGGCCTTACCATCGGCGGCAAGGCGGTGTTTAAAAAGATCGCCATCAATGAATGTACCGCCGTCGTGTACCGGGTGGCGCGGATCATGCACGCGCTGCATTTATATCGCTGAAACGGGGGACGATCCCTGATGTTAGAAATGATTCACAGCCCGTCTGATGTGAAGCGGCTGAATACGGCACAGACCCGCCAGCTTTGCGACGAGCTGCGCACTTTTTTGGTGCAGCATGTGGCGGAAAGCGGCGGGCATTTGGCGTCTAATCTGGGCGTGGTGGAGCTGACGGTGGCCATCCACCGGGTGTTTGATACCTCTCGCGACCGGTTGGTGTTCGACGTGGGACACCAGTGCTACGTCCATAAGATTTTAACGGGCCGCCGGGAGCGGTTTGATACCCTGCGGCAGTTTGGAGGGATCTCCGGGTTCCCCAAGCCCTACGAGAGCATACATGACGCTTTTGTGGCGGGACATGCCTCCAACTCGGTGTCGGTGGCGCTGGGTATGGCCAGGGCCCGTACTATGCAGCATCAGGACTACGATGTGCTGGCGCTGATCGGTGACGGTGCACTGGGCGGCGGCCTCAGCTTTGAGGGGCTGAACAATGCCGGCGCTTCCGGCGAGCCGATGATCGTGATTCTCAATGACAACGGTATGTCCATTGCGCCCAATGTGGGGGCGGTCAGCAGCCATCTGTCCCGGCTGCGGACACGGCCGGGGTATTATGCCTTCAAAAAGCGGTATCGCCAGCTGCTGGGCGGCGGCGCCGTGGGTGAGAAGCTGTATCATGTGAGCCATGATGTCAAGACTGCGCTGAAAAAGACACTGCTGCCGGGCAGTTCCATGTTTGAGAGCATGGGCTTTACCTATATGGGGCCGGTAGACGGTCACGATGTGGAAGCGCTGACCCAGTCGCTGGAATGGGCGCGGGAGCAGCGCTGTCCCGTGCTGCTGCATGTGCGCACCGTGAAGGGTAAGGGCTATCTTCCTGCGGAGCGGGAACCGGCAGCATATCACGGCGTGTCGCCTTTTGACCCCGCTACCGGTAAGCTGCTGCGTCCTTCGACGGTGGATTTCTCCCATGTGTTCGGCGAGGAATTGACCAAGCTGGCGGGAGAGGATACACGCGTGTGCGCCATTACCGCCGCTATGCAGGAGGGCACCGGCCTGACGGCCTTTTCGCAGGAATATCCCCAGCGTCTATTTGACGTGGGCATTGCAGAGGGACACGCGGTGTCCATGGCGGGCGGTATGGCCAAGCAGGGCCTTATCCCGGTGTTTGCCGTGTATTCCAGTTTCCTGCAGCGGGGATATGACATGCTGATACAGGATGTGGCGCTGGATGATCTGCATGTGGTGCTGGCGGTAGACCGCGCCGGACTGGTGGGCGCTGACGGCGAGACCCACCATGGCTGCTTTGACGCACTCTATCTCTCCCAGATCCCCCATATGACAGTGCTGTGTCCCGGCAGCTTTGCTGAGCTGCGGTATATGCTGCGGCGGGCAGTGTTGGAGCTGCGCGGCCCGGTGGCTGTCCGGTATCCCCGGGGCAGTGAGGGCGTATATCGCGGCTGCTGCGGCAGCGAGACGTTTACGCAGCTGCGGCAGGGAAGTGACTGCACGATCCTGACCTACGGAATTTTAGTGAATCAGGCGCTGGCGGCGGCGGAGCTGCTGCACCGGGAAGGAATCGAGGCCCGGGTGGTGAAACTGAACGCCATCGCGCCGCTGCATGACGATGAGGTACTTGCGGCACTGCGTCACGAGACCCGGCTGCTGGTGCTGGAGGACTGTGTGGGCAGCGGCTGTGTGGGCCAGCGGCTGACGGCCATCCTGGCCCGGCAGGGCTGCGCGCCGGAGAAGCTGATTCTGAAAAATCTGGGGGATACCATCCCCTGTCACGGCAGCGTGGCGCAGTTGTACGCCCGGTATGGACTGGACGCGCAGAGCGTGGCGGCCACATTGAAGGAGGCGTGCCATGAGCAATAAAACGAGATTGGACGTGCTGCTGGTGGAACGCGGACTTGCCGAGAGCCGTCAAAAAGCACAGGCGGTGATCATGGCCGGCCATGTGTTCGTGGCGGGCCAGCGCTCTGACAAGCCCGGCACGGCGGTGGCCAACGATGCGGCCATCGAGGTACGGGGTGCGCCCCTGCGGTATGTGAGCCGGGGCGGCCTGAAGCTGGAGAAGGCCATGCAGACGTGGCCCATCACGCTGGCCGGTAAGACCTGCGCCGATATCGGCGCCTCTACCGGCGGATTTACGGACTGTATGCTGCAAAACGGCGCGGAGAAGGTCTACGCCGTGGATGTGGGCTATGGCCAGCTGGACTGGCGGCTGCGCAACGACCCCAGGGTGGTGTGTCTTGAGCGCACCAACGCCCGGTATCTTTCCACGCAGGAGATCCCGCAGCCGCTGGATTTCGCGTCCATTGACGTGTCGTTCATCTCCCTGAAGCTGATTTTCCCGGCGCTGTACCAATTGCTGCGCCAGGGGGGAGAGATCGCCTGTCTCATCAAGCCGCAGTTTGAAGCGGGCCGGGAAAAGGTGGGCAAAAAGGGCGTCGTCCGGGACAGCGCCGTACATCTGGAAGTGCTGGAACATTTTTTGGAGCACGCAAGGGACAATCATCTTGCCGTTCTTGGCGTTACGTATTCTCCCATCCGTGGTCCTGAGGGGAATATAGAATATTTGGGATACCTTCGCAAGTCCGAAGAACCGGACGCGGCCATCGACCTGCGCGCTGTGGTAACAGCATCCCATGAGACATTGAAGGAGGGGGAAGCGCAGTGAAAAAGAAAGTGATCCTGTGCCCGAATCCCTATCGGGACAGCGAGTTGAAAGTGGCCAAAGACGCCAAGGCGATCCTGGAGAGCATCGGCTTTGAAACGGTGGTGTGCCTGCCCTTCCATCGGGACGGCTACGGGGATGAATTGGGCGTTCCGGTGCGGCAGCTGCAGCAGGAGATCAAGTGCGCCGACCTGATGATCGCCTTTGGCGGCGACGGGACCATCCTGCACCTGAGCCGCACGGCGGCACTGCACAGCGTACCGGTGCTGGGTATCAATCTGGGCAGTCTCGGTTTCATGTCAGAGCTGGAGGCCAACGAACTGGAGCGCCTGCGGGATCTGGAAAGCTGGAATTTCGCGGTAGAGTCCCGCATGATGCTGGATGTGACCATTTTCCGGGGCGGCAACGCGGTGTACAGTAACATCGCGCTTAACGACGCAGTGGTGTCGAAAGGTTCTGTGGCAAGGGTTGTAAGGCTGGATATCTTTACAGAGGAAGGGCGGCTCACCAAAGTCACCGGCGACGGTGTGGTGATCTCCACGCCCACCGGCTCCACCGGCTACTCCATGGCGGCCGGCGGTCCCATTGTGGAGCCTACGGCGCGGAACCTGCTGATCACGCCCATCTGTCCCCATTCCACCCGGGCCAGCTCCTATGTGCTGTCGCCGGAGCATGTGATCACCATTGAGGCGGCGGACGCTAACCGGAAATTCGTCTACCTGTCCGCCGACGGCGGCAAGGCGTTTTCTTTAAAAAACGGCGACAAAGTTCGGGTACGGCAGTCCAAGTTCGCCATGGGGCTTGTCCGTCTGAGCAAAAAGAGTTTCTGCGAAATCCTTGACTATAAAATGGGAGGCTGCGAGAAATGAAGAATATCCGTCAGGAGAAGCTGCTGCAGATCATCAGTGAGGAAGCCATTGAGACCCAGGAGCAGTTGCTGCAGCGGCTCAATGAGCTGGGCATCCATTCCACACAAGCCACCATTTCCCGGGATATCAAGCAACTGCATCTGGTAAAGGAACCCACCGGACAGGGCCGCTATCGCTATGCGGTGTCCGTGCAAAAGAACAAGCTGAACTTTGCCGACAAGCTGCGCACGATCTTTCGGGAAAGTGTCATCCATGTGGAAGCAGCTCAGAATATCGTGGTGCTGCGCACCATTGAGGGCATGGCGCAGGGTGCCGCCTTCGCACTGGACAACATGGAGGACACGGACATTGTGGGAACGCTGGCCGGTGACGATACCATCTTTATGGTGTTCCATGACAACATCCACGCGCTGGATTTTTGTGAACAGGTGAAACAAATGCTGCGCTGAAGAGCGCAGGGAGGAGAACTATGCTGGAACTGCTCCATATTGAGAATATTGCCATCATCGAGGAGGCGGAGATCGCCTTTGAGCCGGGTTTCAATGCCCTGACCGGTGAGACCGGTGCGGGTAAGTCCATTGTCATTGATGCCATGAGTGCTGTACTGGGCCAGCGGACCTCCCGGGATCTGATCCGTACCGGCGCCGATAAGGCGTTTGTCAGTGCGCTGTTTTCCGGCGTGGATGCGGCGCTGTGTGAAGACTTGGGCGCTGCACCGGATGAGGACGGCAATCTGATGCTCCAGCGGGAGATCGGCGCGGATGGCAAAAATGTCTGCCGGGTCGGCGGACGGCCTGTCACCGTGTCTCAACTGCGGACGCTGGGCAGCCGTCTGGTGAATATCCACGGCCAGCATGACGGCCAGCAGCTATTGGATGAGGAGCAGCATTTGGCCTATCTGGACAGTTTCGGCAAGGTGGAGACCTTATGGAATATATATGCTGAACAGTATTATGCCTTGACAGAGATCCGGCGTAAGATGAACGCCTTGCAGATGGATGAGGCGGAGAAGGCCCGCCGGATGGATACGCTGCAGTACCAGATCACAGAATTGGAGCGGGCCAAGCTGCAACCCGGCGAGGAGGAAGAACTGCAAAGCCGCCGTAATCTGCTGCGCAATGCCGAGAAGTTTATCTCTGCCGTGGCCGGGGCGGACTATGCCCTCAATGGCGGCGATGACAGCGACGGTGTGCTGAACCTGCTGCGGCGGGCACAGGAGGCGCTGGGTGCTGTGCGGCATTTGGACGAGGGCTTTGCCGCACTGTATGAGCGACTGGAGAGTGCCTATAGCGAGGTCTACGACATTGCCGATGCCGTGGCGGAGCAGCGGGAGAGCTTCGAGTTTTCACCCAACGAGCTGGACGAGGTTGAGGGCCGGCTGGATCAGTTGTACCGTCTGAAAAAAAAGTACGGCGCAACGGTGGAGGATATGCTGGCGTATCTGGACAAGTGCCGCGCAGAACTGGATGACATTACATATGCCGGAGATGCGCTGGCAAGGCTGGAGAAGGATTGTGCCAAGGCGGAGAAAGCCGCCCGAAAGGCTGCGGAGGAGCTGTCAGCGGCGCGAAAGGCGGCCGCTGAAACGCTGGCGCAGGCCATTCTGGAGGAGCTGCAGCAGCTGGATATGGGCAAGATCCGCTTTCAGGTGGATTTTGCCGAAAAGCCGCTGGATGCCACCGGTATGGATCAGGTGCGGTTTTTAATGTCTGCCAATCTGGGCGAGGAATTGAAGCCGATCAATAAGATCGCCTCCGGCGGTGAGTTGGCCCGCATCATGCTGGCCATGAAGAATGTGCTCAGCGAGCAGGATCAGGTGGGCACCATGGTCTTTGACGAGGTGGACACCGGCGTCAGCGGCCGCGCCGCCCAAAAAGTGGCGGAAAAGATGGCCCGCATCAGCCGTAAAAAGCAGGTGCTGTGTGTGACGCATCTGCCTCAGCTGGCGGCGATGGCGGATACGCACTTTTCCGTGGAGAAAGGGGAAGCTAACGGCCGCACCTTTACCCGTGTGCAGCGGCTGGACCGCCGGCAGCGCCAGATGGAGCTGGCACGGCTTACCGGCGGCAGCCATGTGACGGAGACTATGCTGCAAGGCGCGGAGGAGCTGTTGTCACAGGCGGAGAAATTTCGCGCCGGAATGGAGCAATAGACTCCTCCGGCGAGCAGCTTTTATAAAAAAATTTCATGTTGCGAAAATAAGTGTTGACAAACCGAAAAAATCTGATACAATAATGGCAACTTGATAAAGTTACCGTGATGAAGGGAAGAAGTAACACGTCCCAGCACCTGCAAAGAGAACCTCTGGCCGGTGAAAAGAGGAGAGGACGGTGCGTGTGAATACATCCCGGAGCAGCCTTCTGAAAGCCCGGACGGGGCAAGTAGGGATGTGTCGGGTTCGCCCGTTATCGCGATAGGGTGTGTCAGCACCCAATGAGGCCGTGTTCCGCGAGGGGACGGCGAACATGAGGTGGTACCGCGATATATTGTCGCCCTCTGTCCAAGGACAGGGGGCGTTTTTTATTTACTGCCTCATCAACCAACATCACAGACAGAATAGGAAAGGATTGTAAGAAAAATGGGTATTTACGAAGAACTGGTGGCCCGCGGCTTAATTGCACAGGTTACGAATGAGGAAGAGATCCGTAACATGGTCAACAACGGCAAGGCGACTTTCTACATTGGCTTTGACTGCACGGCGGATTCTCTGCATGTGGGACACTTTATGGCCCTGTGTCTGATGAGACGTTTGCAGATGGCCGGCAACAAGCCCATCGCACTGATCGGTGACGGCACGACTCTGATCGGCGACCCCTCCGGCCGCAGCGATATGCGTCAGATGCTGACCGAGGAAACCATCAAACACAACGCCGAGTGCTTCAAGCGCCAGATGGAAAAGTTCATCGACTTCTCCGACGGTAAGGCACTGATGCTGTATAACTCCGAGTGGCTCAAGCCGTTGAACTATATTGAACTGCTGCGTGAAGTGGGCGCATGCTTCTCCGTCAACAACATGCTGCGTGCCGAGTGCTACAAGCAGCGCATGGAGAAGGGCCTCAGCTTTCTGGAGTTCAACTACATGATCATGCAGAGCTACGACTGGTACTACATGTTCCAGCACTATGGCTGCAACATGCAGTTCGGTGGCAACGACCAGTGGTCCAATATGCTGGGCGGTACGGAGTTGATTCGTAAGAAGCTGGGTAAGGATGCCCATGCTATGACCATCACCCTGCTGCTGAACTCTGAAGGCAAGAAGATGGGCAAGACCGCCAGCGGCGCCGTGTGGCTGGATCCCAATAAGACCAGTCCCTTTGAATTTTTCCAGTACTGGCGCAATGTGGATGACGCCGATGTGCTCAAGTGCATCCGTATGCTGACCTTCCTGCCGCTGGAGGAGATCGACAAGATGGCCAGCTGGGAGGGCTCTCAGCTGAACGTGGCCAAGGAGATCCTGGCGTTCGAGCTGACCAAGCTGGTCCATGGCGAGGAGGAGGCCGAAAAGGCCCGTGACGCATCCCGCGCCCTGTTCTCCGGTGCCGGTGATACCGAGCATATGCCCACCACGGAGCTGACCAATGACGACTTCGGCGGCGGTTCCATCGACGTGCTGACACTGTTGGTGAAGTGCGGTCTGGCTGCCTCCAAGGGTGAGGCCCGCCGTCTGGTACAGCAGGGCGGTGTGTCCGTTAACGATGAGAAGGTGTCCGCGATTGAGACCACCTTTGGCTGCGAGCAGTTTACAGGCGATGGCCTTGTGATCAAAAAAGGCAAAAAGGTGTTCCATCGCGCTGTTCTGGTATAATTTTCCTCCAAGACCCTATTCCTTGTTTATATCACTGACCATGATATAGCTCAAACAAAGAAGCCGTGGCAAGATGCCACGGCTTCTTTGTTTGAAAACATTGTAAAGTATGCTGCCTTACACCGAGAACAGGATATCGGCATAGGTGGGGAAGGGCCAGTGCTGTGCGTTGGTGATGGTCTCCAGCTGGTTGATGAGGGTGCTGGCCTTCTGACGGCGGGCGTCCACCTCATCACGATAGTAACAGGCGGCTTTGATCCCGCCGTCCATAGCCGGTGCCTTGGCGATGGCCCGATCCAGCGCTTCACAGGTATCGTACAGCTTTCCGGACAGGTCTGACAGCTTCCGCAGCGTGGCTTCTTCCATCTTCACCGACAGGGGGATACCGCAGTTCTGCTTGTGGAACAAAGCCGTGGCCAGATCGTCGGAATACTTGCTGACAGCCGGCATGATCTGGCGGCGGGCCATATCCAACAGTGTGTTGCCCTCAATGGTCATGACCTTGCAGTAGTTTTCCAGATGGATCTTATAGCGGGCCTCCATTTCGTCCCGGGTCAAAACGCCATGGCGGGTGAACAGCGCCACGTTCTTGTCGTCGATATAGGCCGGCAGCGCATCCACCGTATTGCTCATGTTTTTCAGCCCACGACGCTTGGCCTCAGCCACCCACTCGTCGCTGTAGCCGTTGCCGTTGAAGATGATGCGCTGATGGGCAGTAAAGGTATCATGCAGCAGCGCCTGCAGGGCGGACTGAAAATCGTCGGCTTTTTCCAGAATGTCGGCGAATTGCCGCAGCTCCTCCGCCATCATGGTATTCATGACGGCACTGGGACTGGCAATGGACTGGCTGGAGCCCACCATACGGAACTCGAACTTGTTGCCGGTAAAAGCCAGCGGGGAGGTGCGGTTACGGTCGGTGGTGTCCTGGGGGATCTCCGGCAGGGTGTCCACGCCGATCTTCAGGTGGCGTTTTGTCACGTCGACATACTCCGTACCGCTGATGATGGAGTCCAGAATAGCAGTCAGTTCGTCACCCAAAAAAACGGATACGATGGCGGGGGGCGCTTCATTGCCGCCCAGACGGCGGTCATTGCCGGGATAGGCCACGCAGCAGCGCAGCATATCCTGATACTCATCCACACCTTTGATAAAGGCCGCCAGAAACAACAGGAACTGAGCGTTCTGACTGGGCGTCTTACCGGGCTTGAGGAGGTTTTCGCCGGTATCGGTCTGCAGGGACCAGTTGTCGTGTTTGCCGCTTCCGTTAACGCCGGCAAAGGGCTTTTCATGGAGCAGGCAAACCAGACCGTGCCGCTCGGCCACGGTCTTCAGCAGCTCCATTGTCAGCTGATTATGGTCGCAGGCCACGTTGGCGTTGCAGTAGACCGGAGCGTTCTCATGCTGGGCCGGGGCCACCTCATTGTGCTCCGTCTTGGAGAAGACACCCAGCTTCCACAGCTCTATATCCAATTCGTGCATAAACGCGGCAATCCGGGGCTTAATGGCACCGTAATAGTGGTCATCCAGCTCCTGACCCTTGGGCGGCTTTGCACCGAACAGCGTCCGGCCGCACAGCCGCAGATCTTCCCGGCGGCGATAGTCCTCCTTATCGATCAGGAAGTATTCCTGCTCCGCGCCAACCTGGGGGATCACGTGCTGGGCCTCCGTATTGCCGAACAGCCGCAAAATGCGGATGCACTGCTGATCCAGCGCGTGCATGGAGCGCAGCAGCGGCGTCTTCTTGTCCAGCGTATTGCCGGAATAGGAGCAGAAGATGGTGGGGATGCACAGGGTCTTGTCCTTGACAAAGGCGTAAGAAGTGGGATCCCATGCGGTATAGCCGCGGGCCTCAAAGGTGGCTCGCAGACCGCCGGAGGGGAAGCTGGAGGCGTCGGCCTCGCCGCGGCTCAGCTCCTTGCCGGACAGTTCCATCAGGATGCGCCCATCCCCGGCGGGAGTGATAAAGCTGTCGTGCTTCTCGGCGGTAAAACCGGTCATTGGCTGGAACCAGTGGGTGAAATGGGTAGCGCCCAGCTCAGTGGCCCAATCCTTCATGGCAGAGGCGATCTCATCGGCAATGGAACGGTCCAGCGACTTCCCCTGTGCTTGGCATTGCTGCCAAGCCTGATAAGCGTCAGCGCTGAGACGCTGTCGCATCTTCTCCTCGGTAAACACCATGCAGCCGAAAATATCGGGGATTTTCGTCACGTTCTCGTTCATTGTATACGTCTCCTTTCACCGCGTCATGCGCGGGTATTGATCACAGAAACAGGTTCATGACCCACGGCGTCACATAGGTTTCCACCACGGACGCGATCACCAGCAGGGGTACAATATGCATCACAAAGCACCGCGCGATGTTGCACAGCAGCGGCTTCATCATGCCCTTAGTGTTCTTGCGGACATATTGGGTGGTTCGCTTGCATAGCAGCAGTCCCAGTGCGAAAGACAGCAGCAGCGCCGACAGCTCAAAAACGCCGTGAGGCAGAATGCCGGCAAAATACACCACCAGGGATGCGCCGTTATTGATGAAGTACGCCGCAAATACACCCAGAACCAGAGCGTTGGTCCCCAGCGCCAGTGCCGTGAGATAGATGAAGGGGATAAATCCGTACAGCACGCTGATGGCGGAAGCCCGCAGGTTATTGCCCAACAGTGCCGGTAAATTAATGCCGCCATCGTCAGAAACGACGTTATTGGCCTGCAGCAGTTGGTTGAAGTAATTGATGATCACTTCCGGGAGATTCTTGTTGATCACCCCAACGCCAAAGGCCAGCAGGCAGATGACAAGAAAGGCGGCAGCGGTCATCAGAAGCCATTCGCCCAGGTCAGTCCGGTAAAACTGCCACAGGGCGCGATGTTGTTTTTTCAGCCACTTCATAGCTTACCCAAGCTTGGCCAGACCGGCCTTCAAACGACGCAGTGTTTCCTCACGGCCCAGAATCTGACAGATCTCCACAGCGCCGCCGGGAGTCACCAGCTTGCCGGCGGCGGCGATGCGCACCGGCCACATAAGAGTGGCGGTCTTCACGCCCAGTTGCTCCGCCAGCGCAATGAGGCCGTCGTGAATAGCATCGGTGGTCCAGTCAGGCAGCTGTTCCAGCATGGGGATGGCGGCCTCCAGCATGGTCTTGCAGACTTCGGGATTGGTTTTGGACTTCTTGTTGGTGAAGAAGTCCACGCCGTATTCCGGACAGGCATCAAAGAAATCCACCTTCTCCGGGATCTCCGTCAGCTTTTCACAGCGGGCCTGCAGCAGACCGGCGATAGCGGCAATGTCAAAATCGCCCTTGACGCTCTGGCGGATATAGGGCTCCGCCACCTTGGCGAAGGCGGCAGGCGCCATGGCCCGCAGATACACGGCATTGAAATGATCCAGCTTGGCAATGTCAAAGATGGCGGGGGACTTGGAGATGCCGGTCATGTCAAAGACCTTTGTCAGCTCCTCCAGCGAGAAAATCTCCTGTTCGGAATACTCGCCCTTGGGGGACCA
>CAMCSE010000020.1 GCA_945877515.1 uncultured Clostridia bacterium | reverse complement strand
TCTGTACAGCTGTTTGGTGGTTATGGTAGCTGCATAAGGTTACTGAGCATGAAACAGAGAATTACCACCAATCCCTGCCATGCAAGAAGCGTCCGCTCAAACCTATCAGAGTATATATTTACCCCTTTACACGGGGAGGGTCATGCGCTCCTTCTCTCCTTCTTGTACTGATTTCACCTGTAGGTTACTTTGTCTGCCAAAAGAGGAGCCCGGCGCGACGCCGTAGGAATTGTTCGCATTGTTGTTGTTGGCGTTGCCGCTGGAGTTGACATTTACGAAATTGTTGGAATTACCAGAGTAGGGCGAACGCAGCCACCACACAACAAAAAAGGATTTGCAGCACATAACCCATGATAGTTATTTGATGGTTATTTATTTGCGGTATCCATGTTTTTGTACCGCTCACGGTCGGCTTTTAAGACAGCTTTTACCATTTTAAGTTCCGTGTTAATTAAACTGCTCCATTCAGCCAATACATCAGGATTGAACGGTATAATTTCATTGGCGAGTTCAATCTGCGATACAAGGCTTTGCAGTTCTGCGTATGCTTTCAAAAAGCAATCACGCCGCATTTGGACTTCGTGGGGATTTAGCGGGTATATGCTGTTGCCCCGTTTCGTCCATTCATAAATAGCTGTTGCTGAGTCAGCTAAATGCGTTCCTATGTAAAAAGTGTATCGCTTAGGTACGGCGTTCACGCATTTATGGATCGTAAAAGCTTGCAACTTTCGGGCAGTCGCTAAGAACTCCATTTGTGAATCAGAACGCTTTGACTTAATGACAGACAAGGGCCTCACCTCCTATGGAATATATTGTAGCATAAAATCGCCTAAAAAGTTCACCGGACTGCAAATTTCTCAAAAATTTTTTCCGCCTTACGGCGGCATATTTATTTTTTTCTTCGCCCCATCTGTTTCCTCGAACCAGAGGCCCCGCACAAAGGCGGGGCCTCCTATACACTATTGGCAGATTATGGGATTAAATACAGAAGCCCGGCGCGACGCCGTAGGAATAGTTCGCATTGTAGTAGTTGGCGTAGCCGCTGGAGATGACATTTACGAAATAGTAGGAACTACCAGAGTAGGGCGAACGCAGCCACCACACAGAAGCGCTCCCTGAGCGCTTCTTGATTCTATTGGCGGCGGTATCGTGCTGGACGTACCACTGCCACCGCTGGAGTACATTCCATTCCTCTGTTCGACTGTAGGAGCGAGATGCAAAAATTTCCCTTTCTGCCGGAAGGAACAATTTATCGGCAGAGGTATTGATGGTCCCCGAAGTGCCACTGTTACAGCCCTTGATGTTTACCGTCGCAAGGACTGCCACCAAATCGTCAGGCAACTGCTCAAGGATAAGAGGCATGACAGTCTTTCGCATATACGAATTATTCCACCCACCACTATTGGTGCTGGAACTGTTCATGTACTTCGTATCTGCCCACAGGTCCACAAATTCCATGACCAAACCGGTTGTGCCGCTGCCATCACTCAACTGGTACATATCGTTGGTCGCATTGGCAAGGCGCAGCGTCATGGTCTTCCCGTTCTTCAGGGTAATGGTCCTTGTTGTCCCGACCTGATCTCCATAAAGGTCTGCGGTAAGCCCGGCCAGAGAAACCTTCTGGATTTCCGCCCAAGTCGCAGAGGCAAAGTTGGCGTTGAAGTCCCCGTCAAATACGATATATCTGAAAGAAATATCTGCCGTAATGTCGGTGGTATACGGGAATGTGATGGCAGTCGTTCCTATGTAGGCCTTGTACTGGTAGTCACCGCTCAATACGATTTCCACGGTAACAGAAGTCTTGTCAGTCGGAATGAACGCAGGAGTTCCAGTATAGATATTCCCGTCATTGTCCGTGATCTTCAAGTATGCCGTTTCTACATCACTGCCAGAAATAACCCATGCGATGCGATCACCCACGGCGCAGTAGAGCGCTGCAGCTGCATCTGTGACAGTAGTGACTTCCTCCGTCTTTGCGGCATTGGAATACCATGTGAGGGCATAACCGGCGTCATCACAGGTCGGAAGCGTAGCCCCTGCCTCGAAGGTGCCACCGGGCGCATAGCCGATGATGTTGGCCGTCAATGCCGTCCAGTTCGTCTTTGAGGTATAGGCGTGCATCGCACGATACGGAACGAAAATCTTGTAGTTGGTTGCACCGCTGAAACATGTCGTAGCCGACAGTGTAGGCGGTTCGATGGTCTGGAAATACACCTCGATGTTGTCCCCATGGGCGAACGCATTGGCGTTAACGGTGGTCACAGTATCCGGCAGGTAGATGTCCGCATATTGCAGTTTTGCACTGCTTGTACCTCCAATGGAATACTGATCGACCGTCTTGAAGGAGCTGCCCCGGAAGTCCAGCGTCAGGCGGTTTTCGGCCGGCGTCGTTCGAGACGCACCGAGGCAGTAAAAGGCATAAGTGCCCAGCGATGTGATATTGCAGTCGGCGAGGTCAACATCATTGACATAAGGGCAGTTACCGAAGCCATACGAGCCGAGTAGGCCGTTCAGCTGTGGATGTATCTTCGTCAGACTGTTGCAGTATTGGAACGCATAGCTGTCGATTTTCGAGAACGGGCCTACCACGGTTTTGACCTTTGCGTATTGGAATGCATAAGTTCCAAGGGCGGCAGCAGCGGCAGGCTCATAGTCAAAGCCCGTGCCGTTATAGCCGAGGTAGTAGCAGCCGTAGCTGTCTACCTTTTTGGCAATCAGCTTTTCCAGCCCCGTCACCGCCTTGCAGTTATACAGGGCATCGCTTCCGATCGTCTCCACCAAGGCCAGGGTGATGGAGGTTAGAGCCGTGCAGCCGTACAGCGCATAAGTGCCGATCGTTTTCAGCTTCGGCGCATTGACCGTTGTCAATGCAGTCAGCTCCCGCATAGCTGTAGACCCGATGCTTTCCAGGTTCGCCGCCTGGATGGTTTTAAGGGTCTTGTACTGGTAAAAGCAATAGTCCCGGAAGGATGTTGCGGAATTGATGATGAGGTTTTGCAGCGTTCCGGCGAAGAAGTTGATCATGTTGAATTCGGGGATTTCCGCCTCGCCGACTACCCCGAAGATGCTTACATCCTTGGCAATCTTCTCAGGGTTCAGGTTCGGCTCCGCAGGAAGCGTCACCTTCTTGAAACCGTCATAGCCGGTAGTGATTGGGATCTCGCCGCCTGCGGCGGTTGGGGTGAATTCCTTCTCCTCCAGATGCCCCTTGATGGTGGCGATATAGGCGGGATATTGAGCAAACGGTGCGTCCTCCGGGAAGTCGATGTCCTTGGTCGCTGCCACCGTTCTAATCTGCGCCTTGATCTGCTGTGCCTGCTGCAGTTTATTTTTGATTGTCGTAACTGACATGATTGCCTCCTTACGCTATGAGTTCATCTGCCATGCTGTCCAATTCAACCAGACTGCCACCCAAGCCGCTGTACTCGTTGGTTTCGCCCATCAAGGTATCCAGCGCAGTACCCAACACAGCCAGTTCGTCATCGGAGGTCAGCAGCTCCGACAACTCAGCCATGAGATCGTCCACCTCTGCTTTTGTGTAGGAGTCCCGACCATGGATCGTACCATCCGTATCAATGGTGATAGTCGTCCCGTCAGGCTTGACGATGCCTGCGGCTTCGATTGTGGCAATCTCGCAGGTGGCTTTGATTTTCCCGTCGGCATCAATGGTGATAGTTACACCGTCCGGCATGACCACGCCGGGCTTCTCCGTGGTGGCTATCCCCGTATTGGCAGCAGTACGGATTTTTCCATCCTCGTCTATCAAGATAGTTTCGCCGTCCGGCTTTACCTTGCCTGCTATCTCTACCGTGGCAATCGGTACAGTGCCGGGAATGTCCGGCCTGTTTTCCAGGTCATCGTATGAGCCGCTGAATGCGACCTTTTTAAGCAGGGCAGTTTTCGTCGCCATCGCTTTGGCAAAAGCGTCAATGATTTGTGCATTGGCAAGGTAAGATAGGCGGAGGTCAATTTGCTTGACCCCCGCCACCTCCGGGTAGATGGTTAGGTTGAGATATTCAGTGTTAGCCATGATGCGCCTCCCGATTAGGAGATGCCCATGACCAGATCGCCGACACGGATAATAGGAACAGTCTCATTGACCGGCGAAATGGCGGTTGTAAGCTGGCCGTAGCCAATCAGATTTCCGCCCGTCTGTGCAGTCCAAAGAGTGAAGTGCGTACAAGTTCCCCACGCTCCCGTAGCTTCCGGGAAGTAGATCACATCCTTGTTGGCAGCACTGCCATTGACAGCTGTGGCCATGTGCTTCTCGCTGTCAGCTCCGTTCGCTTTGGACAGCAACACACGGGCATAGCCGTTGCCGGTGGGCTCGGAAACATTGCCACCGCTCACATTCGGTGCGGTGGTGCTGAGCCCGACATACACCATGGTATTGGGATATGTAGATACTCGCCCTGTCAGGCAATCCAGCAGAGCGTTCGCACCTTTGTAAGTAAGAGCCATAGGTTATTCCTCCTGTTATGTGTACTCGGTTGTTATTTCGACATCGATTGCGTCCAAATCATCCAGCTCGCTTGCCAAGCGGTCATCCAGTTCAGATGCCAGCACATAGCGTTCTACCTGCCCGGACACGATCACGCTGGCGGTAAACTCTGCCGTCATAGAAGCCTTGAATGCAGCGGCATTCAGCAGTACCACGCCGACCGTAAGTGTGCTGTCTGCCTCGACCGAGGCAGAGAAGTGGTAAGCTGTGCCGGTATGTAGGTTCGCAGTGCCGTCAAACTCGCCCGTGAGCGAACCGCCCAGAGCGATTGCCGCCAGTGCTTCCGCAGCCGCAGCAATGCTCGCCTGCGCAGCAAGTGACCCAGCAAGCGGCACGGTAGGCAGAGCGGCGGCACTCGCCACAGATGAAAACAGCACCATCAAGCCGAACTGCACCGGCATGGTTTTGGGCAGAGCCACAAATGCAGTGCTGCCTAAAGCCGCCACGAGTGACGCAGAGAGCGGTACAGAATTCGGGGTGTGCATTGCTGCGGCGATCTCAGCGAGGCACGAGAGGATACCGGCAGCATGGAGCGACGCCGGTGTAGCCGCCGCACCTTGCATTACGGCTATGACAGACAGCATTGCCGCCATAGCCTGCGCCTGCGCAGCGAACAGCTTCGCCGTGAATCCTGATGCGATTTGCAGGTTTCCGGCAACAGGAGCAGGCCCGTGTACGCCAATCGAGAGCGCAAGAGCTGCTTCCAACAGAAGTTGCCCTCGTATCTTCTCGGCATACATCTCACGCACCCACATTTCTGCGGATACTGTGCCGTTGATACTGCCCGCTGCGTGTTGAGCGGCAAGCCCTGTCACCGCAACTGACGAGGTGTGATTGAAGTGTGCGTTTGCAGCCACTCCAACGGCCTGTAGCGCCGCAAGTTCCGCAGACCATGTCGTTACTGCCGTTACCGTGCCAAAGCAACGCAGGACGGTTATAACCATAACCAGAGCGTCTATTTCAGCCACCGCCGCCAGCGTTCCCTTCACGGAAAAAACGCGCATCAATCCGGCATCAGTTTGCAGGCTGGAAAGCACTCGCAGGATCGCTATGATGCGCTTGGTGATAAGCATGGAGAAGTCCGCTGTCAAGTGGGAGCGCATAAACCACGGTGCCCTCACAGGCAGGCTCGTCAGGAACTCGAAGGTCGCTGAGAAATCGGTCTGAGGTGCAAGAAGGATATGCAACGGGAAAGAGCGCAGGGAACTGAATGCCAGACTTGAAGTAAACTGAAACAAAGTATTGGTGCGGATGGGAAGCGATTGCAGCATGGAGGGCGTAAGCGTTCCCGTGTACTGTGCAATAAGCCCACTGTACTGTACCCGCAGAGTTTGCAGGAGGGACAAGGCAAGGTTCAGATCACTTTGGAATTTTGCGTCTGCCTCGATGAAAAGCGGCGTCAGCTCCTCTATCCAGCGGTTCAGTTTCTCCACCAACCAGAGGAAATACTGTCCCTTGCACTGATCTCCTTTTCTCACCTGCGACCGTCCCAGGTCAGTGACCCACGGCCATTCCTTCACGAACAGGATATTTTGGGCGGCAGAGTTGAAACGGGCGGCGGTCATTGCCTTACTGGTATCTGTCAGTTTCGCAGATGCCAGATTGAGGATGCGATCATCCCATGCCGGACTGTCCCAGTCGATACGCTGGGCGGATATGGTGTCCAGCAGCTCGTTCCAGACGGCAGCGGTAAAATCCGCAGTCTTGCCCTGACTGGTCAATGCGGCGTATGCTTTCTGCCTTGCCGCCGAGGTTGTCCAGTCCCATTTCGTAGCCACCGGGGTCACCTCCTTATCCGAACACCGCCGTTACATTGGAGGTATCTGCCAATGCTACCCCGATGCCATTTGTATACTTGTAGATGGTCTGCGTAGATGTATTAACGAAGATGCCCGTGCCGGAGGTGATCTCCGACTTATCGCGGTCGGCGCTGTCGCCGATCCAGATACCGTCCGCATACTTCTTGACCATGCCCGGTGCTTTGCTCCCGGGCTTGCTGCCAGCGCCGAAAATCATATACGGCTGCGGCTTATCCGCAGAATAGTAGCCGATACCGATTGTCTCGCTTTGGCCAAGAACGAAGTTAAGCCCGTTGTCCAGCATCTGAATGTAGCTGTCAAAACTGTCCTTAGAAAACAGTCGAGAGAGATAGAGGTTGTCGGTATAAATGCTGCCACCGTTGATAAGGGTCTCCCCCTGCTCGTTGGTTACAGTCACGCCGTCCACCGTCTGCTTGATCTCGATGTATTTGCCGTTGATGTCCTGGATGGTGGTGGTCAGTCCCTCCGCCGTTTGCTGCAAATTGGAGTAGCCGGTCTGCAGGTCGGTCACATCGGAGGTGAGGCCGGACGCAAGGGCTTTCAGCGAAGTGATATTGCCATCCTCGTCCTCGACATCGATCTGCACTGCCGCAGACATCTTCCATATCCGTGCAACCGGGTCAAAAAACAGGACTTGCGTATCGCCCTGGTAAAAAGCCATTTCGTCAGCGTTGAAGGTGACTTTGGCTTCTTCCGTGTCGTTCTTGATGCGTCGGATAATAATGCCGTCCGCCTTACTGATGGTCGCACCGTAATACGCCTGATTGGTACGCACGGTGCGCTTCTCCCTCAGTTCTGCGGCGGACTGATACGGGAATTCTTCTTCGGAATCCTGCTCTGCGTCCAGCTGCAGCGTTGCTACATAGCCGACATTGCAGGAGAGTTTTATGCTGCCCACCAGCAGGGCCGTCTTGCTGCCGTCTGCAAGAGTGACCGACACGGTATCCCCCAGCTCCACAAGCGGGTTCAGGTACGCCCCTTGCAAATTGTAAGGATTGTACTCAGCACCATTTACCACAGCAAGGACATTATTTGCGAGAAGCTGGCTTGCATTGTCATGGTCAAAGGTCAGTTCATAGCCGGTATCATCACCCGCCGTGTAGGTGTTTCCGGTCGTTCCGTCAGCGAGCGTGACCCTGCTGATTTTGACCGCTACGCCGTCCTCGGTGTACTTCTTGCAGTTACTGCCGATGTCAGAGTCAGCCGCGCTCACCGCTTTCGGCGAGGTCAGCGGAATAAGCCGGAGTTTCCCGGCATCTGTCATGATCCAGTTGCCGCCGTTGGATGCGCCGATCAGAGCCAGCACCTCCGACATCAGCACATCAGAGCCGAGGTACGGCACCTGATATGCTGCGCCGGTCGCCAGCACTGTGCGGCTGTCAATCTCCACGCCCATGATGCTGGCTATATCGGCGGCAACTTCGGACTGCTGCTGTGGCCACTCAGACCAGTGAGCTTTGTCAAAGTATGTCTGCCCTGCCTTTATCATGTCATCACGCAGGGATAGATTGAGGGTTGTTCTGGCAATACGGGAAGTGACATAGAAACAGCCCTGCGGCACCCAGTCCGTAGAGCTGTTTCCGTCAGTTGTAACCAGTCTGCAATACGCCTTGACACGAGCGGCTTTAGGAATGGGAGCGTCACTGTACGGCTGCACAGTGACGCTCATGGTGGCCGAGCAGACCCGTCCGATTGCGGGCTTCTCCAGCAGCGGTTTCGTGATAGAGGGTATGCCCCTGATACGATCACCAAGGTATTCCTTGTCACCGATGATGAGCTTATACTCAGTCTTGTGCGGAGCGGCGAAAATCGCCGCCCAGTTCGCAGGAGCAGTCTGCATCAGAGCGTCGCCTCCTTCACCGAAATCAGAGTAAAGGCAATATCATCAACCTGGATGCCGTCCTCAGTGAACTGTTCCATTGCCGCATCGATGGATGTGTTGTAAAACAGCCGCTTGCAGATACCGTCTTTCAGGTCAGGGTACTCGACCTCTACGCCATCGTCACCGGCTTCAAGATCCGCTTCCAGCTGCATAGCTACCTCGAAGGGCATAGGGCCCATTTTGAGGGACAGGGTGCGTTGGTGGGATGTAACCATCGTGTGCATCGTTTCTGCAAGATCACGCCCGGCATCGCTGTCGTTGGTATTGTCTCGCCCCCAGCCGAGGCCTGTCTTCTGCTTAATGTACTTCGAGTAGTCTCGTCCGTTGATTTTGAATACCCCGACCATTACACACCTCCAAAGTTCCGCAAGCGGTTACGCTGCTGCTGAGATATTGCGTCAGCCAGAGCATCGATGTCGATGTTGAGGTTGAGCGCCTTGATTGCCGCCAGCAGAAGCCGCAGGGTGTAGCTCATATCTGCCAGTCGTTCGTCCACATCCGAACTGAACGCCTGCAGGGCGTCAGGCGACACTCTCTGCGGGCCGTTGTCCTGCCGGGCATTGGTGACCTGTACGCCATACGGGACGACGCCAGCGGCCACAGTCGGGATGTGGAAGGTCACGCTGTCTGCAATGCGCTGAAGTCTATCCAACAGCGTGGTGAAGCTGTCGGCGATCTTATCCGAGAACGAGGCAAGAGACCCGTCGATTTCGGCAGCAGGAATTACGCCGCCGATTTGGTAGTCTCCAGCATTGAACTCCTCTGCAATGGCATCAGCCACGCCGGACACGGATTTGAGGATAGAAGACTGAGATGCGTCCACGCCCTCGCCGATACCGTAGCCGATATTCAAACCGACCTCGTCCCGGAACACACGGGACGGCGAATGGATACCGAGGACGGATTTTGCCTTATTGAGTAGGTTGCTTGCGAGATTGCCGACCGTGGTCTTCAGCCAATTCCACCCGGCGTTGATGCCGTTACCGATGCCGTCGCAGATGGCGCTGCCAACGCCAGACCATCCCTGATTTTTGATGATGGACATGGCAGACTGCATCTTACTGGTCATGCTGTTTTTCACCGTATCAAAACCTCTGCTCACAGTAGATTTGATAGATGAAACCTTGCTGTTGATAGTGGAGTACACGCTGGAAAACTTCGATGCAGTGTTACTGCTGATGCTCGACAGGGTGCTGCTGACGGTGGACTTCATGGATGACCACGCATTGGCGGCGGTGTTTTTCGCTTTTGTCAGGTTATCCGATACGAAATTTTTCACGCTGCTCCAAGCAGACGATGCTTTGCCTGCGATTGCCGAACCGGCATTTGATGTCGTGGTTTTGATTTTATCCCAGGCATTGGAAATGCCGTCCTTGATGCCGGTCCACGCAGTTGAAGCAGTATCTTTGATTTTGTCCCATGCGCCACTGAGGAATCCTTTGAGTTTATCCACGGCACCGCTGAAGAACTCCGTGATACTGTGCCACGCTTCGGAAATGCCGTTGAGAAGGCCCTGGACGATGTACCCGCCCTGTTCCGCCATGACGGTGGAAGGTGAGTGGATACCGAACACCTTTTTGAAGCCATCGATGAATGGCTTGAAAATGTGATCATAGATCCATGTGCCGATGTTCTTGATGCCGTTCCAAATGCCCTCAAGCAGGCCGCCAATGGTAAATTCTCCGTCCTCATAGGCGTTGTCATACCACCAATCGACCACGCTGTTCCAAGCATCTTCGATCAGCCCCCAGAGGAACGCTACCAGGCCGCCCAGAGCGGCACCGATGCCCTCAAACAGAGCGCTCACTACGCCGCCCCAGTCGATGTTACCGATGAAGGTCGCAACATCCCGTCCAATCTGCTGCCAGTCGATGTTCTCAATTGTCGTGGTCAGCGTGGTCAAAATGCCTATGACACCATCGGACAGGGCTTGCGCCGCCCGTGCCCAGTCTATGGAGGTCCATAGGCCCATAAAGGAGTCTGCGAGCGCCTTACCTATGCCAGCCCAATCGAGGGTGGCGAACAGACCGGCAAGCCCGTTTATAAGGACGATGAATTTCGCCCCCAGCACAACACCGAGGTTCGACCAGTCCACATTCCGGATAATGTTGTTGATACCAGTGCCGAGGTTCACGCCCAGGGAATACCAGTCGAAATTGAGAATGGCGGTTGCCAGGAATGTCAAAACACCGTTGAGCGCAGTCCCGATCCGAGTACCGACACCTACCCAATCCACGCTTGCAACCATGCCGTTAAGCCGGTCAGTCAGCGTAGTCGCTGCTGCAGCCCAGTCTCCGTTCTTGAGCTGATCCACCATGAGCTTTGCCCAGTCCGGCAATTCAGCATCCGGCAGCGGCTCCGTGCTGCTCTTGCCGCTCTTATCCTCGGATCGGACATTCAGCTCATCGAAGCCAGCCACATGGCGTTTCAGATTATCAGCCGCCGAAGATGCGGCACTGCTGGCGCTGCCTATGGCTTTCGATACACCAGAGCCTATGGTCTGGAATAGCTTCAGGAATGCCGTGAGATAGGAAACTGCCTGCGCTACCAGGTTTATGACCTTTGTGATGATAGGCCCGAGGACATTGCCGATGCTGATCCAGCACCGATTGAGCGTGTTGGACAGTTCCTCATTTTTCGACATATAGGCGCTGACCGCTTTTCGTAGAAGCGCCCAGATGCCTTTTGCGCCCAATAGACTGATGGTAAACTTCTTTGCATTGGCAGACATCCGTTTGAACTGGCTGTTGATCTGTTTCGTATTGACGAACATTTTCGCCAGTCCGGAAGCAGCCGACCTCACACCTGATGCCAGCTTGCTGACTGTCCATGTCCCGGCTTTTTTGAGCGACCTACCGAGCTTACTCGCCCAGCTATCCGACCGTCTCAAACTATCCTGCATTTCACC
Source organism: uncultured Clostridia bacterium (assembly GCA_945877515.1). GTDB lineage: Bacteria > Bacillota > Clostridia > Oscillospirales > Oscillospiraceae > Vescimonas. The sequence continues at coordinate 20,536 of CAMCSE010000020.1, read as the reverse complement.
GAGCCGGGCTTCCGCTGCACTGATGGTCTGTTCCATCTGGGCATATTGGCTGGTATCTACGCCTGCCACATACGCCCCACCGCTGCTCTCCAGTTCTCGTATCTTTTCGGCGTACTGGTCTACACGCTCCACTGCACGATCAATATCGACCTGCAAATTCTGCCACTGCCGGGAATTATGCGATACGCCCCGTGCATCCAGCGTCTTTTGTTTCTCGCGCAGAGCGTCAGCTTTCGCCGCCGCCTTGTCCATGGATTCCGCCAGAGACTGATACTGGTCTGTGGGAAACTTCGCATTGCCGACAGCTTCCAGGCGTACCCGCAGCTCTGCAATCTTATCTTCGATGGCAGACACCTTTTCTCCAAAGGATTCCGCTGCGCTCTCGCTGCCGGACATTGCCTTGCGGAAAGTAGGTTCGAGCTTTTCGACGCTGTTCCGCACAGCATTGACTTCCTTCTCGATGCCGCTGCTCTTTACCGGCGTATTGCCCAGACTTACCGCAGGGGCGGCCTCGCCACCCACAGAGCTTGCCTGCATCTCACGGATGGCGGCTTGCAGTTCCTTGACCTTATCTTCCAATGCGGCGACCTCCGCATTGGCATCCTGCGTGTCAATTTCGGGTTTCAGCGGTTTTGCAAACAGCCCTTTCAGCGTCTGCCCAAGGGCTTTGACCTCTGCGGATAAAGATTTGATGGCTGACAGGAGTTCTTCGCTGTCAGCCTTGAGACCGTCAGATTTCAGCTCAGTATCGATGATGATAGAGCCGTCTGCCTGTCCTGCCATTTATCCACCTTCTTTCTTACCCAAGCAGGGCGTTGATCCTGTCTCGTTCCGCCTTTTCTTCTTCGGACAGCTTGGCGTTGAGTACGCACAAGGCCTTATTCTCTCGCCAATACTCACGCTCCCACTTTTCCAGCGGCTTGCCCTTGGCCTTCTTCACACGCAGGCCGAGGATGTGAGAAAAGATGCCCTCAGAGATTTCCATGTAGTAGCCCATAAAGGTCCACCAGTGAATATACTCCGCGGAGCGGACCTCAAATCCGGCCACATGGTTGATGGCAGGGAACATGATACCGGCATCCTGCTCCCAGTCCATGACACGGGCAGACGGCCGACCGTTTGAACCTTCCTCATTCAGCCCGCAGTCGATGAAGGTCGTAGCAGCCTTGAAAGCAGCTTCGTAGTCTCTTTCCGGCATACGGTCAAAGTCCACATACAAGACGAAAAGGCAGATGTAAATTTTTTCGTTGTCCTCGAGGTCCGGGTCACCAAATGCAATCACGATATTCAGGACATCCCGAAAATCAGAGCGGATTTGGTATTCTGTCCCATTGACTTCAAGGCTCTGCGGTAGCTCAATCATGGCAGTTACTGCCGGCCGCGCTTATGCTTGCCGGTACGGTAGCCGTGGGTGTACCGCTCAACTCGGCTGTTGATCTTCTTCACCTCGTGGCCGAACTGCTGAGAGATATAAGCACCGACCGCTGCCAGAGCGTTTTCACAGTAGAACCGCCCATTGATGGGGGAAAACGGGTGCATCTTACCGAAGAACGCCTCGGACATATTGCCGCCAAACAGCTTGTCGCAGGCAGCATACAGCCGAGTTTCCGCCTCTCTGAGCGCAGCAAATTCGGCATCGTTTCGCTCATCGGTAGTGCCGTCCGGCTTGATGTTCACGCTTTCCAGCGGCTCGACAATCTTATCGAACTCCGCTGCCAGGTCGTTGAAGCGATCAACGATACCAATGTCGGTAGGGCGGAACGCGAATTCACCAATCTTCTCACCCTGTTTATTGCAAATCGGCACAGTAACGCTGCCATCATCAACAACAATGCCGAGATTCTGCTTTCTGATTTCCTCTGCCATGATATAGGCCTCCTGTTCTCAAATCAAAATGGAAGTGCCCCCTGAAAAGGTGTCAGGGGGCACTTATAACTGCGCTGGTGCTCAGCCGGCAGCGTTCGGAGTAAAGGTCTTCTCCTCGGTGGACCAAGTGCCCTTGACCCGATTACCGGCGTTATAGACGGTAAAGGGGATCTGGACACCAGAGGTGTCGCCGCCGATGGACTTCGGCACGACGATGACATCCTCGCGGTATGCCCAGGCCACAGTTCCGTCACTGTTCAGCAGCACATCCACCTTCGTGGTCTTGCAGGCGTCGCCGGTAAGACGCTCGTTGGCGATTTTTGCGAGGTAGTCAAACAGTGCGTCGCCGGAATATGCGTAGTAGGGGTCTACTTCGGACTGCACCTCGTAGCCGTTGTGCTGCACATTCTGCTCGCACCAGATGTTTTTGCTGACCTCCACATCGGGGTTCAGCTCTTCGTTATACTCCTCCAAATCCTTGCCCAGACGGTCATAGGCAGGGGTGTAGGTCTGCTCGCTTTCACCCTTGATGCCGAACTTGGCATCGAGGTAGTGAGCGAGGTACTTGCGTTCAATTTTCGGCATAATTTCAGCTCCTCAAATATCAAATTCATTGTTGTAATCCAGCCGCAGGGCAATGAGCCAGTCTTCAACACCATCCTGATAGGCAGAATTGAGGTAGGCGGGGCTTGTGCGGCTGATTTTCTTGATGACGCGGTTGCCAGCCAGCAGCGCGGGGTATGCGCTGAGCTGGTGGCTCTTGCCGTTCAGCGTGACCGGCTGCCGCTCAAGCCACTTGCCCAGCGCATCAAGGTATTCTTTGATGCGGATGCGCTGAGTTTCGGATTTCGGAGCGGCGCGGTAGACCACATTGAACGGATATTGGCAGACCTGCGTGACGTGTCCGGTGACGTCCTCTGTGCTGCTCTGCAAAGCCGCACCGGAAATCGGAAAGAATCCGATCCCCGAAGCATCCGAGAGCGTGGAGAACAGAATGGATTTGTTGCCGGTGGTTAGACCGGGGAACTTGTTCAGCAGGTCAAGAAGAATTTTGCTGACGGCTTCGGAGCCGTCAATGTCGATGATCGTTTTCGACGGCATGGTTATTTACCTCCGATTTTCTCCTTCACGCCGTCGATCCAGAATTGCTTGTTCTGCCGTTTGGCGTGTTCAAACCATTGCGGAACGGCCTGCGGGTCGGAGTATTTCAGCGGCCTGTCGGTGGTAACGAGCGTAGCTCCCTCGTTGAATCGTAAGATGTATTCGCCGGGGCTTATGGGGATTTTACGAGGGCCTTTACCGGTTACGGAATCCACCATGACCTTCCCTCCGTACAAATAGCGTGCATACGGACCGGGAAAACGAACTTGCTTCCCGTCATTCTCCGTGCGGGACCGCTGTTGTAAGTCTCCTGTTAAGTGCGGCATACAGGCTTTGCAGTCCTCAAGCACGCGGTCGCCCAGCCACTGCTGCGCCTCGCGCATACGCTGATCCAGTGCGCGCAGGTCAACAGTGACGTGTACGCCGCCGTCAGAGTAGGAGATTTTCGGAAGATCAGACATTACCGCCCTCCAATCTCGAAGTGAGGGAGAAGGCCGTAAAAGCCCGCAGAGCTTATCAGATAGATACCGTCGCGCTCTGCGTTCAGGGCGTGGTACAGCCCCTCGTCGTAGTCGTCGTCGGTCAGCGGCTCGGCGTCAGGCCACGCACCGGCAAAAATGAAATCGCACTCCGGAGCAAAGGTGATGTGCTGCGCTGGATTGTCGCAGCGAGCATACTCCTTTGGCCCCGTGTAGCTTTTCATCCCCGCGCCGGTGGGAACGCACTTGTCCGCCGTACAGTGGACGATGATGTCCACGGCGTCGGCGTTGTTTCCTCCCGCAGTTGTCGCGCTGTTGGCTTTCGTGGTCAGCAGGTCAGCGCCGGAGATGACGGACGGAAACCAGCGCCCGGTTGCGGCGTGGTAATTAAAGACCGTTATTGTGTCGCGGTACACGCCCAACACCTCCCGCATACAGCAGATTGACGCCGTTTGCATCTGGTATGTTTGCCAGATGCTGCGCGGCAATGCTGCCTATCAGATTTGTTTGTGCCTCTGCGCTTGTCGCGGCGGCAGCATAAACGGAGCTGTTCGCGCCGCCCGCCGAATAAGAAATGGATTCCCGTCCGGACGAGATAGACGCGACAGCCCCGTGATAGCTTCCGTCCTCCGCCCTCTGCGCGGAAGACGCCCGCCGCTGGACGTCGATCCAGTAGAGGGCTTCGGCAATGGCACAAACAGCTTTCTTTACCTTGACGGCGTGCGCTTCTACGGTCGGAAACGCGAACGTGAGCCGCCCGAAGGTAATTGCGTCCAGCTCGTCGCTGGCGCGTTCAAGCCACTTCGGGGCGGTTTCCTCGGTCAGCGTATCCCCGAAGTAGCCGGAGCTGTAAAACGTAAAGTCTGTGTATGCCATATCAACGCCTCCTTAGCCTTCCTGTACCTCGGCAGGGGCGTCCGTTTCGGCCTCAGCGGGCTTCTTCCGGTGCTTGCCCTCCGCCTTTGCGGGCGCGGGTGCGACAGCAGGGGCGATTTCTACGGCTTCGTAGATGGCCGACCTCTGCATCAGCTCAATGCTGGTTTCATCGGTGGCTGCTACGATGTTGCCCGATTTCAGGTTTCGAAACAGCATAGCGTCCTCCTTACATCAGGCCATAGTGTAGTAGGTGGTGCCGGACGCGAACTCCGTGATGGAGACAGCAGTGTACACACCGTTGGCCTCGGTGTAATACTGAGTACCGGCAACGTAGTTGGCCGCCTTGGTGAACACGCCGGGCTTGAAAATCAGGTCAGGCATGACAACAGTGGTGCCGTAGTGATAGAACAGCTCGACGCCGTAGGCATTGGACAGAGGGATCTTCTCGGCGGTGTACTGGTCGGCCATGATGGGCTGAGCGACAGCGCCTTCGACCATGAGCAAGTAGTTACAGCCAGCGGGAAGGTGGACGCAGCTATACGCGCGGACGCCGTGCCACGCAAGGAATTCCTCGGCGGCGGTGTTCACATTGGCGTTGTTGGTCTGCTTGTCGAGGTCGTTACGGATCATGCCGTAATACTTCGGGGACAGGACGAGGTGCATCATAGAGCGAGGCACGCCGTCCACGAAGTCATTCTGGGTGGTTTCGCACTCCTGAATGATGGCTTCCAGCTCGTCAGAGATGGTCTTGTAGGCGGACAGGTTCAGCACAGTGGCCTTACCGGCAGCAGCGGCGAAGAACGCATTGTCCAGCTCGGCAGCCATGCGCAGGATGTGGTTTGCGGAACGACGGTCCAGAACGCCGTCAACGCCGTACAGGCGGACGTCCTTCTGTTCCAGCTCCTCGACGATCTCGCGGTCGGTGTCGATGGCAACAGTGACGGGCTTTGCCTTCACGGCGTCGCCCTTGCCTGCGGTACGCGCGGTGCCGTAGTTCTTGGGGGTGGCATTGACGAAGCGCTTGGCTTCGACAGTGCCGGAAACGGGATCGCCGGACAGGTCCATGTTCTTCATGGAGCCGGAGATCAGCGCCTTCTGGACGCCCTCGATGGTCTTGCCGTACAGCTCGGCAAGATATTCCTTGCCGTCGCTTTCCAGAAGGATGTTAAGTGCATTGATACGAGGCATAATTCATACTCCTTTGTTTATCAGAAAATTTTGGGCGGGGTGTACTTCTCAGAGCCGGTGCCGGGGTCGCCCGTGGGTCCCGTAAAAGCAGGCGCTTTTTCCTTCTGCTTTGCCGCCTTTTCTGCGGCTTCCTTTTCCTCGGCGGTCTGATACAGACCAGCGTCTTTCTGCTTGGCGGCCTTCATAAAGTCGTCAAAGCCGAAAAATGCGCCGTCCTTCCACGTCAGACCGGCGTCCGGAGACATACACTCGGACACAAGGGCCGTGCGGGCAAAGGGAGAAGTGACGCCGTACTCGTCCAGCTTCTTGGTGATCCAGTCCTTCTGATCGCGCTGCGTGATCTCACGGGCGAATTTCTTCTCCGCGTCCTCCGCCTGCGTCTTGTAGGTCTGGATTTCCTGCTGAATCTGCTGCGGGTCGATGCCCTCAAACTTCTTCAGCGTGGTTTCGGCAGTATCGAGGCGGGTTTTCAGGCCGTCGCGCTCTGCCGTGAGGTCTGCAATGGTCTTGTCCTTGGCAGCCTTCGCGGCCTCAACGTCTTTCCCGTTGAGCGCGAACACCTGCTTGACCTGATCTTCAGTCAGCCCCAGTGCGGTCAGTTCTTCGGTTTTCATGTAACCTCCTGTATAACGGCAATAGCAGATATTTAAGACGTTGCAGCGTCTGGCCGTTTTCGGCATTGTTAGGACCGCCGATAGTCCAATTTTGTACCCCTGCCGGAGTTGCACCGGCGATACTGGAAGGGGCATAGAAAAGCAGAGCCTCACAGCGCCGGAATGGTGCTGTAAAGCTCTGCTTTGCGATTATTCACTTGCTGCGGGCGGCTGCAATGGATTTCCGCGCGTCCTCCCGCGTCCATTTTGCAATCTGGATGCGGTCAGAGAGCCGCTTCAGGCCGTTATCCTCGCAGAACTGGTTGTAGTCCAAATTCTGCTTTTCCAGCAGCTTGGCCGTCCGCGTGTACTGCGCTTCGAGTGTAGCTTTCACGCCTGCGTCCTCTGCCGCCTCAATGGCAGTGCGAAGGCCGACCAGCTTTGTTTTCGTGCGCCGGATGCGTGATTCCTTCCCGCGCTGCTTTTGGCTGAGGTCAAAAGCTCTCTTGTTCTCCTCCACGTCGAACTGCGCGTATGGATTGTGCCGCAGGTCGCCGGGGCCGAAGCTGTGGCGGCAGTTCCAGCCGCACAGGCCCTCGCCGGTGCCATACCCTGTAGATTCCACAAAAAGCGGCAGGTCAGGCGTTCGGCCTGTCCGGCTGTAGAACTTGCCCTGCCACCAGAAGTGATTTCCGGGGTTTTGACCGCCGTCGCCGTAGCGTGCGCCGAGGTGCGCCGACACAAGCACAATGTCCCAGTCGCGTTCTTCCATGCCTTGAACGGCCATATTGCCGGACGCCTGCGCGACGCCGGTACGAACAGCCCGCAGCACAGCGGTTTCGATGGTGTCAACGTGCCCGGTGGGGTAAATGACCTGCGTTTGCGTGTCAACAATGCTGCTGACGGCCTCCTGCACGGCCTGCGTGTACGATGTCGCGCCGGACGCCACCTTGAAATGCGCGGTGTCCAGAGCTTTCAGCAGCTGCTGTTGGCTCGTGTGCGCGGTCGTGCGGGTGAAGTTGTGGACAGTGCCCACCGTGCGCTGGAAGGTGTCCTCAAGCAGCCGGATCATGCTCTCAGACTGTGCGAGTTCAATGCCTGCAAGCCCGTGTTCAACATAGAAATTGCTGTCGTAGGCAATGGCTTTGATACCGGCGTCCTCGAAGATGCGCTTGATCTCTGCGTCCGTCGCCTTTGTCCAGCGCTTGATCTCCCGCTGTACGGCGTCCAGATGGCCGCCTGCGGCTTGATAAACCTCAAGCTGCCATTCATCCGAGGCGGTGAGAAAAACGCCCTCACCGCGCCCTAACCGTGCCATAACTCGCCGGATAAGGTCGCTGGTGATCCACACGTTCAACTCGTCGATTTGCGGGTACAAGGTTTCGATGATGTCCAGAATCTGCTGAGGGGTCAGCATTTATGCCGCCTCCTATTCTGCGCCGAAAAGCTGGGCTTTCTCAATCTGCGCCGCGTCAGCCTCTGCGGTCATAGCCTTTGCTTCTTCCTCGCTCATGCCCTCGAACTTTACGAAGTACATCCACTTCGGGACCCAGCCCTGCATGACGTAGGCGCGCCACGAGGCTTTGTCCTCCTCATAGTTGTAGGTCACGTCGCCGAAATTGAAATTGACCTCATATTCGCCCAGCGGCGCGAGGTTGTAGAGCGTGACCAGCGCGTCAGCACCTGCCAGCGCCTGTGTGATGGCGTCCTTGAGCGCGTCGCGGTCGGTCTTGATCGTCTGGATGGTGTCGCGGTCGTCGGCCTCGACCTGTGTTGCGGTAATCATGCCGGTCTGGCCGTCCAGTACAAACACACCTTCGGAAAAGCCGCATTTGACACCGGCCATAGACAGGTCGAAGTTGATGTCCTTGATCCGCGCGTCGGTCAACAGCGTCGGCGCGTGCTCATGGATTGCGGAAACCTCGCCGTCAGACAGACCCATACCGAGGCCCTTCACGAAACGCGGCAGCTCGACGTTGCGGTTCTGCGCGTTCTGAATGAGCTGCTGTCCAACGAAGGTAATGTGCTTGCTGTCCTCAATCTCCGTATTCTTGCGGCTGACGGCAATGTCGATAGCCTTCAGCTCTGCAATGGCGTTGGCGAACACGGAAAGCCCCAGCGGGGACGACGGATCAACGGTGTTCGCGCCGGGAACGCGATAGTAGCCAAACAGCGGCGTTTCAAGGTTGGTAATGGTAACTTCGGGGGCCAGATGCGCCCATGCGTCAACCTTGTCAAGCGCCACCTCCTCACCGAGGGTAACTTCGCCCTTCGTGCTGAGCCGGTTTTCAAACGCCTTGTTCGTGATCTTGTAGAGCTTGCCACCCTCTGCGGTGCTGCCCTCGAAGCGGTGGTATTCAAGCCGTGTGAAATGGCGGCTGCCCTGTGCGGTATGCGCCGCGAAGATCGCACCGACGATTTCGCCGTTGTCGTCCTTCGCCGTAATGCCGAAGTTACCCGGCAGGATGAAGTCCCACGTCTCGCCGTTCCATTTGAGCATAATGCCGCCCAGCCGCTCAGCCTCCGACACACGATCTGGCAAGCGCTTGAGCAGGTCGTCAGCCAACCCCTGCAAATAGTCGGCACGGGGCGAGCCGGAAATAGCAATGCCAATGTCCAGCGTCACCAGCTTTGCGCGGGTGTCGCTGATGTGTTTTGCCATGTTGATAGTCCCGATTTCATCCTCGGCGTTCAGCCAAGGCGGCTTGCCGGTAGAAATGCGGTCCCAGTTTGTAAGGGCGCTGGACATTTCCGGTGAGGAAATGAGTTCAACGCCAAATGCTTTCGCAATATCGGTCCCGCTATGAATAAAAAGCATTTTGATCCTCCTTAGCAGGCGCGTAAAAAAATTCATTTCGTCACCGCCTTAAACTATCCATTTCAGTTCATTCCGCAGGGCTGTCCGGCAGAAATATCTGAGTTGGTCCATGCTATGGTCGTTTTCCTTGATAACCGCGTCTTCGGCCTTTTCCTCGTCCCACGAGTAGGTTTCAAACTCCTCGAAGGTGCTTTTGCAGCTCTTGTGGAAATACAGGCACCCGGCATTCAGGAACTTCGTAACGTCCTGAATGCCGTTCAAAACGTCGTTGTCGGCCTTTACGACCATGAATTTACCGTATTTCTGTATTGTTTCGATCATAGACGACGCAGACGGGTCAATGATGATGTACTGGATCGGATAGTCTCCGATCAGGTCGCACAGCATCTTGTAATACGCCTCGTTGTCCACACGGTTGTTGCTGCCGCCTTTGTAATACAGTTCCTTGACCATGACGGCCTTTTGCTCTGAGGGGCTGTAATCGTACAGGCCAGCGGCAAACGGGTTGACGGTGCCGTAGTCCACGGACACATAGTAACGGTGCCGTGGGTTGAGCGCCGGGACCTTCGGGACAATATGCGCCGAGCGGTCGAACATGGGGTAGACAAGGCCCTCGGCCTTTACCCACAAACCGAGGATATAGCGCCGGTAGAAAACGCCGGTGTACATCCCCTCATATCTGGCCTTGATTTCAGGCGCAAGACTCAGGTTGTCGTCCATCGTGAAATGAAGATACAGTATGTTCCGCTCTCGCGCTTTCTTTATCCATTCCACATAGAACCAGTGACCGGGGTTTTCGGGGTTGCAGTTGAACCAGAACTTAGAACCGGCCACGCTGCAACGAGCCATAGCCTGCTCCACGAAAGAGCGAGGCATGAGGGCCACTTCGTCGAACAGCACGCCCGCAAGCGTGATGCCCTGCACCAGTGTGTAGCTTGATTCGTCCTTGCCGCCGAACATATAGTAGCTGTTGGTCACGCCGCCAGACGTGATAATCAGCTTGTTTTCACTGCGGCGTTCAGTGATTGAAAAGATACCCTCAAGCCACTGCGGCATGAGGGTTATAACATTGCGGCGCAAGCTCTCGATGGTCTTGCCGCATATAGCGAAGTTTTGATTGTTAAAGCGGCTCATGCTCCACAGGATAAAGCCGTCTGTCATGGAAACGGTCTTGCCGGAACGGATAGAGCCGTCACAGATGATGCCGTCACAATCCATGAACTGCGGCTTATTCCACCACGTCAGCGTCAGGAGCTGCCGCTTGCTGAAGTTCTGGTAAATCATCCGTGTTCACGTCCTCCTTTGTGGCATTCTGGATAGCTTCAAGCAGATTGTTGTCCTTTGCGCTGCCGCCCAAGCCGGTTTCGCCGGTGATGTCCATATAGAGCTGGATCGCATAGGTGTTGCCCGCCTGCGCCGACCGCATAAGAGCGTCGGCCACAAGCATTTTTTGGGTCAGCACCTCAGACGGGATGCCCAGCTTTTTCAGGCGGTTCTGCTTGCGCTTATCGGTAATCGGGAGGCCGGAATACAGCTCAAGAAGGTCAGCCATCATTTGCCGCTCACGGCGTTTCTCCTGACTGGCTTTACCACCAGCAGAGCGGATAGCGTGAGCCTCTTCTTCGCTGCGTTCGGTCAGAGGAATGAGGTTCTTGTCTTGTGGTCTGCTCACGCTTCACACCTCCTATCAGTGGTTTTTCCTCCTTCGTCACTTCGCTTTCTGATAGCTGTACTTGTAACCGAATTTTTGCTGATTGGCTTTCAGCCACTTAGAAACGGCGTCGTTGTAGTCTTTGCCACTGAGCTGAGCGCTGTTGACCGCCTTTACAAAGCCAGAAGCATTGAAATGCGTGCCCTTCGTGAAGGTGTACACGCCCGCATATCGCGCCGTATCGTCGCCGCGTCCGGTTTTGGTGCTGACGGCCACAATGCCGCGCCGGGTGCCGAGGGCGGTATTGATGACGTCCTCTTTGCTGAAGGTCGGCCAGCCGTCACGCGGGTGGTTGTGAATGGCAATTTCTTTACCGTTACCGGTCAGCCCTGAAATACTGCCCGCGTTGCCGTGGCGGTATTTCGTAGCGAAGCCCTGTTCATCCACGACTACGCCGTGTTCTTCCAGCGCGTCACCATGTGCGGCCACAAAGGCGCGTACCATGTCCTCATAGACACGGTTGGAGCCGATTTTGACATTCATGCGCGCGGGAAGGTCTGCGGTGGTTTCGTCCTTGCCGCTGCCGCCACCAGAAGACGGCCAGCCGCCGCTAAAACCGATACCGGAACCGCCGCCACGCCCGCCGTGCTCTACGGGGAAGGTGATCTCCGTCCATGCGCTGATCCGCTGCTCAAGGGTCTTGCCGTCAATCTCAAAATGCAGGGCTTCGTCAAGGCTGTTGAAGGATGCAATGATCTTGCCGGTCGTCAAGCTGTACAGCTCAAGCGGATTGCGGAAAAGCACCACCTTGTCGGTCGCATAAACGCCGTTCAGACGCTTGAATTCATGCTTGAATCTGTCAAGCTGCATATTGTCTCACCTCTTTTTGGGTATAAAAATACCGCCAGCGGAAAGCCGCTGACGGTTGAAGCGTTGTGCTCTTTAGATGTCCGGAACTTCGGATTTCTTTTTACCTTTGGCCTTGTCCTGCTGATAGAAGGACTTCGGAAGCTCCTTGCTCGCATTGGGCGGCGTAATAACACGCCCCTTTGCGGGTTTACTGCCGCCCGTTTTCTTTGCGGGGCCACTGGTTGTCTTTGCCATGTTCTGATAACCTCCTATTTGTCGCGCTTTTTGACGCATTTTTCGAGTAGTGCGGTTGGCTTCAAGTTGTCGATCCTGACAAGTTTAGTCGCGCCCTTGACCGCCTGATCCATATAGACGTGAATATCAACATAGCGCCCGGTCTGCGGGTCCATGAAGACTGTGCCGCCCTTTTGCTGTTCGGCCATAAATACATGACCGGACCTGCCGCCCTTCCATTGGACACGAACGATTGCACGGGCACCGTCGCCCCAGTTCGCCATTTGATCTGCCATTTTCTGAATGGTGTTTCGGGAAGGAAAGTCAACAGCTTTTGCGCCGTCCATGACCGCAAGCCAGCCGTTTTTGTCGTACATATACGGCAAGCGGTCGGTCCCGTCAAAGATACGGGGCAAAGCCTCAACATCATAGCCGCGCCGCTGCATTTCATAAGCGTAAATGCACCTTTGGCAATTCTGCTGCCACTCGCGGCCCTCTCTGTAATGCGGGTTAGAACCGGCGAGCGCTTCATCAACGGTTTTCTGCTTTCCGCGAGGCCCTAAAAAGCCGGACCTTGAATAGCTGCCACCTCTACCGCCCATTATAGCACATCCTCCTGTGAATTTCCTTCGTCCTGTGTAAACTTTTTACTCACGCGGCGCTTCAATCCGTCCTGAAACGTCAAAATCGGAATGATTTTATCGCCGCTGCATTCAGCCGGAATAGAGCCGTAAAACAGAATTTGCGAGGGCTGCAAGCGCTCCAACATTTCCTTGTAGCCAGCGAGGAACAGCGCGCGAGCGGTCGCATTCATTTGCGTACCGACGCTTGATACCGCTACGGCACCGCCTACAGGCTCACCGTCAAAGCACCAGTCAAAACTGCTCTCGTCGCTCCATGAAATCGTCGGAATAACGGTGATTCCGTTGCTCTGCCAATACGCGCCGAGCCAGTGCTTGCGATAGTGATTCCAAATTTGGACGGCCTTCGGGAAATCGGTGTATGTGCTGAAATCCGGTGTAAAAACGCACTTGAACGCTCTCAGCATATCGAGGTATGCGTCCGGATTTGTCCACAGCCGCGTAAATTGGTAGTCGTCAATGAAGAAATGCACGCCCTTGTGCTGCGGGTCCTTGCAGCTTTTCGCGTAGTTAAAGCCGATAAAGCTATCAGCATTGCATGCTTCAGGAACAAGGCGCGGCGTGTCGAATTTACCCGTACCGCGATAAATCATTTTGTTCAGATTTTCATAATTGCGTCCCTGCCGGTAGATCATAGCGCCGCGCCTCCTATCCACAAAGTTAAAGCCCATGACGCCAGAGCGCCACGGGCTTGTTATGGATTTATGGGCATAGCGGCAAGGCCGGAGGCAGAGCCAAAAGCCGCCTCGATCATGCCCACAAATCCATACAACCATGATACTACAGGCCGTGTCAAATGTTAAGGACATTCGGGACAAACTTATTCGGCCTTCGTGTTTTCGTCGTGCAGAAAGCGATAGCACAGCTTTTTCACACTGTCTTCCGTTGTCCTCATGCCGATTGTTTCCGACACCTGCGCCCATGTCAGGCCGTTGATAAAGCGGTATGTAAAAATCATCCGAAGCAAGCTGTCGGGCAGGTTGGAAATATACCGCTCAAGCCGGTTGCGCTCTGTCAGACAAAGAATCTGCTTTGCCTGAATGGTCATGGCGCAGTCAGAGCGTAGGGCTTTTTTGCGCGTAATAGCGGCTTTCAGGTCTACCAGTTCCGCAACGGTGATTTCCAAGCGCCCGCCATAGGACGGGGCTTTGGGCATACCGTCATAGTTCGGGCCTGATACCGAGGTAGCCTTCATTTCGAGGCGGGCGAGACGGTCTTCGTCCCGCCTGATCTCGTCGTCCAAATCAGCCAGCCGCTGCTGGTCCATTTCGATTTCACGGTTGAGGTGGTAGAGCTGAGATAATTCTTTGATAGTCATGCTGCGGCCTCCTTAGCCTTCTGAATTCTAACCTTCAGGGCTTCCAACAGGCTATCCTGTGCATTGGCTTTGCCGCCCAGAGATTTAATAACATCTTCGTCCGTGCCACCCAGCACCACCAGATGGTGGACTATGACGGGATACGGCTGCCCCTGCCGGTGCAGGCGCTTATTGGTCTGTTGGTACAGCTCCAGACTGTCATTCAAACCAAACCAGATGATGTGATGGCCGCCCTCTTGTAGGTTGAGGCCGTAGCCACAGGACGCGGGCTGCATCAACAGCAGGTCAATGTTGCCAGCGTTCCAGTCGTCTTCTTCCGCTTTGCCCTCGTAAACTCTCACCCGCAGGCGTGTAGCTTCCAGCGCCTGCAACAGCCGGTCACGGTCGTGCTTGAAGTTGTAGCAGATAATCGCGTGCTGCCCGGAAAGCTGCTCCACAGTCTCAAGCAGCGCCTCGATCTTGCAGTCATGCACGGTGATGACGTTCCCGTCCTCGTCGTACACAGCGCCGTTACAGAGCTGTAGGAGCTTGCCGCGCAGAGTGGCGGCAGAGCCAGCCGTGATGACTGTTTCGTCCACCTGAAGCAGCGTGTCCCGCTCCAAGCGGTCGTAAGCCTTCTGCGCTGCGGCGTCCAGCTTGACGGGGATGTCCTCATAGATCAGTTCCGGCAGGTCGAGGTAGTCTTCCGATTTCATGCTGATGCAGATGTCAGAGATACGGCGGTAAATTTCGTCCGCCGCGCCCAGCTTTGGCGCATAGCTGAATATCGTCGTGCGGCTGCGCTTGTCCGGCACAAAGTATGCGTCGCGGTATGACGTGATGGTACGGCCCAGCCGCTGCCCACAGTCCAGCAGATACACCTGCGCCCACAGGTCCATAAGGCTGCGGGGATTCGGCGTGCCGGTCAGCTCCACAATGCGGTTGATCCGAGAGCGCACCAGCTTCAGCGCCTTGAAGCGCTTTGCCTGATGATTTTTGAAGCTGCTGCTTTCGTCGATGACCACCATATCGAACGGCCAGCTGTGCCCGTAATAGCCCACCAGCCACTGCACATTCTCGCGGTTGATAAGATAAACGTCCGCCGTTTGGGCCAGTGCTGCGGTACGCTGCCCCACAGAGCCGAGGACGTGTACCAGCCGGAGGCAGGAGAGGTGGGACCACTTTGCAGCTTCTTTGTCCCATGTGCTTTCAGCTACCTTCTTCGGAGCAATGACAAGCACCTTCCGCACTGCCCAATATTCATACTTCAGCCGCTTGATCGCAGTCAGCGTGATAGCCGTTTTGCCGAGGCCCATATCCAAGAAAAGCCCCAATGCCGGATCACGAATAATTCGATCAATGCAATACTGCTGATAGTTATGCGGGCAAAAATCCTTCATCCCTCAGTACCTCCCTGCATCGTGCAATCACGGCTTCGATTTTCTCCTCGCTATCGACCGCCGAAAAAACTTCAAAACCCAATGCGCGCAACAGCCCTTGCACATAAAGCTGCCGCTTGCGTTCCGTTTTCCCCGGCTTCTTCATCTCTACAAAAATCACCTTTGCGCCGGGAAGCAGGATGATCCTGTCAGGGACACCAGAGAAACCGGGGCTTTCAAACTTCAGACACCGGACGCCGTTGCCCAGCTTCTGGACGCCGGTTCTCAGTTTATTTTCGTAATAGGATTCAAGCATTTAGGTCCTCCTTGTCGGTAACGGTTGTAACGTTTTTGACCCTATTTTCTATAATTCCCTACGCGTATAGGCGCTATGGCGGATAACGCCCATACGCCCTTTATTACAGGTATTCAATAGAAAAAGTATGTTACAATGTTACAAAGTTCAAAAAGCCCTTGAAATACGGGCTTTTTCACTGTAACGTCTGCTGTAACGTTTTTGTTACAGTGTTACACCGTTCTGCGCTTGTAACATCCAGTGTTACAGCAGAATGTTACAGCCTTTTCATGCCCGGACAAAGCCGCGCTGCACACTGTATGGGCCTACCCGGATGACCGTACCAGACCGCTTCCAGCCGTCCAGCCGTGCCAAAATGGCGTTGATTTCCCGCGTGTCAGCGGGCTTCATTTCCCGGACATTCCCGTTGAACAGCTCACACCAAACTTCCACAGCGGCGATACGGTCACGGTCCACAAGCTCAAGCTCCTGCCCATCCGGCGTCCGTGTAGCTCCGCACCAGTAATCCCGCCGCCTGTCGATGGGCCATTTCGCCCAGTCAACCGGCACCTGCTTTTCAACGAATGCGGCAACAAGGCCCTCACGGGCGGACACCTCGCGGTGCTCCTCCTGTTTGATCTTCGCCTCCTGCTCCACGTCACCGGAGAGATACAGCGATTCACCGGCCTGCCAGCGGGCCTTTGCCTCCGCCCACAGCTGGTCGATAACATCGTCGGTCAGGTCGCGCCACACGGTTTTGGCGTGCGGCTGCTCGCCAACGTCCACAGGCCAGAAACGCCGGTTTCCAGTCGTGTCCTGAAGGAAGTCCGTCGTATTGGTGGAGCCAAAGAATACGCACTGCCGGGGCAGCTCCGAGACGTGACGGCCATACGCTGCGCGGTAGCGGTCGGCGCGCAGGGAGAGGAACTGCTTGATGCGGGCGACGTCAGTCTTGCGGAATGCGTCCAGCTCTGACACTTCCACCAGCCACACGCCCTGAAGCAGCTCTGATGCGTCCTTGCCCTCAAACGTCCGAATGGAATCATTGAACCAGCCACGGGACATTTTATCCAGCAGGGTACTTTTGCCGATGCCCTGCGGCCCGGCGAGGATGACCATGTTGTCGTACTTGTAGCCGGGGATCATGGCGCGGGTAACGGCTGCGGTGAAGCTCTTGCGGCACACCGCGCGGTTGTAGGCAGTGTCCTTCGCGCCCAGATAGTCAATGAACAGCGTGTCCAGCCGAGGCACACCGTCCCATGTCAGACGCTCGATATACTCGCGGACCTCGTTGAAGGCGTGCTGCGAGGCGTGAATGTCAAGGGCGCTGTCGATGTTGCCGCGTCCGGAGATACCCCAGAAGCGTTCCATGTACCAGTACAGGCCGTTGCTGTCCGTGTCAGACCACAGGCGGCGTTTGCCGTCCTTCTTCCACGGCAGCGGCCCCAGCACCTCGCCGCGCCCTGCGAACTGATTGAGCGCGAACTTGCCCTTCAGGAGCGGATCGCCGTCAAGGATAATGAGCACATTGTCGATGGTGCTCTTGATCTTGCCGTCCTGCGTGCGCTGCAACTTTTCAGCCCATGCGGTGTCGTCCTCCGGCGTGGGATCGTTGCCCATGCCCTCGAACTCCCGCACAGCCTGTTCGTGCTGTTCGCGGTTGAGTGTGGCGCATACGGTCTTGTCGGCCAGCGCCAGATCGCACATAGCCTTGTAGGACGGGAGCTTTGCAATGGGCGTTTCCGGCGAAGCATTGTCGTCCTTGTCTCCGAACTTGTGTAGCCGGATCAGATCAAAGGCATTGACCAGCCGCCCACTGCACGGGTCCGTCGCATGGTGGCTGAACAGAAACTTGCCGCCGTCGTAGATGATCGCGCCGCCTGTGGTGGAGCCGCCCAGATAGGTATAACGGTCAGGATCATTGTCCACAGCCTCATAGATGCCCGGCAGGTAGGCGTCCATAGCGGTCAGCACGTTATAGGTGCGGCAGAAGGCACCCACAAGTCCCTGCTTTTCTTCGGGGTCGCCCTGCTTCATGGCCAGCTTCTGATAGCTGGTAGCGCCGGGGACCACCGGCCAGCTCGTCAGGTCGTGCCAGTCAGCGTATGTACCCAGCAGGGCGTCTGCGGAGATCAGCGGTGCGTCTACGGCCTTGTAGACAAACTCACTGTCACAGCAGCAGGACGGCCAGTACATGAGCCGAACCGTCTCAAACGTGGTCGGGTCAGCCATGCCGATGCCCACATGAGCGGCCACACGGCGCGCGCACGGCTCGTACTCGTCCGGGGTCATAGTACGGTCAGTCGGGACGACGACGCGCAGACGCGGGCGCTCAGGCGTGTGCTTGCGGGTGCTATAAATGCAGTAACTATAGCCCAGCTCGTCCATTTTGCCGATGATGGTTTCCGTCTGCCAGCCGGGGATATTATCAAAGTCAAGCGTGATGATGTCGCGCCCGGTCACGTTGTTTGCCTTGCGGCGCTGCCCCAGCAGAGAGCCGCCCACAAAGCCGCCGACGTCCTTCAGGTCGTCCTGCTGCGATTTCTTCAGATGCAGATAGTCTTGCAGGGTTTCGACCCCACGGACCGGGGTAGACAGCCGTTTATAGAGTTCTTCGACGGTCAGCACCGTCTGTTTCCAGACCATATCACGGCGGTTATTGCCTACGGATATGGTGATTTGTCTGTCATAAGTCATAATCAGGTACTCCTGTCCTCAGGATCGCCCCCCCCGTCACCGGGGAAGGCGTCGCCTCCTTGTGTAGCTCCGCACCGCTCATTCCCGCGCTTCTCCCGTAATACGGTCAGACAGGCGGACCAGCTTTCCCGCACGGATGCGGTCCACCAGAGCACGGTTGCGGAAAATGACCTTGAGCTGTTCCAGCATGATTTCCACGTCGGCGATCTCCTCGGCCAGCGCCTTAGAGTTATCCGCGCCACGAAGATTCTTCGACAGCTCCTTGGTCAGCTCGGACATTTCCTCCATGGCCATCACAAGCTGCGATTGCTTGCCGTAGGTCCTGACGGCCTCGACGTAGGTGTCGCACTGGGCGGGTGCCACAATGGCATTCAGACGCTCCTGAAGCTCCTTGTTCTTGCACTCGCAATAGCAGATTTTGTCCTGCGCCTGCCTGAGTTTGGCTTCAAGCTCGGCCTTCGTCATATCACTCATTTGAACACCCTCCCGGTCTTGACATCTTTGATTTCAATGCGGCTGACAAGCTCAAAGCCGCAGTTACGGATGATGAATTTAAGGACCTTCACGAGGTCGCTCACGCGGCCATCCAGCGCGTTTTCTTCACGGACGATAGATTTCATGCCCTCATACGCTGTGGGGTCGTAGTAGCCCTCGCTGTTCCTCTTGGGGTAGTTTGCCATACAGACCTCCCTAACAATCGACTTCGATTACGGCGGTCGGGAACTTGTCGCAGTTATCCGCAATCTTCATAAGGAACTCCGCCGTGGTTCCCACGGTGCCCCAGTGGTTGTCCGGCTCGAACTGCCGGTAGCGCTGCGGATTCCGAACCAGCAGGGACGCGCCCTGCATGAGCACGGGGTACATATCGGCACAGCGTTTGCCGTTCCACTCAGAGGGATAGGAGCCGCACACCTCTTTAATCATGGCGGCGGTGTTCGATGTGTGGTTGATCCAGTCGTCACCAACGTACACCCACTGATCCACGCCCTCCAATTTTGCTTTGAAACTAACATCGTAGCTCACTGTGTAGCTCCTTCCTGTTCGGCGTTCCACGCTGCCACGTCAACGCCGATCTCATTTAGCATTTGCTGGGCAAGCCACGCGTTGTCGTCCGGCATTTCGTAATACTCGCGCAGCTTTTTATGTTCAGCCTGAAAAGCCTCCTAAAACCGCCTGAGCCGCTTAGGGCCAAAACCAAGATATTTATGCAGGGCATAAAGCACCATAGCGTCAATATCGTTGGTGTATTTCTTGTCGGCCTCTAAGATTTGCCGGTTGATCTCAATGTCCATGGCCTTCTGTTCTTTGGCAGTGAGTTCAGCGCCATAGACTTTACCCTTATACTGCTTAACCCTCATGGGCGGTGAACAGGTCCGGGTTATCGACAATCACCATGTAAAGGGCCTGAGCCAGTTCGTCAACACGCTTTTCGTCGTGTTCCTTATAACCGAGGTGGTCAAAGATAGCGTGAATCAGCTCATGGATGAAATCGGCCTCCATTTTGCCCTGCGCCTGCGGTGACACTCTGATAACAAGGTCGTTATAGAGGATTTCGGCGGACACATTCACATTGCCAAGGTCGAGCTTGTTTGTGATTTCAACGGTGTAAACCTTGCCGCCGATCTTGATACTCTTAGGAATTTTCATCAGCAACGCCCTCCTGCAGTACCAACTCAGACTTGACGCTGAGGAACATAGGCGGGACGCCTTCGCCCACGGTGTACAGGTAAATGCGCCCGGTCTTTTTCACCTGTTCCAGCTCTTCAGGGGACAGCTCCCAACAGGTTTCAACGCCGGGTGTACCGTCGGCGTATTTGTACGCCATACCCGGCAGATCCAAACAGCCCTCTTTTACAAAGACGACGTTGGAGTGTTCGGTTTTAATGGGTTTCATTTGTATTCCTCCATCATTTTCCACCTGAATTTTCTATCAGACGGTATTTTGCCTTCATCCTCTAATTGGAAGCGCCGGTCAAAATCGTGGACAGTGTGGCCGTCGGCCTTGAACGTAACCGGGCTGTCGATGTCCCACTTCATCAGCAGTGACCATAGATCCGGGTAGTCTTTTCTGAGTAGCCGGAGCTGATTTATAGTCTGGTTATGACAGAACCAGCAGCCACCCCTTGAGGATGATGTATATATGGGAGATAGCAAACTGTACTCAGAACACCATTGCCTGCAATACGCTTCATCCCAACCCGCTTCTACCAGAGGTAGGACTATTCCGGGTTTGGTGTGCCTTGCAATGCGCTCTGGTTCGTCTGCGGCTATGCCTAAATACTGTACGATATTTGTACCAGCGCCTTGTGACCGGGCGCTGTTGGAAAACTCTGGTCTTGAGCTGAGTACACCAGTTTCCCCGATGTACTGAAATCGGGAATCCGTAATAGCTGACCTCTTGAGTTCCCCGGTGCAATACTGGCTCCACCTTGTCGCAAAGCCCGTGATTTCGGCAGGACACTCCGTTTGAGGTAGCTGTTGCACCACACTCCCTTGACCATCGGAAATCCGTAGATTGCGCGGGGGGGGGGGGGGGGGGGGGGGGGGGGGGGGGGGGGGGGGGGGGGGGGGG
>CAMCSE010000019.1 GCA_945877515.1 uncultured Clostridia bacterium | reverse complement strand
CCGACGGACGCTGCATCACGCTGTTGAAGGTATTGATGACCAACAGCTGCGTTTACGACTGCAAATATTGCGTCAACCGGCGCTCTAACGATACCCGTCGTGCTGCTTTTACGCCCCGTGAGCTGGCGGAACTGACCATAGGATTTTATCGGCGGAATTATATTGAGGGGCTTTTTCTTTCCTCCGGTGTGCTGCGCAATGCCGACTACACTACCGAGCAAATGATCCGTGCCCTGCAGATCCTGCGGCAGGAATACGGCTTTAATGGGTACATCCATGCAAAAGCCATCCCCGGCACATCTCCGGAACTGGTGCAGCAGTTGGGCCTTTTGGCTGACCGCATGAGTGTCAACATCGAGCTGCCCTCCCATCAGGGATTACAGCTGTTGGCTCCCGACAAAACGCGGGAAGCTATCCTGCGGCCTATGGGACTGATCCGCGACAGGGTATTGGAAAACCGTCAGGAATTGGTCAAATATAAGCACGCCCCGTCCTTTGCTCCGGCGGGACAGAGCACCCAGCTGATCGTGGGAGCGACACAGGACACCGACCGGCACATTCTGCATCTGACGGAGGCTCTTTATCAGGAGTACCGGCTCAAACGAGTGTTTTATTCTGCCTATGTGCCGGTAGTAGAAAACAATCTCCTGCCCTCTCTGGATACCAAGCCGCCGCTGCTGCGGGAGCATCGGCTCTATCAGGCGGACTGGCTGCTGCGGTTTTATGGTTTTCGTGCCTCCGAGTTGTTGGATGAGGCTCACCCGGACTTCAATCCCCGGCTGGATCCCAAATGCAGTTGGGCGGTTGCCCATTTGGAGCAATTCCCAGTGGAGATCATGCGAGCAGAATATGAAACGCTCCTGCGGGTTCCGGGTATCGGCCCTACCAGTGCCAAGCGTATCCTCGCAGCCCGGCGTACCACACATCTGCGGTTTGAGGAGCTGAAAAAACTGGGGGTGGTCGTTAAGCGGGCACAGTATTTCGTTCTCTGTGACGGTCACGCCGCTCCCGGGCTTCGGTTCTCCCCTTCCACTATCGTGCAGCAGCTGGAGGCCGCGGAACGAGGGTCGTTGCCAGAAGGTGAGATGCAGCAGCTATCTTTATTTGACGCAGCGGGGTGAACAGTGTGGCATGGAGAGATGTGGTTTTTCAATATGACGGAACGTTTGAAGGTTTTCTCTGCTGCGTGTTTGAGAGTTATGTATATAAAGAATTCCCCATTGCTTTTTCCGGCAATGAGGAATGTTGGTCGCTGTATGAGGTGCGCTATGTGGTGACAGAGCGAGAGCATGCCCGCCGTGTATACGACAGTATTCTGCGGCGTTCCAAAGGCGCAGCGGATGTAGTGCGGCGCGGATTTCTCACCTGTCTGCCGGAAAAGGAATCCCGATTATACGCAGTGGTTCGAAAGTTATATGAGGAAGGCGCCGGTTTTTTGCACAATATTTCTGATCCGGTGTACTATCCCGTTGCCAAGGCCCTTCGGCACCTGAGCGGCGAGTTGGAAAAATTGCGTGGCTTTGTCCGCTTTTCAGATTACAAGGGTGTTCTGGGGGCGGAGATCGAACCAAAAAACCGGGTTTTGCCCCTGCTGCGAAAGCACTTTTGCGACCGGTATGCCAATGAGGCGTTTTTTATATATGACCGGACCAACAAAGAGCTGCTGGTTTATGCCAACAGTCACTCCCGTCTTCTTATAGTGGACAGTCTGCAGTTGTCGCTGCCCGGTGAAGAAGAGGTTCAGTTTCGCAGATTATGGAAACGATTCTATGAAACCATTGCGATCCAAGAGCGGTATAACCCCCGGTGTCAGAACACGTTTATGCCCAAACGCTATCGCGGCACTATGACAGAGTTTTTGCCGGACGACTATGAAGCACAACAAAAAGGCGTCAATCCGCCAGCAGCTTGCGCAGCTTTTCCAAGCCCCTGTGCTCCAAACGGGAAATCTGAACCTGCGATACTCCCACGATCCGAGCGGTCTGCTCCTGAGTCAGCCCCTTGAAAAAGCGCAGGAGAATGGTCATCTTTTCTTTTTCCGGGAGCGTATCAATGGCCTCCCGCAAGGCTATGCTCTCCACAAGGCGCTCTTCCTCTGCATCCGTACCTAATGTCGATTCCAGTGTCAGGCCCTCTGCAGTTTCCTGCTGCAACGATTCCGGAGCCACAGTGGCAAGGTCAATATTGGCGATTTCCTCTACTGTCATTCCGGTGGCCTCTGACAGCTCGGACAGGTGGGCCTCCCGCCCCAATTGATGCCGCAGTTTTTCCCTTGCTGACCAGAGGGTCTGTCCCTTTTCCCGGATGGTGCGGCCTACTTTGATGGCGCCATCATCTCGAAGAAAACGTCGGATCTCACCGGAGATTTTAGGCACGGCGTAGGTAGAAAACTGGGTACCATAATTAAGATCGAAACCTTTTACTGCCTTGATAAAGCCGATACATCCCAGCTGATAGAGGTCGTCCGTTTCTACACCGCAGCCGTAATACCGCTTGACAATGGACCAGATCAGTCCACTGTTCTCCGTCAGTACCTGCTGGCACGCCTCGTCGTCTCCCCCCTGCGCCCGTTCCAGCAGCGCAAACATCTCGCTCATCGCTTGATCCGGGCAGAGATGCGCCGGCGCATGGTAACTGTGGTACCACGGCCCGGTGTTGATTTGACAGTCAGCCGGTCCATAAAGCTTTCCATAATGGTAAAGCCCATGCCGCTGCGCTCCTCCCCGCCAGTGGTAAACAGCGGCTGCCGAGCCTGTTGAATATCCTCAATTCCTTTTCCCCAGTCGCGGACGGTAATCTCCAGCGTATTGTTTTCCAGCAGTTTCAGCTTCATTACGATCTTGCCCAACTGATCGGGATATCCGTGAACAATGGCATTTGTGACCGCTTCACTGACAGCCGTTTTGATATCCCCCAGTTCATCCAGTGTGGGGTCCAGTTGGGCCGCGAAGCCGGCTGCCGCTACACGGGCAAATCCCTCATTGCTGCTGCGGCTGAGAAATTCCAATGTCACATAGTTTTCCATACGCTGCATATGTATACTCCTCTCTCATGTCGATATTTCTTTTGATGGTTGACTATTGGGGCGGCATAGTCTCCCCGGTGCGCTGCCATATGATTGCTATCCATCACACTATTGGACGGTCATCATGCGTCCGACGCCTGCGGCCTCCAATACTTTTTTGGGTTGGGGCGCAACATGGTATAACTTGACGCACCCCCCCAGTTCTCTCATGCGCTGCCAACCCCGCAGCGCCACAGCAATACCGGCGCTGTCCATAAAGGTAACACCGCTGAAGTCCAGCACTAATTCCGCAGGCAGCGTGGCTTCGATCTCCCGTTCCAACTTTGTCAGAAGGCCACGGGCTCCGTGATGATCCAACTCTCCTTTCAAATGCAGCTCCAGAATTCTGTCCCGGTAAGTGGCAGTCACTTCCATTTTCATGCTCCTTTTATATGTTCTACATGTACTGACATGCCGCAGGCATGTCCTTTTTATTATCATGACAAAAAATAATCACCGCAGAGAAATCTCTCTACGGTGATTATACGGGATTCATCCTGCGCTTTTGCACGAAATTCGCCGACGAAACGGATAAATCAAAGATTTATGGCCTTGCCTGTATACCGAAGTGTTCTGCTCTCGGAAAAGCAATCCATTGGGAAGCAAAAACACGCAAGACAACGGGACTATCCTTATAACTTCATAGCGGCAGCGGATTCCTCCAGCTTGGCAATCAAGGCACGGGCCTTATCAGCCTTTTCACGCTCGGCGTTAACCACGTTTTCCGGTGCGCGGGAGGTGAAGGATTCATTGGCCAACTTGGCTTCGATGCGCTTGAGGTTGTCCTCGGCCTTAGCTTTCTCCTTGGCGATACGTTCCAGCTCTGCGTCAATATCGACCAACTCCGCCAGCGGCAGATAGATATTGGCATCGTGAGTCACCACAGTGACCATGCCCTTCAGGTCAGACGGCACTTTGTCTGTGACCGTCACCTCACTGGCATAGGCCATACGGGTAATGAAGTGTTTACCCACCTCATAGGTCTCAGGACGGCGGGTCACCAAAATCAACTGCGCCTTCTTGGAAGGCGGCACGTTCATCTCGGAACGGCGGGCGCGGACGGCGGTGATGGCATCCTTCACATTCTCCATATCGGACTCCGCCTGCGGGAAGTGCAGGGCTTCCTGATAGGTCGGCCATGCCGCGCGGATCAGGAAGTCACCCTCGTGGGGCAGCGCCTGCCAGATCTCCTCGGTGATGAAGGGCATGAAGGGGTGCAGCAGTTCCAGAATACGCAGCAGCACATAGCACAGCACGTTTTCGGCTGCCAGCTTCGCCCCGGCGTCTTCGCCGTTGAGGCGGGTCTTGGTCAGCTCGATATACCAGTCGCAATAGGTGTCCCAGATGAAATCATAGATCTTGGCGGACGCCACACCCAGCTCAAAGGCATCCATGTTCTCTGTCACTTCACGGATCAGCGTGTTCAGCTTGCTGAGAACCCATTTGTCTTCCAGCTCCAGCTTTTCCGGCAGCTGCACTTTGTCAATGGTAAGATTCATCATGACAAAGCGGCTGGCATTCCAGATCTTGTTGGCAAAGTTACGCATGGCCTCACATTTTTCCACGAAGAAACGCATATCATTGCCGGGACTGTTGCCGGTGATCAGGTTAAAGCGCAGCGCGTCGGCACCGTACTTCTCCGCCATCTCCAGCGGATCGATGCCGTTGCCCAGAGACTTGGACATTTTGCGGCCCTTATCATCCCGCACAAGGCCGTGGATGAGCACCGTTTTGAAGGGCTCCTTCTTCATCTGCTCCATGCCGGAGAAGATCATACGGGCCACCCAGAAGAAAATAATATCGTAGCCGGTGACCAGCACAGAGGTGGGATACCAGTAGTTCAGGTCGGCGGCGTCCAGATCCGGCCAGCCCAGTGTGGAGAAAGGCCACAGGGCGGAGCTGAACCAGGTATCCAGCACGTCCTCCTCACGGGTCAGGTGGGTACAGCCGCACTTTTCGCACTTGGTGGGATCTTCACGGCTGACATTGATATGGCCGCACTCGTCACAGTACCACGCGGGGATTTGATGGCCCCACCACAGCTGGCGGGAAATACACCAGTCATGAACGTTCTCCATCCAGTTGATATAGGTCTTGGTGAAACGCTCCGGCACAAACTTGACGGTGCCGTCCTCCACCACGCGGATGGCTTCTTTGGCAAGAGGCGCCATTTTCACGAACCACTGGGCGGAGATCAGAGGCTCCACGTCGTTATGGCAGCGGTAGCAGGTGCCCACGTTGTGGCTGTAGGGCTCGGTCTTGACCAGATAGCCGGCGGCGTCCAGATCCTCCACAATGGCCTTGCGGCACTCGTAGCGATCCATTCCCTGATACTTGCCGCCGTTTTCATTGATGGTGCCGTCATCGGCAATGCAGCGGATAACCTCCAGGTTGTGGCGCAGGCCCACCTCGAAGTCGTTGGGGTCATGGGCAGGCGTCATCTTCACCGCGCCGGTACCGAATCCGATCTCGCAGTATTCGTCGCCCACGATGGGGATCTCACGATTCATCAGCGGCAGAACGCACTTCTTGCCAATGAGGTGCTTGAACTTCTCATCCTCCGGGTTGACGGCCACGCCGGTATCGCCCAGCATGGTTTCGGGACGGGTGGTGGCGATGACGATATCGCCGCTGCCGTCGCTGAGGGGATAGCGGACATACCACAGATGGCCGGGCTTTTCGGTGTACTCCACCTCGGCGTCGGACAGGGCGGTCAGGCAATGGGGACACCAGTTGATGATGCGGCTGCCCTTGTAGATCAGGCCCTTCTCATAGAGTTCGCAGAAGGTCTCACGGACGGCGCGGGAGCAGCCCTCGTCCATGGTGAAACGATCGCGGCTCCAGTCGCAGGAAGCGCCCATCTTCTTCTGCTGCTCCACGATACGGCTTCCGTATTTTTCCTTCCACGCCCAGACACGCTCCAGGAACTTCTCGCGGCCCAGATCATGGCGGGTCAGGCCCTCTGTGTTGCGCAGCTCTTCCTCCACCTTGATCTGAGTGGCAATGCCGGCGTGGTCGCTGCCGGGCAGCCACAGTGCCTCATAGCCCTGCATCCGTTTGTACCGGATCAGGATATCTTGCAGCGTGCAGTCCATGGCGTGGCCCATATGGAGCTGTCCAGTAACATTGGGGGGCGGCATAACAATGGAAAACGGCTTTTTGTCAGGATTTGGATCGGCGTGGAAGCAGTCGTTGTCCATCCACATCTGATAGATGCTGGGCTCCACCTCCCGCGGATCATACACTTTCGGCAATTCCTTATGCATAGGGGTTTCTCCTTTCCGTATTTGGCAAAAAGGGCAACAAAAAATCGCTCCGTTTTGCCATCAGCAAAACAGGGCGAACAATTGTCCGTGGTACCACCTGTATTCGGGATAATTCCCGCACTCATGCGGCGCTGTCACGCCGCGCCCCGCTAACGGAGGGCAACCGTTACGGCTTACTGTTGTTCAGCCGAAAGCTCAGGGACGACTTGGGCGGGGCATCACAGGAGCTTACACCGACCGCTCCCTCTCTTGGCATCCGCTGACCGCCTACTGCTTCCCGTCATCGCTGTTCAATATTGTAAGCAGTATACTATATTGTTCCCCGATTGTCAATCATTTTTCATGTGTCTGTGTTCGGTAAACGGCATGCTTGACAAATATGCTGACACATGCTAATATTTACTTCAAATTTGTACTTTTCTGTTTTGGACTATTCCCAGGAGGCATACCATGAATATGAGTATGGAATTTTCCCGAAAATTGGCGCTGGCGTATACTGCGGTATGCAAGCCGCTGTGTCAAACGCTGAAGCTGCCCCAGACGGCCTTTGACATTCTGCTGTTTCTGGCCAATAATCCGGCATATCAAACCGCCGCAGACATTGTAGAGGTTCGGAAGATCAAGGCAAATCTGGTGTCAGTCAACGTGGACAAGCTGGTTCGGGACGGCTACCTGACCCGGGAATCCATGCCGGGCGACCGGCGAAAGACCCGGCTGTTGTGTACGGAGAAAGCACAACCGGTTATTATGCAGGGCCGTCAGCTGCAATCGGCGTTCCTGCAGCGGCTGTTCGCCCACACAGATCAACAGATGCAGGACGCTTTTTTGAAAACCATTGCGATTATGGATAAAAATCTAAATGAGCTGCTGGAAGGAGATATAGCGGAATGAAGCTGCTGTTTACTATTATCGTAACATTTTTTGCCGGCATGGGGGCCGGTCTTGGCACCGGCTTTGCCGGTATGAGCGCCGCTGCCGTTATCAGCCCCATGCTCATCACCTTTCTGGACATGGATCCCTACATGGCTGTGGGCATCGCGCTGTCATCGGACGTGCTGGCCAGCGCCATTTCGGCATATACGTATGGAAAAAACAAAAATCTGGATGTACGCAATGGTCTGATCATGATGGTAAGCGTGCTGACCTTTACCGTGATTGGCAGTTATGTCGCCAGCCTTGTTCCCCCTGCTACCATGGGCGGGTTTTCCGTGTGCATGACATTCCTGCTGGGCATTAAGTTCATTGTGAAGCCTGTCATGACCACAAAGGAGACCATGCTTGCCGTATCGGCCAAAAAGCGGGCGATTCAATCCCTGGTATGCGGCGTGATCATCGGTTTCATCTGCGGCTTTGTCGGCGCGGGCGGCGGCATGATGATGCTGCTGATCCTGACCTCTGTATTGGGATTCGAGCTGAAAACCGCCGTGGGCACCAGTGTGTTCATCATGGCGTTCACCGCTTTGACCGGTGCGATCTCCCACTTTGCCATCGGCGGCGCGCCGGACTGGACGGTCTTTGTCTTGTGCGTGGCATTCACGTTGATCTGGGCACGGATCGCCGCCGTATTCGCCAACAAGGCTTCGCCCAAAACCCTCAACCGCGCCACCGGCGTCGTTCTCGTGGTACTGGGCGCCGTTGTGATGCTCTTTTCCCTGTTGACCTGATTTTACCCCATCAGAGCTTCCTCCGGAGTATGGTATAATTCTCCCTTTCCTTTCCAAAAGGGATATGGTACAATAGGTAAAGGAAATCATGGGAGGAGCGATTTATGGATATTTTTGATATTCTCGGTCCGGTAATGGTGGGACCTTCCAGTTCTCACACGGCAGGCGCGGCGCGAATCGGCAGCATGGCTCGCACATTGCTGGGCAGCAAGCCGGTAAAGGCCGCCATCCATCTGCACGGATCCTTTGCCGAAACAGGTTTCGGCCATGGTACCGACCGGGCTCTGGTGGCAGGTTTGCTGGGCATGAAACCGGATGACCTGCGGATCCCCTACGCTTTTGAGGAGGCGAAAAAGGCAGGATTAGACTACACCATTGATGCCGTTGACCTGCGGGACGCTCACCCTAACACGGCGGTGATCGATGTGTGGGACGAAAAGGGCAAGCATCTGGAAATGCAGGCCTCCAGCCTCGGCGGCGGACGCATCATGGTGGATAAGCTGGACGGTATCAGCGTGAATTTCACCGGTGCGTACAACACTTTGGTAATTCGCAATCAGGATGAGAGCGGCACGGTGGCGGCGGTGACCTCCATTTTGACTCAGCTCCGGGTCAATGTGGCCAATATGAGCCTGTACCGTCACAAACGGGGCGGCGACGCCCTGATGGTCATTGAGACCGACCAGCATCTCAAGCCCAGCCAGGTTTCGTTTTTGTCAGAGCTGCCGGGCATTTTGTCCATAACCTACTACGACAAGGAGGAGGATGAAGATGTCTCTGGATTCGATGAAGGAAATCTTTGAGCAGATGGCCCAGAAGAACAAACCCTTCTGGGAAATTGTGCTGGAGGATGATATGGAAACGCGGCAGGTGACCCGCAGCCAGTCCATGGCCAAGATGCTGCTGACGTGGCAGGCCATGGTGGACGCGGCGGACAGCTATACCGGACGGCGGCGTTCTGTCAGCGGTCTGGTGGGCGGCGACGGCATGAAGATGCGTCAATACTGTATCCGCGGCGAGGCCATGTCCGGCGGCTATGTCAGTGAGGTCATTGCCGAGGCCCTCAGTATGGCGGAATCCAACGCCTGCATGCGCCGCATCGTGGCAGCCCCCACGGCGGGTGCCTGCGGCGTGCTTCCGGCGGTGCTGCTGCCTTTGTGCAAATATGAAGAGCTGAGCCAGCACCAGCTTTTAGAGGCGTTGTATGTGGCCAGCGGTATCGGCGCGGTCATCGCCTACCGGGCCTGCATTGCAGGCGCGTCCGGCGGCTGTCAGGCGGAGATCGGCACCGCTTCCGCTATGGCGGCAGGCGCGCTGGTAGCCCTGCAAGGCGGCAGCGGTGAGCAGATCGGTCACGCCGTGGCGATGGCGCTGAAAAATCTGATGGGGCTGGTTTGCGATCCGGTGGCAGGTCTGGTGGAAGTCCCCTGCGTGAAACGCAATGTCATCGGCGCGGTAAACGCCGTCAGTGTGGCGGATATGGCCATGGCCGGCGTAGAGAGCCGTATCCCTGTGGACGAGGTCATCGACGCTATGGGCGAGGTGGGCCGCCGGATGCCGGTGGAGTTCCGTGAAACGGCGCTGGGCGGTTTGGCCGCTACACCCACAGGCCGCGCCGTTACCAAGCGGATGCGTAAGCCCCAGTAATCCGAGGACTGTCACTGCTCAGCAGCGGGACTGAACCATTTGCCGGTGTTGATGGGGAGTAAACCCGCACCGGTCACAGTTGGCACGGATAAGGGCGAAATATAACGCCCGGAAAGGAGTGTTCTGATGCTTCTCAATGCGTTTCGCGCCATTTTTCGCTTCTGGGAATTTGGAAATCTCCATTCTTTTCTGATCCCTCTCGTTTTCCTTGCGGCGCTGGCCATACAGTTTTTCCTGTTTCACCAGCTAAAAAGGCCGTGGCTGCCCATCGCCGTCTGCGGAGGGCTGCTGCTTGTGGGGGATATCGCTGTGATGATCATTGTGCAGCAGCTGGAGAGAGCGGCCATTGGCATTGCGCTGGTCTGGCTGATCCTTGAGACATACCTGCTGACGGTCGTGCTTGGCCTTGCCGCAGGACTGCTGATCAGCTATATCGTAAAGAAAAAATCGGCGTGACAAATATACAAAAAGAATCTCCGGTCAAAGGCCGGAGATTCTTTTTGTATGGGGTGTTAGTTCTCGCTACGGCGCTTGTAGGACTCGTACTTGATCTTGGCGTCCTCTTCCGCCTCGGCAAACAGCGTCTTGGCGTTTTCGGGGAAACTCAGCTCCAGAGAGGCATAGCGCACCTCGCCCTTCATGAAGTCGTACAGCGGCATGGTGGGTTCCTTGCTGTCCAGCGTAAATTTCTTGGTGGTGGGATCGTAGCGGTACAGGTTCCAGTAGCCGGAAGCAACAGCGTCCTTCATCTCCTGCTGGACATTGCTCATGCCTTTCTTGATACCGTGGTTGATGCAGGGCGCGTAGCAGATGACAAGGGACGGGCCCTTGTGGGCTTCGGCTTCCTTGATGGCCTTGATGAGCTGGTTGGGGTTGGCGCCCATGGAGCACTGGGCCACATAGACGTTGTCATAGGTCATCATCAGCATGCCAAGGTCTTTCTTCTTGGTCTTTTTGCCGCTGGCCTGGAACTGGGCCACAGCGCCCACAGGAGTGGCCTTGGAGGACTGTCCGCCGGTGTTGGAATACACCTCGGTATCCACCAGCAGCACATTCACATCCTCGCCCATGGCGAACACATGGTCCAGACCACCGTAACCGATATCGTAGGCCCAGCCGTCGCCGCCATACATCCACATGGTCTTCTTGGACAGGTCCTTTTTGCGCTTGAGGATCTCGTCCACGATCTTCTGCTCGTCGGCAGAGAAAGCGGTCTTTTCCAGCAGGGCCACCAGTTCAGCGGTAGCGGGCGTGGAGGCATCCAGATCGTCGTAGGTCTCCATATACTTGGCGATAGCCGCTTTGACAGCCTCATTCTTGGTGAGCGCATCCAGCTCCTTCACATAGCCGGTCACGCAGTCACGCAGCTGTTTGACAGCCAGGCACATACCATAGGAGAACTCGGCGTTGTTCTCAAACAGGGAGTTGGACCATGCTACGCCCTTGCCCTCCTGGTTCTTGCAGTAGGGAACGCAGGGCATTGCCGCGCCCCATGCCTGCGTGCAGCCGGTGGCGTTGGCCAGATACATCTTGTCGCCGAACAGCTGGGTCAGCAGCTTGATATAGGGAGTCTCGCCGCAGCCGGCGCAGGCGCCGTTGAACTCCACCAGAGGCTGCTTGAACTGGCTGCCCTTCAGGCTGAACTTATCCAGCTTGTCGCCCTTGATGGGCAGATTGAACAGATACTCCCAGTTGGTCTGATCCAGAGATACCTCGTGAGCGGGCACCATCTTCAGGGCCTTGCCGCTCTTGGGGCAGGAGGACACGCAGCTGCCGCAGCTGGTGCAGTCCAGCGTGGACACGCCCATGGCGTACTTCATGCCGGCCAGCTGGGGGCCCTTGGCATCGGTCATCACCAGACCTGCGGGAGCATTGGCCGCTTCAGCCTCGTCCAGCAGGAAGGGACGGATAACGGCGTGGGGGCAGACGAAGGAGCACATATTGCACTGCAGGCACTCGGCAGCGTCCCACACAGGCAGATGGGTGGCGATGCCGCGCTTTTCATAGCGGGAGGTACCCAGCGGCATGGTGCCGTCCTCCATGCCCTTAAAGGCGGAGACAGGCAGATCGTCGCCCTTCTGGGCATTGATGGGTACCAGAATGTTCTTAATGACGTAGGGCAGATCCTCTGCGGCAGGCTTGATGGCGGCGCCGGACAGATTCTTCCACTCGGGTTTTACCTTGACCTCCACCAGCGCGCTGATACCGGCGTCCACCGCCTGCAGGTTCATGTTGACGACCTTCTCGCCCTTCAGGCCGTAGGTCTTTTTCACGGCGGCCTTCATGTGCTCCACGGCATCCTCCACAGGGATCACATTGGCCAGCTTGAAGAAAGCGGCCTGCAGCACCATGTTGGAGCGGTTGCCCAGGCCCAGCGCCTGAGACTCCTTATTGGCGTCGATAATGTAGAACTTGATATCATTCTCCGCGATGTATTTGAGGATGTCGCCGGGGATGTGCTGCTCCAGCTCCTCCTCTTTCCATTCGCAGTTCAGCAGGAAGCTGCCGTGGGGCTTCAGCTCGGAAATGATATCGTACTTGGTCAGGTATGTCTGGTTGTGGCAGGCGACAAAGTCAGCGTTGCTGACATAGTAGGTGGAGCTGATGGGGTGCTTGCCGAAGCGCAGATGGCTCTTAGTAATACCGAAGGATTTCTTGGTATCATACTCGAAGTACGCCTGACAGTACATATCGGTGGTCTCGCCGATGATCTTGATGGAGTTCTTGTTGGCACCCACAGTACCATCGGAACCCAAGCCCCAGAACTTGCAGGCAATGGTGCCTTCCGGCTCGGTCAGCAGCGGCGCACCCAGCGGCAGGGACAGATGGGTCACATCGTCCTCGATGCCGATGGTAAAGTGGTTCTTCGGCTCCTCCAGCGTCAGATTGTCGAACACGGCCTTGATCTGGGCAGGGGTGGTATCCTTGCTGCTGAGGCCGTAGCGGCCGGCATAGATGAGCGGACGGTTGGCGTCGTTGATGTAGGCGGCGCAGATATCCTCATACAGCGGCTCGCCGATAGAGCCGGCTTCCTTCACACGGTCCAAAACGGCGATCTTCTTCACCGTCTTGGGCATGGCGGCAAGCAGATGCTTGGCGGAGAAGGGGCGGAACAGATGCACTTGCAGGAAGCCTACCTTCTCGCCCTTGGCGTTCAGATAGTTGACGACCTCCTGCGCGCAGCCGGCCACGCTGCCCATGGCTACGATGACACGCTCGGCATCCGGGGCGCCGTAGTAGTTGAACAGGTGATACTCACGGCCGGTCAGCTTGCTGATCTGCGCCATATAGTCCTCCACCACATCGGGCAGCTCGGCGTAGTCGGTGTTGTTGGACTCCCGCAGCTGGAAATAGATATCGGGATTATCCACCAGAGAACGCATCCGGGGATCCTCGGGGTTCAGCGCATTGGCACGGAACTTGGCCAGCGCGTCATAATCCACCAGCTTGGCGTAGTCATCATACTCCAGCACATCGATCTTCTGGATCTCGTGGCTGGTGCGGAAACCGTCAAAGAAATGCAGGAACGGGATGCGGGCCTTGATAGCGCTCAGGTGGGCCACAGCGGCCAGATCGGCCGACTGCTGGACGCTGCCGCTGGAGAGCATGGCAAAGCCCGTCTGGCGGCAGTTCATCACGTCGGAATGATCGCCGAAAATGGAAAACGCGTGGGTACCTACGGTACGGGACGCCACGTGCAGCACGCCGGGCAGACGCTCGCCCGAGATACGGTGCATCGTCGGGATCATCAGCATCAAGCCCTGAGACGCGGTAAAGCTGGTGGCCAGCGCACCGGCCTCCAACGCGCCGTGGCAGGCGCCGCAGGCGCCGGCTTCGGACTGCATCTCCACCAGACGGACCGTCTGGCCGAAAATGTTCTTGCGGCCCTTGGCCGACCACTCATCCGCATGCTCCGCCATGGGGCTGGACGGCGTAATGGGATAGATGGCAGCAACTTCGGAGAAAGCATATGCCACATATGCCGCCGCCTCGTTGCCGTCACAGATTTTCATTAGCTTACTCATTCTCTTTTCCTCCTCTTTATTCCGAGCACGATTCCGCCGGCAAAGAACCGGTGAAAATGCACAGATATACAATTGTTATGGTAACACGTTTCAGGGGAAAGTCAATTCATCTCCAAGATTTCTGCGTTTTTCCTTATGGAGAAGAAAAATTTTTGTAGAAAAAGACAAATCAGATTACAACCGGTTTACCGTCGAAAACAAGCTGTCCGTTCTGAACGGTCACGATGCCGCCCAGACGATTGGGATATGTGCCGTCAGGCAAATCGACGCGCACTGTTCCGCCGCCGCGGCGGCACAGGTCGAACACGCCCAAGGCTTTACCCTCCGGGCCGTCATACCGGCCCAGCAGGACGCCATCCGCCGTATCCAGCCAATAGCCGCCGGTGCTCGGCAACGTTGTTTTCATCTCCTTCAGCTTCCACAGGTACCGCTGCACATCCCGCTGCATATCGCCGTAGTTGCTCTGCCGCTCAAAAAAGTCCACCCGCTCTTTCGGGGCATACTCCATACCGCTGTAGAGCATGGCCGCGCCACGCTGGAAGTACAGGAACGCCAACCAGTTGTCCAGCTGTGTATCGCTATCAAAATAGGAGGCCGCCCGGGGCGTGTCATGGTTTTCAAGACACCGGGCCTTGACATAATGGGACGGATAGGTCAATTCCTGATAGTTCAGCAGGTCCGCATACTCCCGCAGGCTCGTTTTCCCCGTCAGTACACCTTCATAGCAGGGCCAGATATCGTAGTCGTAGGTCATATCGAACACCGACTGCAGCTCGGTATCCGTGGCGCAATAGGCACCCATTGTTCGCATGGCCAGCACATGGGCGCCGTGGACGCTCTCCGCCAGCCAGATACAGCCGGGGCGGACTGTCTCCACCTCGTCCCGGGCCTGCCGCCAGAAGTCCAGCGGCACAGCGCTGGCCACGTCACAGCGAAATCCATCCACAATCGCCGCCCACTGCTTCAGCGTATCGATCTGGTAACGCCACAGGTCGCGGTTCGTATAGTCCAGATCTACGATATCCCACCAGTCTGCCACCTTGCGGGTGGGCTTGCCGGCAGCATCCCGCAGGAAGAACTCCGGGTGAGTCTGCGCCAGCACGGAGTCCGGTGAGGTGTGGTTGTATACCACGTCGATGATACACTTCATGCCCCGATCATGGATGGCATCCACCAGATGGCGCAGATCCTCCACAGTACCCATATCCGGATTGACGGCACGGTAGTCCCGGATCGCGTAGGGGCTGCCCATCGTCCCCTTGCGGCCTTCTTCCCCGATGGGATGGATGGGCATCAGCCAGAGGATATCCGCCCCCAACCCTTTTAAACGGTCAAGGTCACCCTCCAGCGCCCGGAAGGTTCCCTCCTTCGTATGACCGCGGACAAACACGCTGTAAATTACCTGATGACGCAGCATCAAATCAGTATTGATCGCCATGGAAAGGTCTCCTCCGTTGATTCAATTTATTGCAGCATGGACAGGAACTCCTCCTCTGTCAGCACGGGGATGTTCAGTTCCTGCGCCTTGCGCAGCTTGCTGCCGGCGTTTTCGCCGGCCACCACATAGGTGGTCTTTTTGGATACGGAGCCGCTGGCCTTGCCGCCCCGCTGCTCGATCATGGCGGCAGCCTCGTCCCGGGTAAACTTCTCCAGCGTTCCCGTCAGGACAAAGGTCTGGCCGGCAAACCGGTTATCCACCTTTTCCTGATGACTGGTCATATTCACGCCCGCTTCCCGCAGACGGGCAATCAGATCCTGAGACTGGGGGCTGTCCAGCCACTGGCGGATATACCGGGCGGTGATGGGGCCCACGTCATCGATGGCGGTCAGCTCCTCCTCGGAGGCAGCAGCCAGCGCATCAAAGGAGCCGAAATGCGCGGCCAGCACCTTGGCGGCCTTGTCGCCTACCTGCCGGATGCCCAATGCGCTGATGAGCCGCCACAGGTCGTTTTCCTTACTCTTTTCGATGGCGGCCAGCACATTGGCAGCCGATTTTTCCCCCATACGGTCCAGCTGCGCGATATCCTGAGCCTGTAAGTGATACAGATCAGCTGCGGTTTTGACAAGGCCGCTGTCCACCAGCGACTGGATCACCGCCGGACCCATACCGTCGATATCCATGGCGCCGCGGCTGGCAAAATGGGTCAGGTTCCGCAGCAGCTGGGCCGGGCACTCCGCACCGGTACAGCGAACGGCCGCACCGTCCTCGTCCCGGATCACCGGCGCGCCGCACACAGGACAGACAGGTGGCAGATAGTAAGGTACCGCGCCGGAGGGGCGCTTGTCCTTCATCACCTCCACAATCTCCGGAATGATCTCCCCCGCCTTCTGGACGATAACGGTATCGCCGATACGGATATCCTTCGACGTGATGAAATCCTGATTGTGCAGCGTAGCGTAGGTGACCGTGGTGCCCGCCAGACGAACCGGCTCCAGAACCGCCTTGGGAGTCAATACTCCGGTACGGCCTACCTGCACCACGATATCTTTCAGTACGGACGGCTTACGCTCCGGCGGGTACTTATAGGCCACTGCCCATCGGGGACATTTGGCGGTGCTGCCCAGCACTTCACGCTCCGGCAGGCTGTCCAGCTTGACCACCGCGCCGTCAATGTCAAAGGGAAACGCCATGCGCTGGTCTCCCAGACGGGTGATCTCATTAAGAATATCCTCCGCGCTTTGCAGCGGTTTGTGGGGGATCACTTTGAAATGCTGGTCGGCCAGATAGTCCAGCGTCTCCGTGTGGGTGGCGAACGTCCGGCCCTCTGCCAGCTGCAAATTAAAAACAGCGATATCCAGCCGCCGGGCTGCGGCAACTTTGGAATCCAGCTGCCGCAGCGAGCCGGCAGCGGCATTGCGGGGATTGGCCATCAGGGGCTTGCCTTCGATCTCCCGCTGGGTGTTGATCTCCTCGAATACGCTGCGGGCCATATAGACCTCGCCCCGGACAATCAAATGGGGCAGCTTCTCCGGCAGCGTCATGGGGATGGAGCGAATGGTGCGCAGGTTCTCTGTCACGTCCTCCCCTACCCGACCGTCACCGCGGGTAGCGCCTCGGACGAACACACCGTCCCGGTACTCCAGTGCCACTGACAGGCCATCCACCTTGGGCTCCACACTGTAAGCGGCATCAGGCAGATCCTCGGCTACCTTCTCGAGAAAGTCAAGCACCTCGCCGCCGTCAAACACATCCTGCAAACTCTCCAGCGGTACGGCGTGGCGCACCTCCTCAAACTGGCTCAGCAGCTTGCCGCCCACCCGCTGTGTGGGAGAATCCGGGGTGATCTCCTCCGGATGCTCCTTCTCCAGATCCTCCAGACGGCGCAGCAAATGGTCGTACTCATAGTCCGACATGGTGGGCGCGTCCAGCACATAGTACAGGTATCCGTTGGCGTTTAGGGTCTCCCGCAGCTGTTTCATTTCTTCACGATAGTCCATGGCATTTCCTCATTCATCCGTTGTTCAAGATATAATCCTCGGCATACTGGCTGATCTCGTCAGGCATAGTGCTGAAATAGGTGTAATTGTCCGGCACGCCGCCAACGATCACTGTTTCCGCCACGGCGACCTCATTGGAGACCTTGGTAGAAGTGGTCAGTCCCGGCAGCAGAATGCTCATATACACATCCACATCCAGAAAAATCTGGTGGCGGGTCTGGTTAATACCGGCGGAGGTAAATTGATTGCGAAAGGTGGCAGATGCGCTGCCCACTGCCTGCATCCGGACAAACAGGCTGGGACCGCGGCCCGCCAGCAGCGCCGAGCCGGTCAGAGTGCCCAGCGGGATCTCCAGCTCACTGGTGGACACCTCTGACAAGCGCTTGAGTATCTCGTCGGCGATCTCGCCCTGTATCCGGTTGACCTCCGCAATATTGCTGCGCAGCGCCGTGATATGGCCCGTCTCATCCTTCTCAAAAGTCACAAAATTATCATAATCGATCTCACCCTTGGCCACCGCCTCGTCTACGGCAACCATGACAATGCGGTTGACGAGATTGGAAACCCGGGCGGTGGCCATACTGGTCATCACCGGCTTGAGGTGCAGCAGCAGCGTCACCGCCAGCGACACCAGCACCAGCGCCAGCAAAGTCAGCCATATGCCCACCCGCTGGCGGGCCGTCAGGCGCAGATATGGCAAGTGTTGCACGGCCCACACCCCCTTACAGGAAGCGTATGCCGCGGCAGCTTATCCTTATTCCTGCCAGCTGTTCACAATGACTTTAAAGATCTTGCCGCGTTCGGCAAAGTTCTTGAACTGGTCAAATGCCGCGCAGGCAGGCGACAGCGTCACCACATCGCCTGCCACGGCGTGGTCGCGGGCAGCTTCCACCGCTTTTTGGAAGGGAGTAACTTCCAAGATCTCCGGGTGGCCGGGATGATAATCCGGGGCGTTTTCTACAGCGGCCCGGATCTTGGCTGCGGTGGCGCCGCAAAGCACCAGTAGCTTGACATGCTCCACGATCTCACCGCCCAGCGCATCGAAGGGAATGTGCTTATCATAACCGCCGGCAATCAGAATTACCTTCTCCTTAAAAGAGCGCAGGCCTGCCGTGGTACGGCTGGGACTGCTGGCAATAGAATCGTTATAATAGCGCACGCCGTGATAGGTTCGTACCAACTCGATACGGTGTTCCACACCGCCAAATTCACGGGCAAAATCACGGATCACATGGTCCGGTACAAGGCCGTTGACAGCGGCAATGGCTGCCATATAGTTCTCCTCGTTATGAACGCCGGGCAGCTTGATATCCGCCGTGGACATGACCGTCCGCTCACCGCGGCTATCCCGGCAGACAATATCTTCCCCCCTCAGGAATACTCCTTTTTCCGGCTCGCTCTGCCGGCTAAAGTAAATCGCGCGGTCAGCGACACCCTGTCCTTGTGTGCGGGTAATGTCGTTATCAAAGTTGAAAACCGCCACATCACCTTCCTTCTGGTGCCGGAAAATATTCTCCTTGGCGGCCACATACTCCGCCATATCTTTATGCACATCCAGATGGTTGGGCGCCAGATTGGTGACAACAGCAATATGGGGGCTGCATGTCATGGTCATCAGCTGAAAGCTGGACAGTTCCAGTACGGCATAGTGATCGGGCTGCATCTCCCCCGCCTCGCAAAGCAGCGGCTGACCAATGTTGCCGCCCACATGGACAGTGTAACCGGCTCTCTCCAGCAGCTTGGCAATGATGGTGGTCGTGGTGGTCTTTCCGTCACTGCCGGTCACGGCAATGATAGGACAGGGACACACCTGAAAAAACACCTCCATCTCGGAGGTCAGAACGCTGCCCCGTTCCACAGCCCGTGCCAGCTGGGGAACATCGGGCCGCAGACCCGGCGTACGGAAGATGATATCCTGTGTCAGCCCCTCCAGATATTGCTCACCCAGCTGAAGACATGCACCGCCCTGTTCCAGTTCATCCGCCAGCTCACCCAGCTGCTCCCGTGTCCGCTTGTCGCAGGCAGTAACAGCGATACCCTCACGCAGCAGCATACGGATCAGCGGCGTGTTGCTGACACCGATGCCCACTACGGCCACGGTCTTGCGGCGGATGGCGTTCAGATACTCTTGTAATGTCATGGGATAGCCTCCCTTGTCTAAAATAAAATTTGTTTTATTATACCGCAATCCGGTAAGGGATTCAATCGGAAAGCAAAAAAATGTGCCGTGGCTTTTTGCCGCGGCACAGTAGGATTCAACATGCAAAGACGCTTTACTGCTGGGAATAGCGGGAAAGAAAATGGCGGGTGCGCTCCTGCTGGGGATTGTCGATCACATCACGGGCCGGGCCCTGCTCCACGATAACCCCGCCGTCCATAAAGATCACCTGATCCGCCACATCACGGGCGAAAGCCATCTCATGGGTCACGATGATCATGGTAGTATGCTGCTGCGCCAGCCCCCGGATGACCTTCAGCACCTCTCCGGTCAACTCCGGATCGAGCGCGGAGGTAGGCTCGTCGAAGCACAGGATGTCCGGCTTCATGGCCAGCGCCCGGGCGATAGCCACCCGCTGCTGCTGTCCGCCTGAAAGCTGGTGGGGATAGTTCTCCATTCGATCGGCAAGACCCATCCTTTCCAACAGCGCCTTACCCTCGGCCAGAATGGACTCCATGCTCTCACCGGTCTTTTCCGTTTTTGCCATCAGCTGACGGGCCAGCGTCACATTTTCCAGAGCCGTATACTGAGGAAACAGGTTAAAGCTTTGAAACACCATGCCAAAATGCAGGCGCTTTTTGCGGATATCCGCTTCCCGCTTGGTATCGGGATCGTTTGCGTCAAACAACGTCTCTCCCCGTACGGAGATCACACCGTTGTCCGGCGTTTCCAGAAAGTTCAGGCACCGCAGCAGCGTTGTCTTTCCGCTGCCGGAGGAACCGATAATGCTGAGGGCCTGTCCCTCCTCCAGAGAGAAGCTGATGTCCTCCAACACAGGAGTATCGCCAAAATGCTTTTCAATATGCTGTACGTCCAGAATCGCCATGGTGACACCTCCTTACTTAAAGTAGCTGAGCTTGCGCTCGATGTAGTTGAACAGCAGCGTCAGGATCCCCACCAGCGCCAGATAGAACACGCCGGTGTAGAACAGGGGCCATGTGATGCCCTTGGATTTGATGAAACTCTCACCCATCTTGGTCAGCTCCATAATGGCGATGATCCGGGCCAGAGAGGTATCCTTCACCAATGTGATGATCTCGTTGGACATGGGGGGGACGATACGCTTGACCATCTGCAGCAGTGTCACCTTGAAAAAGATCTGGCTCTTTGTCATGCCCAGAACCTGACCAGCCTCCCGCTGGCCTACCGGAACGCTCTCAATGCCGCCCTTATAGATGACGGCAAAATAGCATGCGTAGTTGATGACAAAGGCGATGACGCAGGCCGCCATACGACCGTCAGAAAAATAACCCCAGATATTGTTATCGAACCATTTGCCGGGGCCGTAGAAGATGATGATCAGCTGAAGCATCAACGGCGTACCACGGATGATCCACACGATGATGTTGAAAAGCCAGCTGACAGGCTTACACCGGCTGCGCAGGGCAAAGGCGATGATAAGTCCCAGTGGAAGAGAGAACAGCAGCGTCAGGAAAAAGATCTTTAAAAGCTCGCCCATTCCCTGAAGCAGCGAGAAGGTGACGGTCCAGAACATGTGAAAACTCCTTTATGTATAGTCAAGAAAAGAAACAAGCCAAAAGCCGCCCAAAGGCAGAGAGCGGGAACCGCTCTCTGCCGAAGGGATATGTCTTGCGGAATACGTTTACTTGGTCACGACTACCTGCGCGTTCTGGCAGTAGGCGTTAGTGCACTCCATGGCAGCCATCACGCCCTCAGTCAGGGTCATACCGTTCCACACCACGTCGATGTTCTTGCTGTCCAGCTCGTTGACCTTCATGTCCCAATCGATCACGACGAACTCCACCTCAACGCCCAGTTTCTCGGCCACGATTCTGGCCATGTCGGCGTCAAAGCCGATCCACTCGCCGTTGGCATCTTTGTAATCCATAGGCGCGAACTCAGTGATACCAACCACCAGCTTGCCCTTTTCCTGGATATACTTTACATCGCTGTCGGTTTCGGAGGCGACGAAGTCAGAAGCGGACTGTTCCAGCAGAGCCTCCTGCACGCCGTAGGTCTTGGCCAGTTCCTGCAGGGAACCGTCAGCATAGGTTTCACCAAAGACACTGTTGATAAAGGAGGCCAGATCGCTGCCCTTGCGGCAGCCCACACCGTACTCCTCAGAGTTCAGTTTCTCATCGGTGACCTTCAGGTCAGGATAGCTGGTATCCTCGCCCACCATGGCGCCGGCCATCAGCAGATCGATGATCGCCGCATCAGAAGTACCGGCGGAGACTTCCATCAAAGCATCAGCCTGAGTAGCGACGGAGTTGATATTCCAGCCCTTCTCATTGGCCACTTCCTCACCGGCGCTGCCGGCTTCCACCGCATAGGTCAGCTCTTGGGTATCAGGGGCATCGTCCTTGTTCGCATCGTCAGGGGTGTTCGCCTGATTACCGCAGGCGGCGAGACTCAGCACCATAACCAGTGCCATCAGCATTGCCAAAAACTTTTTCATGTTACTTTTCTCCTTTTTGCTGGCGTCTTGATCGGCGCCATGTTTTGTTTTTAGTATGATAATACTCTACCACTTTATCACACTAATGTAAAGTGTCGGTTTTGACAAAAAAGGGGAGAAAAGCGGCAGTAGTTTTTCATATATCTCACAAAAACAATGTATTTTC
Source organism: uncultured Clostridia bacterium (assembly GCA_945877515.1). Taxonomy (GTDB): domain Bacteria; phylum Bacillota; class Clostridia; order Oscillospirales; family Oscillospiraceae; genus Vescimonas. The sequence goes on along the minus strand of CAMCSE010000019.1, from coordinate 10,277 downwards.
ACAGCGTTCGCTGCACAATATGGCCTTTGCCTTGCATCAAATGCTTACGGCATGTACATGAATATAAGCGCTGTTTTTCTGACAAAACAAGGGAAAAGGCGGCGTGTTGCGCCGCCTTTTCCATATCATTACGAGCCGATCTGTAAGCCGGGTTCTGTCTTGACAGTCATCTATCTAGGCGCACCGTTACCGGTTCGCTCAAGCCACCCCGGGGACGGCCGGGCCAGCCAATGTCCCCATACCGGTGTTGCTCCGGATAGAGTTTACAGCGATGGACACTTCCGCGCCATCGGGTGAGCTCTTACCTCACCTTTCCACCCTTACCGCGCCGGCACGCACCATGCCGTTTGCCGTACCGCAAACGGTACGGCTCGTCCATTTCACTGTGCCTTCATTCCTTCAGGATCACTCCCGAAAGAACTGCGCGGCGGTATATCTCTGTTGCACTTTTCCTGAAGTCGCCTTCGGCGGGCGTTACCCGTTATCCTTGCCCTGTGGAGCCCGGACTTTCCTCATCGGCAGGCTTTCGCCTTGCCGCCGCGACTGTCTGATCCACTCGCAGTATTCATTTTACCCAACCTTTTGGCAAAAGTCAACGGCAAAAGCCTTTTGCGGAAAGTATGTTGTAATCTCCGGTGGAATATGCTATACTGATAAATTGATATAATAGGTGTAATCTTGGTATAGTATTGGCATCTGCCATAAATAAGGAGGTCTTTTTATGAAGATCGTAGTTTTGTCCGGTGGTTTCTGTACCGAACGCCATGTGGGATTGGTCAGCGGCAGCGGCGTGTGCCGCGCGCTGCGGGAAAAGGGCCATCAAGCCATCTTTGTGGATATGTTCATGGGTCTGGAAAACTACCATGGCAAGCTGGAGGATATCTTCGACGCGCCGGATGGTCTGCTGGAAAAGGCAGCCATTGAGGAAACCGCGCCGGATCTGGACGCCGTCCGGGCCGCACGGCAGGATAAGAGTCCTTCCGTGATCGGCAAGGATGTGCTGACCGTGTGCGCCATGGCGGACGTGGTATTTCTGGCCATGCACGGTGCCAACGGCGAGGACGGCCGGATCCAGGCGGCGCTGGATCTGCTGGGTGTACCCTACACCGGCTCCGGCTATCTGGGCAGTGCCATGGCTATGGATAAGGCCGTTACCAAGCGGATGATGGATTCTATGGGGATCCGCACCGCTCCTTGGGCAGATGTACATTATACAAAAGAGGATATCCCCCGTTTGGCGCAGGAGCTGATGGTCCCCTGTGCCGTGAAGATGGTCAACGGCGGCAGCTCTATCGGTATGGCGCTGCCTGATACCCGCGAGGAACTGGAAAAGGCTCTGAACGATCTGCTGCCCTACGGCGGTCATGTGGTGGTGGAGAAAAAGATCAAAGGCCGGGAGATTCAGATCGCCGTGCTGGGCGACAGCTACCTCCCCGCCGTGGAGATCATTCCCAAAGGCGCATACTTCGACTATGTATCCAAGTATCAAAAAGACGGCGCTCAGGAGATCTGTCCCGCGCGTATCACCGATGAGGAATGGCGTCAAGTGGGCGAGATGTCCTTGAAACTTCATCAGGGGCTGGGGCTGGCGGTGTACTCCCGCAGCGACTTCCTGCTGGACGACGACGGCAAAGCGTGGTGTCTGGAAATCAACACCCTGCCCGGTATGACACCCACCAGTCTGGTACCTCAGGAGGCGGCACAGGTCGGTTACAGCTATGCCGATCTGTGCGAGAAGATCGTGATGGATTCGCTGGCCGCCAGAAAGGCGGAAAGACGATGAACGCCTGTACCGTACAACAGCTGTGTGCCGCCGTGGGCGGCACATTGCTGCAAGACAGCAGCGCAGTGATCACAGCGGTCTCCACTGACAGCCGCAGCATCCCGGAAGGCGCGCTGTTTATTCCTCTGACCGGTGAGCGGTTTGACGGCCACGACTATCTGGATGCGGCCCTTACCGGCGGTGCGGCAGGCTGTCTGACAGCAAAAGAGCCCTCTGATCTGCGGGACGGCAAATTTTACATCCGGGTGGAGGATACTCTGACAGCGCTGAAAGCGCTGGCATCGTGGTACCGGGAACAGTTTGATCTTCCTGTGGTGCAGGTCACAGGCTCCGCCGGAAAGACCACCACCAAGGAGATGATCGCCGCGGTACTGAGCCGGCGATTCCCGACATTGAAAACCCAGGCCAACTTCAACAACGCCATCGGTACGCCGCTGACGCTTCTGAATCTGTCGGCGGAGCATCAGGCCGCCGTCATTGAGACCGGCATGAACCACTTCGGTGAGATCCGCTATTTGGGTGAGATAGTACGTCCCACCGTGGCCGTGATCACCAATGTGGGCGACGCCCATATTGAAAATCTGGGCGGCACCCGGCAGGGCATTTTGCAGGCCAAGTGTGAGATCTTTGAGAACCTGCAGGCAGGCGGTCTGGCCGTCCTCAACGGAGACGACGCGCTGCTGCGGGAACTGACACTGCCCTTTGCGACGGTGCTGTGCGGGCGGGATCAACGCTGCGCCGTTCACGTCACCGAGGTGGCAGAGCACGGCATTGAGGGCGTGACCTGTACCGTTGCCACAGCACGGGATATCTATGACGTGGCGATCCCCTCCCCCGGCGCCTATATGATCTACCCTGCCGCCATGGCCATCGCCATCGGCGAGCATCTGGGCATGACGAAAGAGGAAATCCTGTCCGGCATTGCGGTTTACCGGCCGGTAGGCAGCCGGATGCATCTGGTTCGCCTGAGCCACGAACGCGTTATCATTGACGATTGTTACAACGCCAATCCTCAGGCTATGGCGGAAGCGCTGCGCATTCTGGCCCAGACGGAGCATCCCCGCCGCATGGCGGTACTGGGTGACATGGGCGAGTTGGGCGATCTGACGGAAAAAGCCCACCGGGATATGGGCGTGCTGACCCGGGAACTGGGATTGGACACGGTGGTAGCCATCGGCACCAAGGCACAGGCCATCCGGGACGCCAATCCCGACGTCTTGTGGTTCCCCACGGTGCAGGAGGCGCTGCCGGCTATTCGGGAGGCTTTCACCCCCGGCACGGCGGTACTGGTAAAGGCCTCTCACGCCATGCACTTTACTGACATCGTAGCGGATCTGGAAGCAAACACGCAATAATATGGTAGATATCTCTGTGAAGGACGTTGTAAAGTCCTTCGATTTGGAAAAGAAAATACTGGACGGCATCACCTTCCAGATCGATACCGGCGAGCGGGTAGGTCTGTTGGGGAAGAACGGCGCGGGAAAGACGACCCTGTTCCGTCTGCTGACCGGCGAACTGGAACCGGACAGCGGCCAGATCCTCATTGCCGCCGGACGTCGGGTAGGACTGATCTCCCAGATCCCTGTCTACCCCGCCGGTTTCACGGTGGAGGACGTGCTGGATTCCGCCTTTGAACGGATGCAGACGCTGAAGGCGGAAATGGATGATCTCACCGCCCGGATGTCCCAGGGGGAAAGTGACGACGTCCTGCTGCGGCGGTACGGTGAACTGACGGCCCGCTTTGAGGCGCTGGGAGGATACGACACCGGCACCGCCAAGAATAAGGTGGCCAACGGTCTGTCCATCGGCGCCGACATGCGGCAGAAGCTGTTTGACCAGCTGTCCGGCGGTGAAAAGACCCGTGTAAATCTGGGGCGGCTGATCCTGGAGGACACCGATATTCTGCTGCTGGACGAGCCTACCAACCATTTGGACCTGCAGGCCACGGAGTGGCTGGAGGAGTACCTGCGCAAATTCCACGGCACTGTGGTGGCCATCAGCCATGACCGGTACTTCCTGGACCGCACCGTGTCACGGGTCATTGAGGTGGCGGGCGGCAAGGCGGAGTTTTATTCCGGCAATTACAGCTTTTACGCCGTGGAGAAGGAGCGCCGCTATCAGGAGCGGATGAAGCAGTACCTGAAGGAGCAGGCTAAGATCCAGCAGCTGGAAAAGGCGGCGGAGCAGATGCACCTGTGGGCCTTTATGGGCAACGACGCGCTGCACAAACGGGCCTTCAGCATGGAAAAGCGTATTGAGCGCATGCGCACCACCGCCAAACCCACCAAGGCAAAAAAGATGGACGCCCGGTTTGCCAGCCGGGAGTTCAAGGGTGACGAGGTATTGCAGCTCCGGGGTGTGACAAAAGCCTTTGATGAGCGAACGCTGTTCTCCGACGTATATCTGCGGGTGGAGGGCGGCGAGCGTATTGCCCTGATCGGTGAGAACGGCACAGGAAAGACCACCCTTCTGAACATGCTGACGGGGCGGGAAAGCTGCGACGGCGGCGCTATCCGCCTTGGGCCATCGGTGAAGTGGGCATACTTGGAGCAAGTCATCCACTTTGACCATCCGGAGCGCAATCTGGTGGACACCATGCTGTACGCCAAAAAGAATATGTCCCCCCAGAGCGCGCGCAACCGTCTGGCCGCGTATCAGTTTCAGGGGGAGGATGTATTCAAATCCGTCAGCGTGCTGTCCGGCGGGGAGCTGAGCCGGCTGCGGCTGTGCATGCTGATGGACGAGGAGATCAATTTCCTCATTCTGGACGAGCCCACCAACCATCTGGACATCGCCAGCCGTGAGTGGATAGAGGAGGCGGTGGAGGCCTTTGACGGCACACTGCTGTTTGTCAGCCACGACCGCTACTTTATCAACCGGTTTGCCACCCGCATCTGGGAACTGGCGGACGGCACCATTACCGACTACCCCATGGGCTTTACCCAATACCGCGCCCAAAAAGCGGCGGAGCCGAAGCCGGAACCGGTTATGCCGGTAAAGAAGGGCGATACCCGTCAGCCCCGGGGCAATCGCAGCCAGCAGGCGGCCCGCCGACAGCTGACCATCTGCGAAAGCGGCATTGCCAAACTGGAGCGTGAATTGGCGCAGTTGGACGAGGCCATGGCCGCCAACGCCTGCGACGCAGGCAAACTCAACGAACTATTCACGCAGAAACAAGAGACGGAGACCCGGCTGGAGCAGGAAATGGCTCGCTGGGAGGAACTGTCTATGGCATTGGAGGAATCTTGACTATGAGCGACGTACTGTGTATCTACTATTCATTCAGCGGCAACACCCGCCGGGCCATGAAGGAGATCGCCGACGCCGTGGGCGCGGAGATCGTGGCCATTGACGACGGTGCTGACCGCAATGGCTGGCGCGGCCGCCTGCGGGCCGGCAAGGACGCCATGCGCCGCAGCACCGCGCCCCTGAAGCCTTTTACCACGGAGCGCAACATTGAGGACTACAAGCTGGTGATCGTGGGTACCCCTGTGTGGGGCGGCCGCTGCTCCAGTCCCATCCGCGGGCTCCTCAAGCGCCGGGGACTGGAGATGTCCCGTGTGGCCTATGTGCTGACCCGCAGTGGTAACCGCCGCTGCGTCAGCGTGTACGACCAAATGGATCTGTATACCGCCGAAAAGCATCTTTTGGAGGTCTCGCTGCAGCCCGGCAGCGTAGGCTATACCTTCTGGCGGGATAAGTTTATCTCCGACGTACAGCAGTATCTGGAGAACGGTCATGTTGGATAAGCTTCAAAAAATTGAGGCGCGGCTGGCCCAGGTGGAACAGCAGCTGGCCGATCCCTCCGTATACAGTGACCGGCAGGCCATGGCGAAGCTCAGCCGGGAGCAAAAGGAGCTGACGCCGGTAGTGGAAGCCTTTCGAGCCTACGCCCGGGCCGAGGCGGACATTGCCGCCGCCACGGAAATGCTGTCCGATCCCGAACTGCGGGAACTGGGGCAGGAGGAGCTGTCCGCTGCCAAAGCGGAGCGGGAACGGCTGGAAGGTGAATTAAAGCGCCTGCTGCTGCCCAAAGACCCCAACGACGAGAAAAACGTCGTGCTGGAGATCCGGGCCGGCATCGGCGGCGAGGAGGGCGCGCTGTTTGCCGCCGACCTGCTGCGGATGTACACAATGTACGCCGAGCGGAAGGGCTTCGCGCTGGATGTGGTATCCATCAACGAAACGGAGCTGGGCGGCGTAAAGGAAGCCGTGGCCACCGTGGAGGGTGCCGGAGCTTTCTCCCGTCTGAAGTTTGAGGCTGGTACTCATCGGGTACAGCGGGTGCCGGAGACAGAGTCCTCCGGTCGTATCCAGACCTCCGCCGCTACCGTGGCCGTGATGCCGGAGGCGGAGGAGGTGGAGTTTTCCATCGATCCCAAGGATCTGCAGATCGACACCTACCGTTCCTCCGGTGCCGGCGGGCAGCACGTTAACAAGACGGAATCCGCCATCCGCATCACACACCTGCCCACCGGTACGGTGGTAGAGTGTCAGGACGAACGCAGCCAGCATAAAAACCGGGAGCGGGCTATGAAGATCCTGCGTTCCCGGCTGTACGAGGCCGAGCAGGAACGGCAAAATGCCGCCATTGCCAAGGAGCGGAAAAGTCAGGTAGGCAGCGGCGACCGCAGCGGCAAGATCCGCACCTACAATTTCCCCCAAAACCGCGTCACCGATCACCGTCTGACGGGCGACAGCAAGAATTTCAACATCGCCTCCGTTATGAACGGCGATCTCGATCCCCTGATCGACGCGCTGACACTGAATCAACAAGCACAGCGTCTGCAAGAGGGCGCAGAATAAGAAAGGAGCAAAGCGAATGTTGGCACCTATGAAGAAAATGTATGATACATCCGGGCCCAATGTGGTCAAGGCCCTGAACAAGCGGCAATTTGAGGCATACTACTGCTCCACCGCCGCCGAAGCGGTGGAAAAAGTGCTGGAGCTGATCCCTGTCGGAGATGTGGTCAGTTGGGGCGGTGTGGCCACTGTGGACCAGTTGGGTATCAAGGAGCAGCTGCGCCAGCGGGGTCAGGCAGTCATTGACCGTGACACCGCCAAGACGCCCGACGAGCGTATGGCCATGCTGCATCAGGCCTTGGGCTGCGATACCTTCCTGATGAGCAGCAACGCCATTTCCGAGGACGGCCAGCTGGTGAATATCGACGGTACCGGTAACCGTGTGGCGGCCCTGTGCTTCGGCCCCCGTCAGGTGATCGTGGTGGCCGGCATGAACAAAGTGGCCGCCGATCTGGACGGTGCTGTTGCCCGGGCGCGTCATATTGCCGCTCCCGCCAATGCACAGCGCTTTGCAGGTAAGTCCCCCTGCCGCGTTATCGGCCAGTGCGGCAACTGCACCAGCCCCGACTGTATCTGCGCGCAGATGGTCATTACCCGTTTCTGCAACCCTGCCGGCCGGATCAAGGTGGTTCTGGTAGGCGAAGATCTGGGGCTTTGATCGGCGAATCATCTTTGTTACATCAGCCAACCGTATGCCGCATCTACGGTGCGGACTCATGAGACCTTTGGTTTCAGAAAGAAGAAATTACTTTGAAAACGATCGTATTCCACCCTGAGACAGACAACACCGCCATTCAACAGGCAGCCGCCATTCTCCGCCACGGCGGGTTGTTGGGTATTCCCACGGAAACGGTATATGGACTGGGAGCCAACGCCCTCGACGAGACGGCGGTCCTCCATATTTTTGAGGCAAAGGGCCGGCCTCAGGACAATCCCCTGATCCTCCATGTCCCCGGTGCGGACTGGCTGGAGCTGTACTGCCATGACATTCCGCCGGTGGCTTACACCTTGGCGGAGCGCTTCTGGCCGGGACCGCTGACCATGATCCTGCCCCGCCGCGACATCGTGCCCCTGCGCACCACCGGCGGGTTGGAGACAGTAGGCGTGCGGTGCCCCAACCATCCCATGACGCTGGCCATCATCCGGGAAGCCGGTATCCCTGTGGCTGCGCCCAGCGGCAATACCTCCGGCAGGCCCAGCCCCACCACAGCCCGGCATATGCTGGAGGATATGGATGGCAAGATCAACGGCATTGTGGACGGCGGCCCCTGCTCCGTAGGTGTAGAAAGCACCATCATTGATCTGACAGTGACGCCGCCCCGCCTGTTGCGGCCCGGCGGACTACCGCTGGAAGCACTGGAAGCGGTTCTGGGCACGGTAACAGTGGACAAGGCGGTGCGGCAGAAGCTGGCGGACGGCGAGCAAGCCAAGGCGCCCGGTATGAAGTATCGCCACTATGCCCCCAAGGCCCCGGTCACGGTCATTACCGGTACGCCGGGCGCCTCCGCCGCATATATCGCCGCCCATTTGACAAAGCACAGCGGCGTGATCTGTTTTGATGAATATGCTCCTCTGTTTGAAGGCAACATCATTCATCGGCTGGGACCTGCCGGTGACAAGCTGGCTCAGGCGCAGCATGTGTTTGACGCCCTGCGCACCTTCGATGGTACCGACGTGACAGAGATTTTCGCCCAGTGTCCTGATGAAGGCGGCTTGGGATTGGCGGTGGGCAACCGTTTGAAAAAAGCGGCAGGCTTCCATGTCGTTGAAGCGCCCCGGCCGTTGATAGTAGGGATCACAGGTCCCACCGGCGCCGGGAAAACCAGCGCCCTGCGGGCGCTGGAGCAGCTGGGCGGCTGCGTGCTGGACTGCGACGCCATCTATCACGATATGCTGCGCAGCGATGACGGTCTCCGCCGCGCCCTCACAGACGCATTTGGCAGCGTCTTTACTGCGGACGGACAGCTGGATCGCCAGAAACTGGGTACGCTGGTGTTTGGCGATCCTCAACAGCTGGTACGGCTCAACACCATTATTTATGCACATCTGCCCCGGGAATTGGAGCGCCGTATGGCAGCCTCTCCTGCCCCGATCATCGGCATTGACGCCATTAATTTGGTGGAATCTGGCCTTTCAAAGCTGTGTGACCGGACACTGGCAGTTTTGGCTCCGGTGGAGGATCGCATCCGGCGCATCATGGCCCGGGATGGGATCTCCGATGAATATGCCCGTCTGCGAGTGGCTGCCCAAAAAGACGATGCTTTTTACCGTACCCATTGCACGGATATACTGGAAAACACTTCTCCCGCACCCGAAGCGTTTCAGAAGACGGCATTGCTTTTCTTCCAAAGGCTATTAGCTGATCACCTTAAAAAGTGACGTATTGTGTTTATTTGTTTCATTTTTTGTGATATCAACCGTCAGTTGACAAATATCCAAGCCTTCTTTCTGGTTTGCAACCGGCAAAAAGTGTATCATTTTCTCAGCAATGGCGCTGCGGCGTCTACTATTTGGGAGGAATCATATCATGATCTTGGCAGATAAAATTATCAGCTTACGAAAAAAAGCCGGCTGGTCTCAGGAAGAATTGGCGGCACAATTAAATGTCACCCGTCAGTCAGTCTCCAAGTGGGAGGGCGCACAGTCGGTTCCGGACATGGATAAAGTCGTACAGATGAGCCGTTTATTTGGCGTCACTACTGATTTTTTGTTGAAAGATGAACTGGAAGCCGAAGAATATGGTGAAGTCTCCTCAGTATCTACGCTGCGGAGAGTCTCCATGGCAGAGGCAGCCACCTATCTTGACCTGCGTAAGGCCGCCGCTCCGAAAATGGCTTTGGCAACATTTCTGTGCATCATTTCTCCTTCTCCGTTGATAATGCTGGGAGCGATGAGCGAGATCTCCTCACTGGGTATTTCAGAAAACGCTGCCGCAGGAATCGGCTTGTGCGTACTGCTGATCCTGGTATCCATCGGTGTCTCCCTATTCCTCACCTGTTCCGCCCCGGTAAGGAATTACGCCTTTCTGGACAATGAGCCGTTTGAAACGGAATACGGCGTCACCGGAATGGTAAAGGAGCGCAAACAGACATTTTCCGGTACATATACCCGTTTGAACATCACAGGTACTATGCTTTGTATCCTATCCGTAGTACCGTTGTTTGCAGCTTGCTGCATCGATGCAGCTGACATCGTTTATGTGGCAGCTGTCTGCATTTTGCTGGTCATCGCCGGTATTGGATGCACTGCTTTTGTATACGGTGGCACCGTGCAGGCAGCAATGGACAGATTGTTGGAAGAAGGCGACTATGCTCGCAGCCGCAAGTCACACCGCAGCATCAAAGGTGCAGTCAGCGCCGTTTACTGGCTGCTTGTCACTGCCATCTTCATGCTGTATACCTTCGGTCCATTCGGAAACATGCAGCCGCAGTACAGCTGGTTTATCTGGGCCATTGCCGGTGTTCTGTTCGGCGCCGTTATGGTAGTCGTCAATTTGATCCAGCAGTCCAAAAAGTAAATTTTGCTAAAAGATGCCTTTGCTTCAGGTAAAGGCATCTTTTTTACAAAAATCGTCATTCCTTTAAAAAAGGCCTTGCAAATTGAAAGCAAATCGGTTATAATATCACCGTTCTAAAACATATGCACCTTTAGCTCAGTTGGTAGAGCACCTGACTCTTAATCAGGGTGTCCA
>CAMCSE010000018.1 GCA_945877515.1 uncultured Clostridia bacterium | reverse complement strand
AGTAGGTAGAGCACCTGCCTTTTAAGCAGGGTGTCCGGGGTTCGAATCCCCGACGGGGCACCAAAAAGCAAAGCCGCCTGTTAGGCGGTTTTGCTTTTTGCTGTTTTGCCCCCGGGGAGTCGAAGTTTATGCCCCCTTGCGGGGTAAATCCCCGATAGACTGCCCCCTGCCGCGTTGGCAGGGGGTTGACTTTTTCAATATTTATATCCCGCTCATTTCCGTAAAGTCGGGCATGGGGACGAAGGGGAGGGACTCGCCGCGGTCGGGGAGAAGGTCAGCCAGATCGTTCTCCGCTTCGCAGGGGACATAGTCCACAAACTGATAGCGCAGGCCGTTTTCCTCAAAGACCTCGCTTTCGCTTTCTACCTGCCAGCGGGGATCGGCGTCCAGATCCGGGAAGAAGGCGTCGGCGTCCCTGACGGCGAAAATTTTGGTGATATATACCCGCTCACACAGCGGAAGGAACAGGCGGTACACGCTCTCACCGCCGATGACGGCGGCGTCCTCTCCGGCGGTGAACACCGCCTGCACCGGGGTATTGACGATCTCCGCGTCCGGCGCGGTAAAGGCTGTGCTGCCGGTCAATACGATGTTGCGGCGGTCAGGCAGCCCCTTTCCGCCGGGCATGCTTTGCAGCGTCTTGCGACCCATCAGCACCGTTTTGCCCAGCGTCAGCTGACGAAAGCGCTTCATATCGGCGGAGATGTGAAACAGCAGTTGGTTGTCCTTTCCGATGCCCCAGTTTTCCGATACGGCGGCGATGGCGAACATAAGCGTTTCTCCTTTACAGGTCAGGTTCTCGGTCAGATGGCCACAGGGATCTCGTCGGAGAAGGGCTGGGGATGATAGCCCTCCAGCGAGAAGCTGTCGCGGGTAAACTGGTAGAAGTCCGTCACGGTCTTGTCCATGACAAAGGTGGGGGCCGGCTGGGGCTCCTGCTCCAGCATCTTTTCGATGATGGGCACATGGCGGTCATAGATATGCGCGTCGGCGATCACATGCACCAGCTCGCCGGCCTTCAGACCGGAGACCTGCGCCATCATGTGGACCAGAACACTGTACTGTACCACATTCCAGTTGTTGGCGGCCAGCATGTCCTGACTGCGCTGGTTCAGAATGGCGTTAAGGGTATCGCCGGAGACATTGAAAGTCATGGAATAGGCACAGGGGTACAGGGCCATTTCATGCAGGTCCTGAAAGTTGTAGATATTGGTGAGGATACGGCGGCTGGCGGGATTGTGCTTCAAATCGTACAGCACACGGTCCACCTGATCCATCTCCCCCTCCGGGTACTGGTGCTTTACTCCCAGCTGATAGCCGTAGGCCTTGCCGATGGAGCCGGTCTCGTCGGCCCAGCTGTCCCAGATGTTGCCCCGCAGGTCATGGATGTTGTTGGACTTCTGCTGCCAGATCCACAGCAGTTCGTCAATACAGGTTTTGAAATAGGTCCGCCGCAGCGTCAGGATGGGAAATTCCTTTTGCAGGTCATAGCGGTTGATGATACCGAATTTCTTCACCGTGTGGGCAGGCGTGCCGTCGGCCCAGTGGGGCCGGACCTTCTGGTCGGTGTCCCAGACACCGTTTTGCAGAATATCCCGGCAGTTCTGCTTAAAAACTTCATCGGCGTAACTCATGGCGGATCCCTCCTGTGATGTGGCTTTTTTTCATTGTAGCAAAAAAGGAAACCGCTGACAAGCGGTTTCCTGAAATAATCCTCTGTTTGCGGCGGCTATTCATCCATATCCACGGTGATGTTGTCGGTGCCGTGTTCCTCAAATTCTCCTAAGTACGTTTCCATCCGGGCCATGATCTCATCATAGTTTTCCGGCGTGATAGGGGGATCGTTCAAGTCCCGGAGGGCCAGCTCCTGCGCCAGGATCTCAAAGAAGGTGGTATCCTCATAGGCCATGATGGCCTCATGGATGCCGCCCTCGGCAAAAGCGCGGCTGGGGATCAGCTCGCCGTGGTACAGCTCTGTCAGTGAAGCCATGCCCTGTCCCAGACAGTGGGAGAACACAAGACTTTCCACCTGATCGTATTCACGGATGCGGTCGTCGCCCCGGGTAGAGTTCAGCACCCAGTTGCCGATGTATACCAAGTCCAGCAAGCGCCGGAATTGTTTTTGCGTCATTTTCAGTTCCATAAGCCACCTCCTGTGGGGCAAAGATCATCGTTGACATGATTATAGCACGCCTGTCAATGGGGCGCTATAAAGAAAGCGGAGAAAAGAGAAGGCTAATTTCAGGCAGGATTGGGGAAGTTTTGCAGTATCGTATATACAAGGTGTTCCGGGTATGCTAATTGCCTGGGAGGGAGCACCGGCGGGAAACGCCGCCATGGGGAAAGCTGCCGCATGGCCGGCGCTATTCTCTTACAGATGTGGCCCTTCGGGGCTTCGGGTGAAAAACGGACAGCTTCGGCAAATTTTTGCTTGTGAACGGCGCAGCGGCATAGTATAATATCATATTAGCTAACATCGCAAACAAGGAGTGGGTGTATGGACGAAAGACCCATTGGGGTGTTCGACTCCGGGCTTGGCGGACTGACCGCCGTGCGGGAGATCCGCAGCATATTGCCCTTTGAGAACATTATATACTTCGGAGACACGTCCCGTGTCCCTTACGGCGGAAGATCACAGGAAATTTTGCTGAAATACGCCAGGCAGGACATCCATTTCCTCCGCAGCTTTGATATCAAGGCACTGCTGGTGGCCTGCGGAACCGTGTCCACCACGGCGCTGCCCACGCTGGAAAAAGAGAGCGACCTGCCCATTCTGGGCGTGGTGGAGCCGGCCTGCCGGCAGGCATTGGCGGTGACCCGCAACAAGCGGGTAGGGCTGATCGCCACCGCTGCGTCGGTGCGGTCCGGTGCTTACGAGCGGACCATTGCCGCCATGGACGGCGGCGTGACTGTCATCGCCCAGGCCTGCCCACTGTTCGTGCCGCTGGTGGAGAATGGCCGCTACCGTGTGGGTGACAGCGTCATTGAGACGGTGGCCCGGGAGTATCTGGAGCCGTTGAAGGCGGAGGGTATCGACACCCTGATCCTGGGCTGCACCCACTATCCGCTGCTGGAGGAGGTCGTGGGGCAGATCATGGGGCCGGAGGTGACGCTGGTGGACTCCGGTGCCCAGGCGGCCCGGCAGTTAAAGGCGTCCCTGACGGAGCGTGACGCTCTGTGCGGCCAGCGGCAGGGCAGCATTACCCTGTATGCCAGTGATATTACCGGCGATTTTGGTGCGCTGGCCCCGCAATTTCTCAGAGAACCGGCGCCCAAGGTGCTGGAAGTGGATATTGACAAATACTAAGGAGAGAGAACCGATATGAATATGATCCAAAAGGCCAAGGAACAGGTGCAGGAGCTGACGAAGCAGGCGTATGCCGTCGCTGTAAAGGAGGGGCTGCTGCCGGAGGGCGTGACGGTGGAGCCGTCTGTGGAGATCCCTAAGGACGTGTCCAACGGTGACTATACCACCACCTTCTGTCTGGCGGCGGCCAAGGCCATGAAGATGAATCCCCGCCAGGTGGCTGCCGCGTTGGCGCAGCATATGACGCTGCAGGACAGCTACTTTACCTCTGTGGAGATCGCAGGCCCCGGCTTTATGAACTTCCGGCTGGGTGACAAGTGGTTCGGCGACACCGTGGCCGCCATTGAAGCGGCGGGGGAGGACTACGGATGCAGCGATATGCTGCGGGGACAGAAGATCATGGTGGAATTCGTCTCCGCCAATCCCACCGGCCCCATGCATATGGGCAACGCCCGCGGCGGCGTGCTGGGCGATACGCTGGCAAGCGTGCTGAAAAAGTCCGGCGCGGACGTGTGGCGTGAGTTCTATGTCAATGACGCCGGCAATCAGATCGAAAAGTTCGCCAAGAGCCTTGAGGCCCGGTATTTCCAGATCATCAAGGGCGAGGACGCAGTGGAGTTCCCCGAGGACGGCTACCACGGCGACGATATCCGGGAACTGGCGCAGCTGTTCTATGAGCAGGAGGGCGAAAAGTATCTGGACTGCGACGAAACGACCCGCCACGATGCCCTGGCACAGTTTGGCCTTTCCCACAATATCCCCAAGATGAAGCGGGATCTGGAGCGCTATGGGATCCGGTATGACCAGTGGTTTTTCGAGTCCTCCCTTCACGAGAGCGGCTATGTGGCCGACACGGTGGCGGCGCTGACAGCACAGGGCTATACCTACGAAAAGGACGGTGCGCTGTGGCTCAAGACGGCGGAGATCCTGACGAAGAATCTCCGGGAAGCGGGCAAGTCCGACACCGACATTGAAAAGCTGGCGCTGAAGGATGACGTGCTGCGCCGGGCCAATGGGTTCTACACCTATTTTGCCGCCGATATCGCCTATCACCGCAATAAATTTGCCGTTCGCGGCTTCGACAAGGTCATTAACATCTGGGGCGCCGATCACCATGGCCACGTGGCCCGGCTGAAGGGCGCCATGGACGCGCTGGGACTGGACGGCACCCACCGGCTGGATATCGTGCTGATGCAGCTGGTGAAGCTGGTCCGGGACGGCGAGGTGGTGCGCATGTCCAAGCGCACCGGCAAGGCCATCAGCCTGACCGACCTGCTGGACGAGATCCCGGTGGACGCCTGCCGCTATTTCTTCAATGCCAAGCCGGAGACCCAGATGGAGTTTGATCTGGGGCTGGCTGTCCGGGAGGACAGCGAGAACCCCGTGTACTATGTGCAGTACGCCCATGCCCGCATCTGCACGCTGCTCAAGGCGCTGGCGGCGGAGGGCTATCAGGTGAAGGACGCCGCGCAGGTGGATCTGACGGTGCTGACGGCGGCGGAGGAGAAGGCGCTGATCAAGCAGCTGGCCCAGTATCCCGTGGTGGTGCAGTTGGCGGCCCGGGACTACGATCCCAGCTTCATCAACCGCTATCTGACGGAGCTGGCGGCGGCTTTCCACAAGTTCTATAACGCCTGCCGCATCAAGGGCGAGGCGGAGAACGTGCTGCTGGCTCGGTTGAAGCTGGCGGATACCGCCCGCGCCGTACTGAAAAACGGTATGACCCTCATCGGTTGCTCTGCGCCGGAGAAAATGTGACGGAAATGTGCAAAAGGACGTGCCTCGGCACGTCCTTTTTCTACAGGGACCTACTTGACAAGCGGGATGGCTTTGCTATAATGAGTGTACCAATTGTCTTAATACACTTAGCTGGAAAATAAAACCGCAGGTGGTAACATTTTCTGCCGCGGAAGCGTCTATATTTATATGGACAAAAAGAACCGGAGAAAAAGACAAAAATTCATGGTGCAAGGAGAAACGGAATGAAAAAGTTTGCTGTTATGGCGCTGGCCGCCGTGATGCTTCTCTCAGCGGTCACCGGCTGCGGTACTTCCGCGGAGGGCGAGGCGTCGGTGCAGTCGGTATCCATGATTTGCGGCCTTGGCTCCACCGGGCTGACGGATCGTTTTGCCGGCATGGTCACGGCACAAAGTGAGACGCAGATCAAGAAGAACGACAACGCCACTGTGGACGCCATCAAGGTCAAGGTGGACCAGGAGGTAAAGAAGGGAGACGCTCTGTTTACATACGACTCCAGTCAGGCCCGGCTGGATCTGGAAATGGCGCAGCTGGAGCTGGAACAGATGAAAAACGAGCTGGAGATGAAGAAAGAGGAAAAGGAGCAGTTGGAGCGGGACAAGAATGGGGCGGCTTCGGATGAGCAGATGAATTACGCACTGGAGATCCGCCAGGCCAACGCCGATATTCTGGAAAAGGAATATAAGATCTCCCTGAAAGCCAAGGACGTGGAAAAGCTGCAGAACGCCCTGAACAATGTGACGGTCACCTCACCGGTGGACGGCCGCATCAAGAGCATCAATGAGAACGGCGGTACGGATCAGATGGGCAATCCGCTGCCCTTTATGACCATCGTGGAGACCAGCGGTTTCCGGGTCAAGGGATACGTCAATGAGAACAACGCGGGCGCTCTGTTCGAAGGCACCTCCGTGATCATCCGCTCCCGTGTCAGCGATCAGACCTGGAAGGGCACCATCTCGCTGATCGACTGGGAAAACGCGCAGCAGAGCAGTCAGGATCGGTACTATGACGGCGGCAGCGACGATACCACAACGTCCAGCAAGTACCCCTTCTATGTGGAACTGGACAGCAGCGACGGGCTGCTGCTGGGTCAGCATGTGTACATCGAGCCGGACTACGGGCAGGGCGAAGAGCAGGACGCCAATACCTTAAAGCTGCCGTCCTACTATATCAATGACGCGGACTCCTCCCCCTGGGTATGGGCCCAGAACAGCAAGGGGAAGCTGGAAAAGCGCAGCCTGACGCTGGGCGACTATGACGCCGACATGGATACCTATGTGGTGACCGACGGCCTCACCGCCGAGGATTACATCGCCTTTCCGGACGAGACGCTGAAGGCCGGTATGGCCTGCGTCACCTATGATGAAGGCACCTTTGATCCCGGCATGGACATGGGCGACATGGGCGACATGGGCGACATGGGCGACATGGGTGATATGAGCGGTATGGATATGCCGGAGGACGGCGTCGCGGTGCTGCCCGATGTGGATGACAGCGCTGCTGCGGAGGGTTGAGCATGATTTTACAGATGCGCGATATTTGCAAGGACTATCCCATGGGCAAGACCGTGACCCATGTGCTGAAAAACGTGGATCTGGACGTGTCCGAGGGGGATTATCTGGCCATTATGGGGCCTTCCGGAAGCGGAAAGACCACCCTGATGAACCTGATCGGCTGTCTGGATGTGCCCACCTCCGGAAGCTATCTGCTGGGAGAGCGGGAGATCACCAAATGCTCCGGCAAGGAGCTGGCGGAGGTCCGGAACAAGGAGATCGGCTTCGTGTTCCAGTCCTTCCATCTGCTGCCCAAGCTGACGGCGCTGGACAATGTGGCGCTGCCCCTGCTGTACGGCGGAGTGAAGAAGGCGGAGCGCCAGGAGCGGGCCCGGGCCGCGCTGGAAACAGTGGGCCTTGCCGACCGGCTGGATCACCGGCCCGATCAGCTGTCCGGCGGCCAGTGCCAGCGTGTGGCCATCGCCCGCGCCATCGTGGGCAAGCCCCGGCTGCTGCTGGCTGACGAGCCTACCGGCGCACTGGACAGCGCCAGCGGCGCACAGGTGATGGAACTGTTCCAGCAGCTGCACGACAGCGGCTCCACCATTATCATGATCACCCACGACCAGGGGATCGCCCACCATGCGGATACCATTATGACCATTAAGGACGGTGTGCTCAGCGGAGGGGGAAGCGATGAATAAAACAATGAAGCGGGCGCTGCTGATTGTCGGCGGTGTCGCAGTAGCCTGCGGCGTGGTATGGGGAATCCTTACGCTGGCCCGCAATGCCCGCCGGGGCAATGTGGACGTATACGCCGTGTCGGATTTCAGCATGACCAATTACTGGGGTGATACCTCCCAGACCAGCGGTATGGTGTCCACCGACCAGATGCAGAAAATATTCCTCTCGGATACCCAGAAGGTCAAGCAGGTCTACGTCAAGGAGGGGCAGACCGTCAGAAAGGGCGACAAGCTGCTGTCCTATGACACCACGCTGACGGCGCTGGATATCGAGCGGGCGCAGATCGACTATGAACGCCAGCAGCTGCAGCAGGAGACCGCCAAAAAGGAACTGGAGCGGCTGCTGCTGGCCCAGAATCAGGAGGAACTGCAGGCGGCCATTGATGAGCTGACGGCGCAGATCGATGAACTGATCAAGAAGAATCAGGAGCAGTGGTACGATGCGAACTCCGTGCCAATTCCGTCTATTACGACGGTGGAGGGAAAAGCGACGGCTTTGCAGGGTAATGGTTCCAAGGAGGAACCACTGTACTTTAACTGGAACACCGAGGATTCCCTGTCAGAGGAAAATCTGATCAAGCTGCTGCCGGTAGATGCAGAGGAAGCCTATGTGGTGCTGGTAATCCGTAAGGACAACCGTTCGCAGCACCAGCCGGTAGCCTATATTACGCTGCGGTTGGAGTTGGAGAGTGTTTCACCGATTACGCCGGAGCCTGACAGCAGTGGCACCGGTACGCAAAGCGGGACAGGAGCCGATACTGGTAGTGAGCCTGCCGACGGGCCTGATACTGAAACAGGAGAAGGCGGTCAGACAACGGATACCCCTGTGACATCGGAGCAAAAGCTGAACTATTACTATGAGAATCTGCCTGGTATCGAGTGGCAGGATCCGGAAGTCACTACTGACGAGATCCGCGAACTTCAGAAGGAACTGGAGGAACTGCAGAAGCTGCTGGAGGAATCCTATCCCAAGGAAGAACTGATCAAAATGATCCGCGACAAAAATAAGGAGATCGCCCAGATGGACACCAGCATCAAGCTGGCCAAGGTGAATCTGGAAAAGGTCAAGAAGGAAGTCGGCAGCGATACGGTTTACAGTGAACTGGAGGGTACCGTCAAGGCGGTCCGGGACCCCAACAGCGGGGACTTTACCGGCAGCGAGGCGGTGGTGGAGGTCTCCGGCGGCGGCGGCTACTACATTGACGGCGCGCTCAGTGAGCTGGAACTGGGAACCGTCAGCGTTGGCGGGACGGTGCAGGTCAACTCCTGGATGACCGGCGCCAGCTGTGAGGGCGAGATCGTGGAGATCAGCGACTATCCCACCGACAACGCCAACTCCTGGAGCGACGGCAACAGCAACGTGTCCTACTATCCCTTCAAGGTATTTGTCTCTGAGGAGGCGAATCTGCAGGAGGGCGACTGGGTGGAAATGTCCTATCAGAACACTGCCGGCGATGACGGCAACACCATGTATCTGGAGAGCATGTTCATCCGCTCGGAAAACGGCAAAAGCTATGTGATGGCCCGGGGCGAAAACGGGAAACTGGAGAAGCGCTGGGTGCAGACAGGACGCAACCTCTGGGGCAGCTATACCCAGATCCGCGGCGGCCTTACAGTGGATGATTTCGTGGCCTTCCCCTATGGCCGTGATGTGGCCGAGGGCGCGGGCACCACGGAGGCCACGCCGGATAAGCTCTATAACGGTATGTAAGGAGGTGCGCGGATGCTGGAAAATATCAACCTTGCCTTTCAGGGCGTGTGGAGCCACAAGCTGCGCTCCTTCCTGACGATGCTGGGCATCATCATCGGCATCGCCGCCATCATCACCATCGTGTCCACCATCAAGGGCACCAACGAGCAGATCAAGCAGAACCTGATCGGCGCGGGTAACAACGTGGTGAACGTGATGCTGATGCAGGACAACAACGAGATGGATTTCTCCTATACCTCTGTACCGGACGGCGTATCCATGATCACGCCGGAGATGCGCGACGAGATCGACAAGCTGGATAAGGTGCAGGAGTCCTCTCTGTACCATTTCCGCGGCTGGGCCGACGGCGTGTACGTAGGCAACAGCTCCTTCAACGGCAGCGTCTACGGCGGCGACAGCCATTTCCTTTCGGTGGAGGGTTATGTGGTCAACTATGGCCGGGGCTTTATCGACAGTGATTTCCAGACCTGCCGCAAGGTGGCGCTGATCGACGCCAAAACGGCCCAGAGCCTGTTTCAGGGCCTGAATCCCATCGGCGGCACCGTGGAGATCAAGGGTGAGCCGTTCGTGGTGGTGGGCGTGGTGAGCCAACAGTCCGCCTCCGAGCCGGTCATCAATTCCCTGAGCGACTACTACATGTACTCCGGCAATACCTCCGGGACCCTTATTATCCCGGATGCCTGCTGGCCTATCGTTTACCGCTATGATGAGCCGGCAACGGTGGCGGTGCGTGCCACGTCCACCAACGATATGACCGAAGCCGGCAACAACGTGGCCAAATACCTCAACGAGAACGTGATCGCCACGGAGAAGGTCAAGTATCAGGCCAAGGATCTGCTGCAGCAGGCGGCCGACCTGCAGAGCCTGTCGGAAGCCACCAACAAGCAGCTGCTCTGGATCGCCGCCATTTCGCTGGTGGTGGGCGGTATCGGCGTCATGAACATCATGCTGGTGTCCGTTACCGAGCGCACCCGCGAGATTGGTCTGAAAATCGCCATCGGCGCCCAGCAGAGCCGCATTCTCTGGCAGTTTTTGACAGAGGCGGCAGTGCTGACCAGTCTGGGCGGCATACTGGGCGTGGCCTGCGGTATCGGTCTTGCCTATATGCTCAGCTCCGTGATGGGCACACCGGTGGCCATCAGCGTGGGGGCCTGCGCCGTGGCGGTGGCTTTCTCCATGGTCATCGGCGTGGTGTTCGGCCTGATGCCCGCCGTGAAGGCCTCCAAGCTCAACCCCATCGAGGCCCTGCGCCGGGAATAAGCGCATAATACCCCTGTCATTCCTCCGGAGTGACAGGGGTATTTGTCTCTGCTTTTTGATAGCCTTTTGCAATAAGACCTATTTTGCGTTGACGATAGCATGAAAATGGGGTAGAATGTTGGTATACGATACAACAGGATACGCGATCGCCCTTTTGACAGAGACGACGTGATACCGTGATACAATAAGTCAGGAGGTGCCGGAGATGAGCCGTGATCGACTGTCCAGCGGCGTGTGGGACAGGGCGTATGAATACTTTGGCGCGCATCCCGTACCCGGCGGCTGGGTGTTCCGGGTATGGGCACCACAGGCCCGCTGTGTGGCGTTGGTCGGTGATTTCAACGGCTGGCAGCGCTGGAATATGCACCGGCTGGAGGACGGCGTGTGGGAGCTGACGGTGGAAAATACCAAGCAGTTCGACGCCTATCAGTATATTGTGACCCGGCAGGACGGGCAGGAGGTCTGGAAAACCGATCCCTACGGCTTTCATCAGGAGACCCGGCCGGCTACCAACAGCAAGCTGTTTGACATCGGCGGCTACAAATGGCACGATGAGAAATGGCAGCAGCGCCGGGAGGGAACCCATCCCGCCGAGGGGTATGTGAACATCTACGAGGTGCATCTGGGCTCATGGCGGTTTGCGGAAAACGGCGAGGTGCTGAACTACCGCGATATGGCGGATCAGCTGGCCAAATACGTCCGGGACATGGGGTATAATTATGTGGAGCTGCTGCCGGTGACGGAATATCCGCTGGATGACAGCTGGGGCTATCAGTGTGTGGGGTATTTTGCCCCCACCAGCCGCTATGGTACGCCCCATGATTTTATGTATCTGGTAGACCGGCTGCACCGGGCCGGGATCGGTGTGATCCTGGACTGGGTACCTGCCCATTTCTGTAAGGACAGCCACGGCCTGATCAGCTTTGACGGATCGTGTCTCTACGAGTACAGCGATCCCCTGAAATGGGAGCATGAGAGCTGGGGCACCCGGGTCTTTGACTTCGGAAAGCCGGAGGTGTGCAGCTTTTTGCTGTCCTCTGCCGCCTATTGGCTGCGGGAGTATCACATCGACGGACTTCGGGTGGACGCGGTGGCCTCCATGCTGTATCTGGATTATGACCGCCAGCAGTGGCGGCCCAACCGGTACGGCGGCAAGGAGAATCTGGAAGCCATCGAATTTCTGCGGCAGTTGAACCGCACCGTCTTTGCCATTAACGGCGCAGCCCTGATGGTGGCAGAGGAGTCCACCGCGTGGCCAATGGTGACGTACCCGCCGGAGGAGGGCGGCCTTGGCTTCAACCTCAAGTGGAACATGGGCTGGATGAACGACGTGTGCCACTATCTGAAGATGGATCCCTTCTTCCGCCAGCATCACCATCGTGACGTGACCTTCTCCATGGTGTACGCGTTTTCGGAAAATTTCGTGCTGCCGGTGTCCCACGACGAGGTGGTGCATATGAAAGGGTCGCTGCGGGGCAAGATGCCCGGCGACAAATGGCAGCAATTGGCCGGCGTCAGAAGCTTCTACGCCTATATGCTGTGCCATCCCGGCAAAGTGCTGACGTTCATGGGAACGGAACTGGCCCAGTGGCACGAGTGGAACTTCCGGGGACAGCTGGACTGGTATCTGCTGGAGCAGGAGGATGACTGCCGCCGGACCCACGAATGCATCCGGGCGCTGAACCGGTTCTACAAGTCCCACAAGGCATTGTGGGAGAATGACCGGGACTGGGACGGCTTCCAGTGGCTGGTGGCCGACGACAACCACAACAATGTGCTGGTGTTCCGCCGTACCGGCCGGGATGGGAAGTCGCTGATCGCGGTGGTCAACTTCTCTCCCATGGTGCTGGAGCAGTATCGTTTCGGCGTGCCGCCCAAGGCGCGGTATGAAGAGGTATTCAACACCGACGATACCCAGTGGGGCGGCAGCGGCGTTACCAACCCCGAACCCATTGTGACAGAATGGATTCCCTCCCATCAGCAGGCGCAGTCCATTGCGGTGCGTGTCCCGCCGTTGGGTGCTGTGATCTTACAGGGCAAAGGAAGATTGACCAAACAAATGGGCGGGCGCTGAAACGCTCCGTTCCCCGGAAATCAGGAGGTGCAGTCACATGAAGAAAGAGTGTATCGCCATGCTGCTGGCCGGCGGACAGGGAAGCCGCCTGCATGTGCTGACCGGCGACATGGCAAAGCCTGCCGTTCCCTTCGGCGGGAAGTTCCGCATCATTGATTTTCCCCTGTCCAACTGTGCCAACTCCGGCATCGACACAGTGGGCGTGCTGACCCAGTACCGGCCGCTGGAGCTGAACAATTATATCGGCAACGGCCAGCCGTGGGAACTGGACCGCGTCAACGGCGGCGTCCACATCCTGCCGCCCTATCAGAGCGCCACCGGCGCGGTGTGGTACAAGGGCACAGCCAACGCCATCTATCAGAACATCGGTTTTGTGGATCTGTACGATCCGGAGTATGTGGCGGTATTGTCCGGTGACCACATCTATAAAATGGACTATTCCGACATGCTGCGCCGCCACAAGGAGGCGGGCGCGGCCTGCACCATCTCCGTAATGGAAGTGCCCTGGTCCGAAGCCAGCCGTTTCGGCATCATGAACGTGGATAGCGACGGCAACATCACGGAGTTTGCCGAAAAGCCCAAAGAACCGAAAAGCAATCTGGCCTCAATGGGCATCTACATCTTTACATGGTCCAAGCTGCGCTCGTACCTGATGGCGGACGAAGCCAATGAGGCTTCCAGCAACGACTTCGGCAAGGACATCATTCCCGCCATGCTGAATGCCGGGGAGAAAATGGTGGCCTATCGGTTTGAGGGCTACTGGAAGGATGTAGGCACGCTGGACAGCCTATGGGACGCCAATATGGATATGCTGACGCCCGGTTCGGGACTGAACCTGCTGGATGAGCGCTGGCCCATTCACGGCCGCACCGCCATCTGCCCGCCTACCTATGTGGGGGAGTATTCCGATGTGGGCAACAGCGCCGTGGCCCGGGGCTGCGAGATCCTGGGCGAGGTGAAGAACAGCGTCATGTCCACAGGCTGCCGGGTGGGAGAGCGTGCGCAGGTCTCCTACTCCGTGGTGATGCCCGGCGCCGTGATCGAGGACGGTGCCAAGGTGTCCTACGCCATTGTGGGGGAAAAGTGCCATATCGGGCCGAAGGCTGTGGTAGGCGGGCCGCCGGAGGAGGCGGCTGATCCTGACAGCTGGGGCATTGCCGTGTTGGGCCCCCATACCTGTGTGGCGGCGAAGGAGACGGTGCCGCCCAAGACCATGCTTGACCGCACCCATGGAAAGGAGACGTCACGATGAAGGGTATGCACGGGATCATCTTCTCCTATGGAGAAAAGCCGGGACTGGGTCAATTGACCGCCAACCGCATCCACGGTTCGCTGCCCTTCGGCGGCGACTACCGGGTGGTGGACTTTATGCTGTCCAACATGGTCAACGCCGGTATCACCGATGTGGGCGTGATCATGCACGGCAAGTGCCAAAGCATGCTGGATCATCTGGGCACCGGCAAAAGCTGGGATCTCAGCCGCAAGTCCGGCGGATTGAAGCTGCTGCCCGCCTTCGCTTACAATGAGAGCAGGGGCACGGTGGGGCCCTTCCGGGGAAAGATGGAGGCGCTGGGCAGCGTCATCGAGTATCTGCGCCACATCCGGCAGAAGTATGTGGTGCTGTCCGACAGCGACCTGGTGGCCAATCTGCCGCTGCGGGATGTGCTGGAAGCGCACATTGCCTCCGGCGCGGATATGACCTGCGTGTGCACCAGCCATCCGGGCGAGAGCGGCGACACCTATTTTACTCTGGATGATACCGGCCGCATCGTGGACACAGCCTATGACGTGCGAACGCCGGCAGGATATCAGAGCCTGAATATTTTCCTGCTGAGCCGCGATCTGCTGCTGGAACTGGTGGAGGAGTGCATGGCCCATGACCGGTACAGCTTCCGGCGCAATGTTTTGCAGGAAAAGGGCAAGCTCCTGCGGTTCAACGGTTATGTGTGGGATGGCTTCGCCGCCCGCATCAATACGATTCAGGCGTACTATCAGCGCAGCATGGAGCTGCTGCGGCCGGAGATCCGGGCAGAGCTGTTCTGCGCCCAGCGTCCGGTATACGCCAAGGAAAACGACGCCGCCTCCACCTATATCGATCCCAGCGGCGAGTGCATCAACTCCCTGATCTCCGATGGCTGCGATATTCAGGGCAGCATCCGCAACTGCATTCTGTTCCGGGACGTTCGGGTAGAAAAGGGCGCTCATGTGGAGAACAGTGTGCTCTTTAAAAACACGGTGGTGAAGGCCGGCGCCAATGTGCGCTGTGTTATCGCCGACAAAAACGTGGAGTTCGGCCCGGATGTGGCCATGGCCGGCCATCCCCAGTATCCGCTGGTGGTGGAGAAAAACACGAAACTGTAACACAAAAAGTGTTGCGGTTTTTCTGACAAAGAGGAAGACACTCCGTCTGCCTGCGCCCTGCGGGCGCAAACGCTGAGAAATTTCCAATCGGACGTTGAAACAGTTTACTGAGGCTTTAAGGAGGGCAATCTATGAAGGTGTTGTTTGCCGCCAGCGAGGCGTTCCCCTTTTGCAAGACCGGCGGGCTTGCGGACGTAGCCGGCAGCTTGCCGGTGTCACTGGCCGAGAACGGCGATCAGGTGGCGGTGATCCTGCCGCTGTATGACCGCATCCCCCAGCAGTGGCGTGAGCGGATGGTCTACCGCAGCTATATCTATGTGGATGTGGCATGGCGGCACCAGTATTGCGGCATTTTCGTCATGGAATACCGGGGCGTTACCTGGTATTTCGTGGATAACGAGCACTATTTCCGCCGCGGCCGTCTGTACGGTGAGTATGATGACGGCGAGCGCTTTGCCTTTTTCAGCAAGGCGGTGGTGGATCTGCTGCCCAGCCTGGACTGGATGCCGGAGGTGATCCACTGCAATGACTGGCAGACGGCGCTGATCCCTGTGTATCTGCGGGACGTTGCCACCCGCTGGGAGGCGGTACGGGGTATCAAAACCGTATTTACCATCCATAATATTGAGTATCAGGGCCGTTTTGGGCCTAATACGGTAAGCGATCTGTTCGGCCTGCACGAGGGCTGGTGGAACGACGGCACCCTGCGAATGGACGGCGATGTGAACCTGATGAAGGCCGCCATGCTGGTGTCCGATGCCGTGACGACCGTCAGCCCCACCTATGCCGCGCAGCTTCACGACGATTACTATGCCCACGGCATGGCCTCCATCGTCAACGCCATCGGCGGCAAGCTTCACGGTGTGCTCAACGGCATCGATATGACGTCCTATGATCCCGCCCATGACAGCGCAATTCTCGCCAATTACGGGCCGGACGATCTGACCGGTAAGGCTGTCTGCAAGGCAGATCTGCAGGTGTCGCTGGGCCTGCGGGAGGAGCCGGACACACCGGTGCTGGCGGTGGTCAGCCGGCTGGTGGGACACAAAGGCATGGAGCTGATCCGGGACGGCTTTGACGACATCATGGCCACCGGCTGCCAGTTTGTGGTGCTGGGCCAGGGTGAAAACTATTACGAGGACTTCTTCCGGGCACAGGCGGGCCGTTTTGTCGGCCGCACCGCGGCGCTGATCACCTATTCCGAGGCCCTCAGCCGCCGCATCTACGCCGGAGCCGACCTGTTTTTAATGCCGTCGAAAAGCGAGCCCTGCGGCCTGAGCCAGATGATCGCCATGCGCTACGGCGCGGTGCCCATCGTTCGCCGCACCGGCGGACTGGCCGACAGCGTTCATTCCTGTCAGGTGGGGCAGCCGGACGGCACCGGCTATCTGTTTGAACGGTATGATGCCGGCGATATGCTGGCGGTTATCGGGCAGGCCACCGGACTTTACCGAGGCGACAGGGCGGGCTTTGCCGCCGTGCAGCAGCGGGGTATGACCGCTGATTTCAGCTGGACGCGCAGCGCCCGCATCTATCACGATATCTATTCCAAGTTGTAAGGAGACAATCGCATATGACCTATACCAAGCATGATCTGAAGGAGGCAATTACCCGTAAGCTGCGGCTGAACTACGGCTGCACCGAGCAGCAGGCCAGCGACGGCGAAATGCTGAAGGCCTGCGCCATGGTGCTGCGCGACATCATGGCGGAGCATGGCGTGGAGAGCCGTGAGAAAGCCGCCCGTGAGGGCGCCCGCCGCGTTCACTACCTGTCACTGGAATTTCTGATGGGCCGCAGCCTGATGAAGAATGCCTATAATCTGAACGTACTGCCCCAGTTGCAGGAGGCTATCGAGGAACTGGGCTTTAAGGCCGCGGATATTTTCGATATGGAGCCGGACGCCGGTCTCGGCAACGGCGGCCTGGGCCGTCTGGCCGCCTGCTATCTGGACAGTATGACGACGCTGGAGATCCCCGCGACCGGTTATTCCATCTGCTACGAGCTGGGCCTGTTCAAGCAGAAGATCGTGGAGGGCCAGCAGGTGGAGCTGCCTGATGACTGGAAGCCGCTGGGCGACGCGTGGCTGCTGCCCAAGCCCCAGGAGACGGAGGAGATCCATTTCGGCGGCACCGTCCGTACCCGCTGGGACAACGGACACCTGATGGTGGTGCATGAGGACTACACCAGAGTGCTGGCGGTGCCCTGCGATATGGAGATCGCCGGCTACGACACTGACCACGTCAACACGCTGCGGCTGTGGGACGCCAAGTCCCCCAAGCCCATCGACATGAAGCTGTTCTCTCAGGGCCAGTATCTCCGTTCCGGTGAGGAGCGGGCCATGGCGGACGTGATCTCCAAGGTGCTGTATCCTGAGGACAACCACTACGAGGGCAAGTCCCTGCGGCTGAAGCAGCAGTACTTCTTCGTGTCCGCCACGGTGCAGTCCATTACCCGGCAGCACATCCAGCAGTACGGCACGTTGAAGAACTTCCACAAAAAGAATGTGATCCAGATCAACGATACCCACCCGGCACTGGTGATCCCGGAGCTGATGCGAATCCTCATCGACGATGCGGGTCTTGGCTGGGACGAAGCGTGGGATATCACCACCCACTCCGTGGCGTACACCAACCATACGGTGCTGGCGGAGGCGCTGGAGGTCTGGCCCCAGCAGTTGTTTGAGACGCTGCTGCCCCGGGTCTGGCAGATCCTGACGGAGATCTCTCACCGCTATCAGAAGAAGATCGAGGAATACTATCACGGCGATAAGGAAAAGGTGGGCCGCATGGCTGTCATCTGGGACGGTGCGGTCCGTATGGCCAACCTGTGCATTGCCGGCGGCATGGCCGTCAACGGCGTCAGCGCCCTGCACTCCGAGATCCTGCGCAAGGACGTGTTCCATGACCAGTGCGTTATGGAGCCGGACAAGTTCAAAAATGTCACCAACGGCGTGGATCACCGCCGCTGGATCAGCCAGATCAATCCCGGACTGGATGCTCTGCTGAAGGATACGGTGGGTGAGGGCTATCTGGCCCATGCCGACCAGATGAAAGGGCTGGAGCGCTGGGCCGATGATAAGGAGGTACTGCTGCGCATCGGTCAGATCAAAAAGGCCAACAAGGAGAGCTTTGCCAAGTGGGTCTTTCGCCAGCAGGGCGCGGTGCTGAACACCGACGCCATCTTCGATGTACAGGTCAAGCGCCTGCATGAGTACAAGCGCCAGCTGATGAACGCTCTGCACATCATCTATCTCTATCAGCAGCTGCGGGACGATCCCAACATGGCCTTCACGCCACACACCTTCCTGTTCGGCGCGAAGGCGGCCCCCGGTTACGCCGTGGCCAAGCGGATCATTCACCTGATCAACTCCCTGGCCGATCAGATCAACAACGATCCTGTCTGCAAAGACAGGCTGCAGGTGGTCTTTCTGGAAAACTACCGCGTGTCCATGGCGGAGATGCTGATCCCCGCCAGCGAGGTGAGCCAGCAGATCTCCACCGCCGGTAAGGAGGCCAGCGGCACCGGCAACATGAAGTTCATGATGAACGGCGCTCTGACAGTGGGCACGCTGGACGGTGCCAACGTGGAGATGCATGAGGTGTTGGGTGACGAGAACATGTTCCTGTTCGGTCTTCATGCCGATGAGGTCTCCCACTTGCAGCGCAGCTACGATCCCCGTCTGCTGTATGAGCGGGATCCCATGCTGCGCCGGATAGTGGATCAACTGAAAACCGGCTTTGCTGACGGCGTCAGCTATGAGGACCTGTGGCGGCGGCTGGTGCAGGGCGCGGATTGCCCGCCGGATCAGTATATGCTGCTGGCCGACCTGCCCGCCTATGCAGAGGCAGAGCAGCGGATGGTGCGCGCCTATGGAGATGCCGCCAATTGGAACCGCATGAGCCTGATCAATATCGCCCGCAGCGGTATTTTTGCCGCCGATCGTTCCATTGCGGACTATGCCGACACCATCTGGCATGTGCCGTATAAAAAGTAAACTGCTAAAAGGACGCTGCACGGTCGTGCAGCGTCCTTTTAGTAGTTGGGGTCCTTCAGTTCCTGGCGTATCCGGGCGAAGGCGGCGTCCTCCCCCTGTTCCTTCAGCAGCAGCAGCCAGCGGTCCAACAGGGCTGCCGTGTCCGCGTGCATGAAGCGGCCGGCGTCGGTATGTTTCCGGTCTTTGCTGCGCTGGTAGTACTCCCATGGCGAGGCGTCGGTATATTTTTCCTTCTGATAGACCCGGCAGGCGGCGATCCGGTCGCAGAACATTTCGGCCACATATTTTTTCGGCATTTTGCATCCGCCAATGTAAACGCTGCCGTCCTCCCGGAGGCAATAGTCGATCCAGTATTCAAAGTGGTGGCGGTTGCGGCCCTTGTGATGCAGCCACGACAGGCTGACGCCGTTGGCAATACGCTCGGCGTCATTGGGGCTGCGGTAGCCCTGATAGTACTTCACGCTGCGCCAGAACTCCGTGGGGCTGTATTTGCTCAGGTCGTGGATCAGCCCCTGCCAGACAAGGCCCAGCTTGAAACAGTAGCGCCGCACCCAGCGACGGTGTGCATTGACGGTATGTAAATGGTCGTACAGGTGCATGGCGCCGCCTCCTCCGGGGAAAGTATAACCGTAGTATACCACATTTTTGCGCAGATGCATAGAAAAAGAGCGGCATTCCTGCCGCTCTTTTTTGAAGAGAAAAGATCTTGGTAAACTCCGGAGAATTTACAGGTTCTTCTCGTAGGACTCGATCATCTTCTTAAACGTGTGACCCGTAGGATTCGCGGGAATACCATCCGGAGAAAATGCCGCAACTGCCTGCGGTGCAGCGGTTTGCGCTGCTGCCTGCCGCCGCAGGTTTTGCAGGTGTTTTTCACAGCATTCACCGGTGAAGATTTTGA
This sequence comes from uncultured Clostridia bacterium, assembly GCA_945877515.1. GTDB lineage: Bacteria > Bacillota > Clostridia > Oscillospirales > Oscillospiraceae > Vescimonas. The sequence goes on along the minus strand of CAMCSE010000018.1, from coordinate 12,646 downwards.
TATCCAGCCGCAGCGAGCCATCCCCCTCCGGTGTGACGAAAATCTTGTCAATATAGCGGGCGACAAACTCCTTGGTGATAACGCCATCGGCGGCGTCTTTCTGGGCATTGCGCAGGACAGTACGGATGGTATCCAGCTGCTGCTTCATGTTCCCGGCGGACTCCTGCTGCGCCGTCAGGTCCGCCAGCTGGGCCTGTAGCTCTTTTGCCTCGGAGGAGCACTGCTTGTTCATGGCCAGAAAATCCGCATCATCCAGCTTGCCCTGAGCATTGTAGGTCAGCAGCTTCATGCGCTTCTGCTCTACGGTGTCCAGCTTTTTCCGTATTGCGGCAATCTGGGCTTCCAGCTGGCCGCCGTGTTCCAGCGTACGGTACATCTCAACATATTCCTCAATCAAGGCCTCTGCGCTGGCCTCCGTATCGCGGAATACATCCAGCAGCAGGGGCTTGATCTCATCCTCGTAGATGGGGAAAGAGTCACAGGAGTCCGCGCCGTTTTTGATCTTGCCGGAGCAGACCCACTTGCTGTTCTTATGGCCCTGCTTGTCCTGGGATTCCCGGCGATAATAAGCAGTACCGCAGCAAGTGCAGAACAGCTTGCCGGTCAGCAGATTGGCGTGATTGCAGATGCCCTGGCGGTTCTTTACGTCATCGCTGCGGCGGCGAAGGATGGTATTGGCCTGCTCCCACAGCTCCTCGGAGACAATGGCCGGTACGATCTCACCGGTCTCATCCTTGAACATGACCCATTCATCCGGCGGGAGGAACTTCTGCTTTTTGGTGAACATATCCACCACCTTGACCTTGTTGCCCACATAGTAGCCCTTGTACTTGGGGTTGGCAATCATATTGGACATGGTGGTGTGGGCGATCTTCTTACCGTTGAGGTTGCGGTAGCCCTTTTCCCAGAAGATCGTCTCGATCTGCTTCATAGAGTACTGGTCGGTGGCGTACAGCTCAAACAGCTCCCGCACCATAGGGGCCTGCTCCTCGTCGATAACAAGGCGGCGGTTCTCCTTGCGGTAGCCAAAGATGCGGCTGTTGCCCAGCACCACGTTGTTCTTGATGGCCTGCTGATGGCCAAACTTTACGCGGCTGGACAGCTTGCGCAGCTCATCCTGAGCGATGGAGGACATGATGGACAGCCGCAGCTCCGAGTCCTCGTCGAAGGTGTTGATGTTGTCGTTCTGGAAAAACACGCCCACGCCATAGTTGAGGAGTTGACGGGTGAACCGGATAGAGTCCAGTGTATTGCGGGCAAAACGGGAGATTTCTTTTGTAATGACCAGATCAAATTTGTCCTCCGCCGCGTCATCGATCATGCGGTTGAAGTTCTCGCGGTGACGGGTGGAAATGCCGGAGATCCCCTCGTCGATGTAGCCGGGGATAAACGTCCAGGCGGCATTCCGGCGGATGAAATCTTCATAGTATTGGATCTGATTGCCCAGCGAGTTCAGCTGCTCATCAGATTCGGAGGACACGCGGGCGTAGTATGTTACCCGCAGGGGAATGTCATACAGACTTTTCGTCCGCAGCTGCTGGCGGATATCATGAATGTCCATCAGACCACCTCTTAAAAGTTCGCAATATCATGTTCTACATTGTATCAAATTAAAAAGAAAAAATCAACACCTTACATAAAATAGCGGCATATAAAAAGAATTTGTTGATGCTGCCCGAAAAAATGATTATAATCAGAATGAACTACTTATGAACGGAGGGAATGGTGTGAAAAAGAGGAAAGACTTTTCAGATTATTATGATAATAAGATCTATGACAAGGTGGAGGCACGAAAAGACAAGCTGCTGCGTCGCTGGAAAGCCGGTGAATCATTGCCTCTGATCCAGGTTAAGGAGCAAAAGAGTGCAGAAGAGGAGTGGCTGGAATATCTGGGGGAGCAGCGTCATCAGGCGGCTAACATATTGGCAAACATATCAGAATACTCGGCAGAGCCTCCCTATGCAGCGGTTAAGAATTCGAAAGGAAAAGACGCGTTTTGCAGTGCGGTATGTGTGGAATATTTCCGGCTGTATGAGATAACGCGGGACAATACCGCCTTCCGGCGCTATACATATTTTGAAGTGTACTATGATGACAAAGTGATCGCCTGTTTAATGGAGATGCGAACATTTGAGAAGCGAGGCGATATGAAAGCGTTGGACATGGATGAGATCGAATGGGGAAATACAAAGCATCAGATAAAGGCCTGGTGGAACCTGTTCCTGCCGGAGATAGAGGAAGTTGAGCTGGCGGAGCTGCCGGAGAACTTTGTGCGGCGGGTCAAAGCTTACCGTAAATGGCCGGAAAAAAACGAGGGTAAGTTTGATGGAACCTACCCCAACAAAGAAACTGATGTCCTATGGCCACTGGTGACATACATAGTCTCCCTGCAGATGATGCCGGTGCTTCCTCAAAAGATGCTGCCGTGGTATGTACTGAACTATGTTTGCAAAGATGATGAGACGTGCGATGCGTTTACAAAAGGACTCAGTGTATGGCTGGCAGATTTTCTGAAAAATGATCCTATCTTTGCTGGCGAAAGGGTGCCCTATGGCAGCGATATAAGGGATGATGAAAAGGTTACCAATCTGTGTGCTGTGGAGCCCTACATCTGGACTGGGAAACGATCCGATAAAAAAATGCAGACGCTGCAAAAGCTGCAGAATATATCTGAACGGAAGCGTTGCTGGGAAAAGTTTCCTTTTGGAAACAGAGCAATCATTCTTGTAAGTAAGGAATCGCTCCTGAGCAGCATCGTGATCAACATCCCCGTGGGTGACGATGACCTGTTTGCTGCCGGGGGAAGCAGTATGCTGAGAAAGGGATTCCTCTGCCGCTTGGGCCACCTGATGCGGTCGTTTCCCAATCAGGACACGGGGGAGGATGTGTCAGGGAGCCAGACAATTGAATGGGCACAGGAATTGAAAGAGGTATTGGGCGAACTTAGCAGGAGCGTGCGGAAAACCATAGCGCCTGATAAGGAAGAGCGAAAGAGACTGGCTGCGCAGTGGGATCTGTTTCAATTGGCGACCAATTTCCTGACTTTTTATGGCGAAGAAGATTCTTTGTGGGAGATCAACAGAGACGGGGAAGCCTGGTTTTTACGCCAGAAAAACACCTGGGCTGCAAAGAGGAAAAACTTACAAGATGTGATATCTGTCTTACTGCAGAAGCTTAATCAGGATTGTGGTAATGCTAAAAATGCGACAGGGGAAGAAAAGAAAATTCCGGACACGGGCTTAATAAAAGAGATCAACGGCAGGATATTCCTGATTTTTGATTATACTCAGTTTAAAAAGCGGATTGAGAGGGAATATCCGCAGATCCCGTATGATGATCTGTATGAAGAACTATGCGAAATGCAGATAGCAGATCGGAATAAGGATAAGAAATATAAGGTCATCAGTCTGGGCCAATCGTTCAACACTGCTGCATTTGATGTGGAAAAATTGAGTCAATTCGAGTAATCCTTGAGATACACAAAAGCGAAGACCGTAGTTGTACGGTCTTCGCTTTTGTGTATCTTTTTGCGATTGCGAGTAGTGGCAATCGCGAAAACGGGAGTTTTTTGCAATAATTTCTGGGTTTTAAGCTGGGAAGAAAGCGAAGGGAAAGAAAAGTGGCTACACAAGGTATAATAAATCATTCCATTGCGGTTGCGAAAAAAAGACAATGGAATTCCCGTGCAAAAAAGAAAAGAGCTATATTTGCTATGGGGCACTGAAGAAGTGTTTTCATAGACGCTGCATCACCAAAGACTGTGGCCATTTTGACTTATATATATTGAAAAAGAAAACCCGGTAAATTATTATGCCATTTTACTTAAGAAAGTGAAAAAGAGGGCAGAATAGAGAGAAAACAGGTAAAAGAAATTTAAAAATCAAAAGCTATCCGACAGATGTATACAATCTTAAATCAGGAGGATCGGAATATGAGCAAGAAAGTATACCTGACATCGGACGGATACTCTTATCACACGCTGGAACTGCGATATAATCCCACGGATAAGGCGTTTAGAGACTGCTTTGAAAGATTACAGCAGTACAGCAAGGCGCAGGAACTGTATCCGCAGAAAGACCCCGATGGGCGTATTTATGCGTGGCGCTGTAATGCTTTTTCGAGAAATGGGATTCAGGTGTTCCTGACACGCGGGCACCAGAACATGATCTCGCTGACGGTCAACCCTCGCAAGCTGCTGGAGCCGGATGCCTCGTATCTTGGTATTGTACCGCCCTACCAGAGCACCCTGGAGGAAATACGGGATAGCTTTACCTTTACTGCACCTGATACATTGGAAATCAGAATATGGCAATGGAATTCCACTTGTGCCAGCAGACGCCATTTTGCCTCAAAAGGCGTCCGTTCCGCCACCTGAATGGCCGATTGTTCCGTTAAGATAGTATTGTATTTTCAATGCATCGGCTGGCGTAGGTGGCAAGGCGGATGCCCCGGTCCGGCTTGAAGGTATTCACCGCCTTGATCAGGCCGATGGTACCGATGGAGATGCTCCTGCCCCTCAATCTCCAGAAAATCGAAGCAGAAGGCTGACATATCACACAGGCTTCGTAATTGTGATCCCTTTCTTCCCCACCCTGCATTTTGGTAACTGCTCTTGTGCGCGGCTCCGATTTGTGATATACTAAATATAAATTACTGAGAGCATACAGGAATGCAAGGATCGGTCTGCTCCGGGGAAACAGGAGAAGCAATATGGAAGATCAAAAAGAGATGACCTCCGAGATCGCTCGAGGCAGCAAAACGAAACAGGCCTATGAACTGATCAAGCAAAAGATCCTTATGCTGGAATTCGCTCCGGGACAACCTTTGCGGGAAGTGGAACTGAGTGAGCTGTTTTCCATGAGCCGCACCCCCATCCGTGCAGCTATCGAACGTTTGGTTGCGGACTGCTTCGCAGAGGAAACTGCCGGTAAACGCACCATTGTATCCCCGGTTTCCGTTGACAGTTTCATTGAGCTGTATGAGATCCGCGAAGCGCTGGAGACGCTGTGCGTCTCGCTGGCAGCCTATGCGTGGCAGGATCATGGGGAGATCGAAAAGGCGCAGGAGCTGATCCGGCAGCAGTTCCTGCTGGCAGATCAGGTTCCCGTAGATTCCCGTGCCGTGCAGGAAGTGGACCGCGCGTTTCACGGCGTGCTGGCCCATCTGTCCAGCAACAAGCTGCTGGAAGAAGAAACCGTGTGGATCTATGACCTCTGCCTGCGCTATATCTTTTATTCCATGCACATGAACTGGTCCACCCGTATCGCGCAGGAGCACAAAGATATTCTGGAAGCCATCGAGCACCGTGACAGCCAGCTTGCACAAGCCCATGTGCGCAACCATCTGTCCAAGGTAAAGGATGCGGTGCTGATGGGCCTGGCCAAGGGGTTTGACCCCTCCGTGGAACTGCAGAATGCGCGGGAGGGCTATACCATCAGGGACAATACGGGCCGTCCGCAATGATCCCATATTGAAAAGCAAAGAAAACACCGCGTCAGACGCGGTGTTTTCTTTATTATAGTGCCGGCATTTGGTTTGAGGAGGGTGAAGTAAACGGGAAAATGAATGCCGACGGGGTCATCAGAGCTCCTGATCGATCTTTTGCAGGAGGGAAACGGCTTTCTGCAGGACCTCCATGGAGGAAGCGTAGGACAGGCGGACATATCCTTCGCCGTTATGGCCGAAAGCGGTGCCGGGAACGGTAGCCAGACGATACTTATCAATGGCATAGCTGCAAAACTCATCGGCGCTCATACCTGTCTTCTTGATATTCATAAAGATGTAGAAAGCGCCCTCCGGCTTCTTGCAGCTGAAATGCTGAAGCTTGTTGATCTCCACCACCAGATAATCACGGCGGCGCTTGAACTCCTGACGCATCCGCTCAATGGAACCATCCTCCTCCAGAAGGCCGGCCACACCGGCGTACTGGACGAAAGTGGTGGCGCCGGCAGTCATGTAGAAGGACAGACGGTTCATAGGCTCCAGCATGTTCTCCGGTGCGGCAATATAACCCAGACGCCATCCGGTCATGGCCATGCTCTTGGAAAAGCCGTTGAGAACGATGGAACGCTCTTTCATACCAGGCAGAGAAGCGATGCTGACCAGTTCCTGCTCGTCATCATATACGAAACGGTCATAAATTTCGTCACTGAGTACCAGCAGATCATGCTCCTTGGCAATGGCGGCTATGGCTTCCAGAGAGGCGCGGCTCAACACGCCGCCGGTAGGATTGCTGGGAGACACGATCACCAGCATTTTCGTCCTGTCTGTAATGAGAGAGCGGATCTGCTCTACGTCCACCTGATAGTCATTCTCTTCCAGCAGGTCGTATTTCTTGATGACGGCGCCGGCAATATTGGGGATCTCAGAATACGTCAGGTAGACAGGATCCGGCACCAGCACCTCATCGCCGGGGTTCAGTGTACTCAGCAGAGCCACGAACATGCCCTGCGCTACACCGGTAGTCACGGAGATCTCAGAGGGCTGATAGTACAGGTTATTCTCTTTTTCCAGTTTCCCGCAGATGGCCTGCTTCAGCTCCTCAATACCGGAACCGTCGGTATAGCGGGTCTTTCCTTCGTCCAGTGCCTTTTTGCAGGCGTCGATAATGTACTGGGGTGTGTCAAAATCCGGCTGACCCAGCGTCAGGGCAGTCACCTCAATGCCCTGTGCGGCCAGCTCGGCGCATTTACCGAACACCACACGAGTACCGGATGTATGCAGATTCTCCAATCTCTGTGCCTGTTTGAATTCCATAAATACTCCTCCTTATGTCCTTACTGCAGATGTATTTCTTACTTCTGTACATTATTGCCGCCGGGGACAAACACGCACTTGTCGTAGTTGCCGGTGAAATAATTGCGGATATCGGCACAGCACTGCAACCGGCCGTCCCGGGCGGATTCCTGAGAGTAGAATGCCACATGGGGCGTCAGGATCACGTTGTCCCGGTTTGCCAGGGGATGAGTGTTCAAATCGGGGTATTCGTCGGTAAGAACATCCAGATACGCATAGGAGATCTTGCCGCTGTCAATCGCATCAATCATATCCTGTTCCACCACCACGCCTCCCCGGGCAGAGTTGATAAACACCATATGATCCGGGATCTCATCAAACAACTCCTTATTGATCAGATGCTCTGTACCGTTGACCAGCGGTACATGCAGACTGATATAATCGCTCTCGCGGAACAGCGTTTTCATATCCACCATTGTCACGCCATACTGGCTGCCGATGGATTGATCGATAAACGGGTCTGCCGCCAGAATACGCACGCCGAAGCCGGACAGATTCCTGGCCACTAGACGGGCGATCTGGCCAAAGCCTGCCAGACCCACCGTCTCCGTATTGAAACGGTGAATATCCGCGCACACGGAGTAGTCCCACTTCTTATCCCGCCGCACGCTGCGGTCATAGGCAAACAGCCGTTTATTGTGAGCGAGAATGCAGGCGGTCACATAATCCGCCACGTCGATTGAAAAGGCGCTGCGCAGATGGGTGACCGAAATACCGCGAGCTTTGGCAGCGTCCAGGTCCACATAGTTGTAACCCATGCTCTTGCAGGCGATGAGCTTCAGCTTTGGCAGGGAATTGATAACACGGGCCGTCAGCGGCTCGAAAATACCCATCACGGTGTCCGCATCCTTGCAGTACTGAATGATATCCTCCTCGGTAGAGCAGACGTGCTCCTCCACCTCGCACACGCCCTTGAGCGCTTCCTGCTCTAGGCCGATGCCGTCCTGATAGTGAAACATGCGCACGGCTTTGTACATACTAAAATCCTCCAGAACAAAAAATTGGATACAATAATTATAGTGATTGAAAACAAGTGCGTCAAGTTGTGAATTTTAACATGATAAAAACTTCAAATTTCAAACGCTCAACTTTTTATTCCATAAAATTCAATATTTTTAAAATATCATTTAATTTTACAAACTTTTATTTGTAAAATTAATATTATCGAAATGGCAAAATTTTAACAAAGTCACAAAATAATGGCAAATTTTTGGTTTAAAACGCCAAAAATATAAAAACAATATTGCATACAATTGTAATGAATGCTATAATGGCCGCAACGACAATGGCGCGTTGGAGGTGCTTATGAGTCAAAATACTGATTTAATTTTGAAAAACGGCGCAATCTATACCATGGCCTGCGAAGGCGACGTTGTGGAGGCGCTGGCGGTACACAACGGAAAAATTGTATACACAGGGACGACAGAGGATGTGCTGGCACACTGCACGGCTCCTGAGGTGGTAGATCTGCAGGGCAAAACCGTGCTCCCGGGAATGGGCGACTCCCATCTGCATTTCTTTGCCTATTGCCAGACCCATACCACAGTGGATCTGGGCGGCTGCGCCAGTAAGGCGGAAGTCATCGCAAAGCTGGCAGCCCGCGCCAAGGAGACTCCGAAAGGCGAATGGATCAAAGGGTCGAACTTTGACGAGTCCAAATGGGACACCGACAATGACCGTCTGCCCACGAAGGAGGATCTGGATCTGGTGAGTCGGGACCACCCTGTGATGATGAAGCGTGTGTGCCTGCACACTGCCGTGGCCAACACCGCCGCGCTGGAGGCTGCCGGTATCGGCAAGGGATTTGTTTTCGGCCCCGGCGGACTGGTGGAACTGGACGGGGATGGTCAGCCCAACGGCATCCTGCGGGAACAGGCTACCAAGATCTTCGACGAACTGATCCCCGACCCGGCCAAGATACCGGAGGTAAAGGAAAAGATCCTGCGGGAGGCATTAATGGAGGCGTCCAGTCAGGGCCTGACCACCGTTCACACCTATGCGGCAGATATCTGGAAGTACACCGAGGATCCGGAGGACTACCTCCGTCTTGACCGCAAGGGTCAGCTGCCTCTCCGCATCGTGATCTATCTGGATACCTTCTATCACAAGCCTTATCTGACACGCAAAGAGATGGAGGATCCTTACCACAAAGTCTGCTACGGCGGCCATAAGATCTTCTCCGACGGCTCGCTGGGTTCCCGTTCTGCCAAGCTTCTGGCGCCTTACAGCGATGACCCGGAGACAGACGGTATTCTGGTACAGAGTCAGCAGGAGCTGAACGAACACGTTCTGAAGGCTTACGAAATGGGTTTGCAGCCCGCCATTCACTGCATCGGTGACAAAGGTCTGGACTGCGTGCTGACAGCCATCGAGTACACGCTGGAAAAGAGCCGTGAGCACGGCATGAGCGAACAGGAGCAGGCCGACCGCGACCCCTTCCGCGTTATCCATGCGCAGATGGCCACAGACGATATGATCCGGCGAATGCAGAAGCTGCCGGTGGTGCTGGATCTGCAGCCGGTCTTTCTGGAAACGGATATGCACTGGGCGATAGAACGCATCGGACCGGAGCGGGCGGCATACAGCTACCGCTGGGAGACATACCGCAAGGCAGGGCTGGTTCTGACAGGCGGATCGGATTGCCCGGTGGAGCCGTTCTCCCCATGGCTGAACATCTATACCGCCGTGACACGGAAAGACTTCCACCACTACCCCGACGGAGGGTATCAGCCGGAAGAAAAGATGAGCGTTTACGACGCCGTATGCATGTTTACCAAAAACCTGCATTATGCCGCCGGTCAGGATGCGGTACTGGGGACGCTGGAGAAGGGAAAGTTTGCCGACATGGTGGTCATCGACCGGGATATCTTCAAGATCCCGGAGGATGATATCATGGATACGCAGGTGGAAAAGACCTATCTGGCAGGGCGTGAAGTATACAGCAGATAAAAGGAGAAAGTGAATGAAACTGGATTGCTTTGAGGAAGTAAAACGTCTTACCTCGGAAATGGTGGCCATCCCCAGCATCAACAAGGAGCCGCACGGCGAGACAGCTGTGGCCCGCTATGTGTATGACTACTACACGGGGCTTCCCTATTTTCAGGCACACCCTGAGCAGGTAATGTGCTTCCAGACGAAGGACGATTTTGTGGAACGCCACTCCACTCTGGCCTATGTGAAGGGCACAAAAGGAACCTCCAACCGTACCGTGATCCTGATCGGCCATATCGACACCGTGGGGGTGGATGATTTCGGCACGATCCGGGAGTACGCCTTTAAAACCGAGGAACTGCCGGAAAAGCTGAAAGAGACGTTTTCCCTGTCTCCGGAGGTGCTGGCAGACATTGCATCCGGCGAGTTTATGTTCGGGCGCGGTGCGCTGGACATGAAGTCCGGCGTGGCCGGTCATATGTACCTGCTGAAATATTTTTCAGAGCATCCCGAAGAATTGGATGGAAATCTGGTCCAGATCGCCGAGTGTGACGAGGAAGATAACTCTCACGGGATTATCACCGCTGTTGACTATCTGCTGGAGCTGAAGGAGAAAGAGGGCTTTGAGTACATCGCCTGCATCAACGCCGACTACTCCACCAACTATATGCCCGGCGATGAGAACCGCTATATCTACTATGGAAGTATCGGAAAGCTACTTCCCTGCTTTGTGGCTCTGGGCAAAGAGTCCCATGTGGGATCCGCTTTCAGTGCCTTTGATCCCAATCTGCTGATCGCGGAAGTCACGCGGCGCATGTCCCTGAACACCGACCTTTGCGACGTGGCGCAAGGTGAGGTCACCATTCCTCCCATCTCACTGAAGCAAGCGGACATGAAAGTCGGCTACACCGTGCAGACCGCACTGACAGCATTTTCCTACTACAATTTCTTTACCCACGGCATGAGTCCCGATGTGGTGCTGGAAAAGAGTAAGCAGGTCGGTGTGGAGGCCTTTGACAGCGTAATCGCCTATCTGAATGAACAGTACAGAAAATATTGCGCGCTCAGCGGCGTATCCTATACGACCCTGCCATGGAAGACCCGCGTGTACACATGGAAAGAATTCTATGAGGAGACGGCTGCCAAACACGGCCAGCCTTTCCGTGACGCCATCAGCGCCTTTGCCGCAAATCTCCAGCGGGAGCAGCCTTCCATGGATCTGCGTTACTTCAGTCTTGCTGTGGTGGAGGAGGTCTGGAAGTGGTATGAGGACAAGTCTCCGGCACTGGTGCTGTTCTTCGGTTCCATCTTCAGCGCCCGTATCGAGATGACCGGTAAGACCGAGAAAGAGCGTGCACTGCTCAATGCCGTGGAAAGCGCAGTGGAGAAGATCCGGCCCGAAGCCCAGCGGCAGATCAAGACCCGCATGTTCTATCCCTACATCTCTGATTCCAGCTTTATGGCTCTGTGCGATACACGGGAATCCTTTGACGCTGTGGCAGAGAACATGCCCTCATGGAAAGTGAAGTACTATCACGATGTGGACAAGATCCTGAAGATCAACGTGCCGGTAGTGAACATCGGCGCTTTCGGTCGGGACGGTCATATGCTCACCGAACGGGTGGACATGATCCAGACCTTCCGCAACGTGCCCAATATCGCCTATGAGGCCATTGTGTCCATGCTGAGCTGAGTGCCGCAGGATTTTACGGTATACAACGGGCACTGCCCGATGGTATAATCGCAACAAAAATCAAAAATACACTTTGAGGAACGGAGGAATTAACGTGAACAGCAAAGCAAAAGGCGTTGTTGCCCTGATCCTCGTTGTTGCCGTTCTGGCCAACGTGGGCATTTTCGCCAAAATGTCTTACAACAAGACCCACACTGCGCAGGATACCATCGTGTTCCGTGTGGGCGACACTGTCGCATCGGATCACCCCATTTCCCAGGCACTGTATATATTCGAGGAGGAGCTGGAGCGCATCTCCAACGGCCGGTTTGATGTGCGGGTATACATCAATTCCGCATTGGGCGGCGACCGCCAGCAGACAGAGAGCACGATTCTCGGCTATCTGCAGGGCAATACGCCTCCCACTTCCGTGCTGGCGGGCTTCGATACCCGTTTCATGGTGGTAGACCTGCCATTCGTTTTCAAGAGCGGTGAGGCAGCCATGAAGACGCTGAACGGTGATCTGGGCGAAGAGCTGGATCCCATTCTGGAGGGTCTGGGCCTGCACGCCATGGGCTGGACCGAGTCGGGCTACCGCCATATCACCACCAATGACATCGAGGCCACCACACCCGCGGCGCTGAAGAGTCTGTCCATCCGCACGCAGGAGAACCCCATCCACATGGCATCCTTCCAGGCCTGGGGCGCCAGTCCCACACCCATGGCCTTCTCCGAGCTGTTCACTGCATTGCAGCAGGGCGCCGTGGATGCCGAGGAGAATCCCCTTGCCGTTATCACGGCCAACCGGCTCTATGAGGTCCAGAACACCGTTACACTCACAGGCCACTTCTACACCGCCGGCATTTTCAACATCAACAAGGATTTCTATGATTCGTTGGAGGGACAGGATAAAGCCTGGTTTGACGAAGCTTCCGAGCATTTTGTTCAGAATCTGACGCAGTTGATCCGCGACGCGCAGGAGGGATACATCCAGATGCTGAAGGATAACAGCATCAATGTAGTGGAAGTTACCTCCGAGCAGAAGGACGCGTTTATTGAGGCAGCCGCTCCCGTGTACGATCTCTTTATTGAGAAGTACGGCGGCTCTCAGGAACTGATCGATCTTGCCATGAAGTACAACGATGACTTTTAAGGATAGGTGAGAGAAATGGCAGCTTTGAAATTTATTGAAAAGGTTGATTGTAAAATCAAGTTGGACACTTGAGTAAAAAATCCATAGTGATTTTT
>CAMCSE010000017.1 GCA_945877515.1 uncultured Clostridia bacterium | reverse complement strand
ACGAAGAACCATGCGTATCCGTGAGGGCGACCCGTTGGAGATCTACACCACACGGGACGGCGAGGTCATTTTCAAAAAATACTCCCTGATCGGCGGGCTGGAGGAGTTCGCGGCGCAGTTCTGCGACACCCTCAGCCGCAGCACCGATTTTTCTGCCGCGGTGACCGACCGGGACGCGGTGATCGCCATGGCCGGGGCGGGGAAGAAGGAGCTGCTGGGCAAGCCTCTCTCCCCGGAGCTGGAGCGCATCATGGCCGGGCGCGGGCTGTACTGCGGCGAAGGCGTAGCCGTCAGCGAGGAGGACAACGGCTACCGGGCGGCGGTGGCGGCGCCCATCCTGTGCGAAGGCGACGTGCTGGGCGCGGTGCTGTTCCTGTCGCCGGACGGCAGGACGGCCGGTGAGACGGAGTGCAAGCTGGCGCAGACCGTGGCGGCGTTTCTGGGAAAGAATATGGAGAGCTGATAAAACGGCCCTGTGGCTTCGCCACAGGGTCGTTTTCAGCCTGTCAAGGAACCCCGGCTTTCGGGCCGTACAGGGAAATCTCTCCGCAAAGACCGCACAGGCCAAGGACTTCACTTCGGGCCGGTGGTCGTGCGCTCGATTCTTCAGCCAAGTCATCTCGCTTTCGCTGAGACGGTGCGGCGGCAGATTTTCCAGGCGGCGGAGCGTCATCTGTTCTGCCTGCTTTTCTGGTGACAGACATGCGCAGGTCTTGCAAATATGGGTCGCACGCCCCTTCCCTCTGAAGCTCTCGTTGGACTTTCGAATTGCGCAGATCTTGCAATAATGCCCCTGAACCTTTCTGCACACCATTGTATTTTTCATGGGAAATCATCTTATCGATTGTTTCCCGCAAAACACTGCCTCCGCCAGATTAGGTAGCGACGGTGCTTTTTGCGGGAACGCTCAGACCGTTCCTATGCGGTTGGTATAGTTCACCGAGAAGCTGTTTTGCCTGCGATAGGTCTTGAAGTCCTCCCTGTCAAAAATCAGCAGCTTCTTCAGCCGCTCTTCGTCCCGGATGGGCTCTCTGGACAAAATCGCCTTGGTGGCCAGAGGGAAATGGGGGCCGATGGAAAAGGTACAGAAAAAGCCGGGGACTTCCGTCTGGTTATTGAGCGGAAGCTGGAAGTCCAGGATCACCAGGTCATTTTCATGAGCCAGATTGCGGAGAAACACCCGGTAAGACAAATCGGAGCGGCGCCCATCACCCGCGAAGCAGTATTTGCAGGCGCAGTAATTCTCCTCGCTCTCCACCTCGCCGAACAGGGTCGCGGTGTGAGCACTCAGGAATAAAACCTGCCTGCTCAAATAGGCTTTGGGGCGGCCGCTCCACATGTAGACGTACAGGCGCTGCTGAGGCCCGTCCTCCTCCGAAGTGGGCAGATGAAACAGGGAGGACACCTGGACGGCCTCCTGCTCATCAAGCAGGAGGGCGGAGAGGGGTATATCCAGGAGCCTGGCCATCTCGTTCAGGGTACGCAAATCAATGGAGACCTCGCCCCGCTCATATTTGGAGATGGCGGATTTGCTGCGGTGTAGCATCGCGGAAAATTCTATCAGGGAATAACCCCGGAGCCTGCGGTACTGGCGGAGCCGGCTTCCTACGAGATAGTCGATGGATTCTTGCATAATAAACCCCTCCTAAAGCGCAAATTTTTGTGAAATTTTACAAGATGGTTTTACCATTTTGTAACAACTGATTTTGAGGTCATTATATTATCACCAAAATTCCCTGTCAAGTGGAAATTACACTCATTTTTCCCCTGTGAGTGGAAAAAACTGATTTGACAAACGAGGCCGCTTTGCATATATTGCATATAATGTAATTTCAACAGATTAAAATGCGAAAGAGAGGTCTTAGTTATGACAACGAATCGAAAAAAATATGTGATGATTTTTTTCCTGACCCTGACCACCCTGTGTTACAGCCTACCTTACCTGAGCTCATCGTTCTATACACAGTTTCTGGAGGCATTTTCCCTCAGCAACACTCAGGCCGGGTTCCTCATGAGCATGTTCTCCCTGACGGCGACACCCGGCTACCTCTTTGGCGGTATCATAGCGGACAAATTCTCACCGAAAAAAGTGATCATGCTCTCCCAGCTCCTGACTGCCGCGCTGGGCTATGCCATGTGCCTCATTCAGGGCTACAGCATCCTACTGGTCTGTTATCTGGGCTTTGGCATCTCCACTACCTTCCTGCATTGGAGTGCATACCTGAAACTGGTCCGCGCCCAGGCAAATGAAAATGAAGAGGGGAAAATCTTTGGCTTCTTTGAGACCTGCGCCGCCGTGGTTGGAGCCGTTACCAGCTATGGTATTTTGGGCTTGCTGGGACATATCAGCAGTTTTCGTATGGTCACCGCCATATATGCCTCTATCCTCGTCGTGGTAACCATCATCATCGGTCTGACCCTGGAAGATCCAAAGAATGAACAGGCCAGCAATGAATTCAATGTAAGAATGGTGGGCAAAGCTCTGGCCCACCCCGTGACCTGGATTAACGGATTCATCGTCATGGGCCTCTTCATCTTGGCTACCGGCACCAGCTATCTGAATCCCTACCTGTGCAGCGTGTTTGGCACTTCGGTAGAGTTCGGAACCGCCCTCGCCATTGCCAACCGCACTGTCATCCGCATTTTTGTGGTGGGCATCGGCGGCCTGCTGCTGGACCGCTGGAAGACGCCCAAGTTCCTGATTGTCTGCTCCCTCAGCCTGGCGGTAATAACCGGAGCGTTGTTCCTCCTGCCTCAAAATCCCTCCATGATGGTTGTCGCCGCTGTTTTGGCCATCCTGCTAATCTGCATTGCCATTATCGCCCGCCCCGGCATGTATACCCCCATTCCCGAAGCCAAGGTCCCCATGGAGATCACCGGCACCGCCATGGGCATCACCTCCGCCGTGGGCTATTCCACCGACCTGTGGCTGTACACCTTGTGCGGCAACTGGCTGGACGCTTACGGCAACGCGGGTTACCGGAACATCCTTCTTCTCTATCTGGCGGGCCTGGCTGTGGTCGTGGTTTGCGCCTTCCTGCTGCACCGCTATGAGAAGAGTCATAATCTCATCTCCTCCGCCTCCGGGTCCATAGAGAGCTGACATGAACTGACATGAACATTTTAGACTGCATCGTTTTAGCCCTGTCCATTTTGGCGGTCTTTGCCGTTGGAGTGCTTTCCGGGCGGCGCTCCCGGGCGAGCGCCAGCGAGGGAGAGTTCCTGATGGCTAATAAGAGCCTCAACAAACTCCAGGCTGGCTTTTCCACCGCCGCCACCGACTTCGGCGGCAGCGGTATGGTGGGGGCCATCGGCTACTGCTATGTCGTGGGCATGAGTGGTATCTGGTGGAACCTGACGGCGGCCCCCGCCTTTCTCATTGTCGGATTTCTGTTCGCCAAGGCGTTCAACCGCATGGACAGCGCGACTCTGCCGGACTATCTGGGAAAGCGGTATTCTCCCGCCGTAAAATTGCTGGCCAGCGTTATGCACATCTGTTCAAATGTGGCGTTGCTGTCCTCTCAGTTTACCATTGCCTGCGCCGTCCTGTACACCATCACCGGATTCAGCATGACTTTCTGTCTGATCATCTGCCTACTGCTGGTCATCTGTCTCACCAGCGGTGGACTGCGGTCGGTGGTCAACACGGACGCGGTGCTCTTCGTGATTATTGTGGTCTCCCTAGTGGTGGCGGTCCCCATCGTCCTCCACGCTGGCGGCGGCCTGGGGAGCATCGCCGCCCGGCTACCCGACGGTTTTCTGCGGGTAACGGAGCTGGGATTCTGGACGCCCTTCTCCTGGTTCCTGCTGTGCTTCATAGGCTACTCCACCAATCAGAACTATGTGCAACGGATGGCCGCCGCCGAAACGGAGGACACTGCGCGGTTCGGCGCGATTTTCTCCGGCTGCTTCTATCTGATTATCTCGGTGATTCTGGGGATTATCGGCGTTTCCGCTGCCGTATTGATGCCGGGGATAGAGGACAGCAACGCCGTGTTCCCAGAGCTGCTGCTGCGGTTTTTCCCGCACGGCCTGATTGGGCTGGGGGTGGCCGGCGTGTTTGCGGCCACTATCTCCACAGCTACCTCGATCCTGCACGCCACGACTACCCTTATTGTCAATGACATCTGGGTCCCGTTACGGAGGGAAAAAGCAGTCGGCGTGGTACGGGTATCCCGCGCTATGGTTTGGGTCGTGGCCCTGCTCAGCATCGGCATCTCCATGGTCTCCCAGAATATCATCAACGTCATATACATTTCCGGTCTCTTTTACGGCGCCTGCGTCTTTGCGCCCATGGTCTTCGGCATGAAGAGTTCCTTTGCCAATGCCAACGGCGCTCTTGCCAGTATGCTTGCCGCCCTGGCGGTCAGCCTTGCCTGGGAGTATCTGCCCCGGTTCCGCCCGGCGGTTCTGGAAGCACTGCCCTCCAACGTGGTAGGCATCCTGATAGGCGCCATCGTATTGACTGCCGTTTCCAAGTTAGGAGCCTCCGGGTCCCCGAGAAAAACCAACCATACACAAATTGAGGAGTGAATCGTATGATTACATTGAAAAACTGCCGTTTGATTCCCGAGCTGACGGAAGACTACGATGATGTTATGGCGGACATTCTGCTGGACGGCAAGGTCATCCGGGAGATTAATGCCCCTGGGACCGGCACGAAAGGCGAGACCGTGATGGATTTGGAGGGCAAAACGGTCATGCCGGGTCTCTTTGACCTGCATATGCACTTCAATTTTGACACCGTAAATGTCTATGAACTCCGGGCCCGGGGGGAGAGTCAGGCTCTGCTGAACGGCATTTCCTATGGATATCAGTATCTGCGCAACGGCTACACCACCGTCCGGGACTGCGGGTGCATGTACTATCTGGGCGTCTATCTGCGGGACGCCTATGCCAGCGGATTGCTGATGGGTCCCCGGGTCATCACAGCCGGAGCTTGCAACAGTCCGTCCGCAATGGGCAACAGCGCCTTCGGCCCCGTCTACAAGGAGTTCAACGGCCCTCATGAGGCGTGGGAGGTTGCCCGGACCGACATTGCGGCGGGAGCCGACTTTGTCAAGTATATGGTTACCGGCGCAGTGATGAACAAGGGTGGCGACCCCGGAGCCATGATCTGCACCCGGGAGGAGCTGCATGTACTCTCCGACGTGGCCAAGAGCCTCAACACCTATGTGGCCGCCCACTGCCATGGCAAGGAAGGTATCATGGCCTGCGCCGAGGAGGAGATCGGCACCATTGAGCACGCCTCTTACATCGACGACGAGTGCATTGAAGCTCTGCTGGCTCACGGCAATGTGACTGCCGTGATCCCGACACTCTCGGTTGCCTATTCCATGGCCAGAAACATCACCGGAAACACTCCTGGCTTCATGCGGGAGCGGTCTTTGGACGTGATGGAAAACATACGTCAGAACATGGCCAAGGCATACCGGGCGGGCGTCCGCATGGGCTGGGGCTCGGATGCTGACCGGGACACCTTCAGTCTCCAGCCCGGACTGGAATTCAAGGCCCGCAGGGAATTTATGGATTTGTCCAACGTGGAGCTGTTGCGCCAGGCCACCATCGACAGCGCCCGGATTGTCCATCTGGACAGCCAGGTGGGTACGGTCAAGGTTGGAAAGCTGGCCGATTTGATTTGCGTCGACGGCAACCCGGACCAGGATATTTCCGCCATGTATCGGCTCCCCGCTTACGTCTGGAAGGAAGGAAAGCTCTTCGTGTAATTGTCCCCGATGGATAACCGAAAAGAATGTATCGCGGTCTGCGCCTAAACGCAGACCGCGATATGATTATTGGGCAAGCCGCTGCCCAGTGCCGCAAGCATTCGACAGTGATTGATAGCAAGCAGAGCGATTGGGCAATACAGATTATTTTAGTTTTTTGACAGGCTGAAAACGGCCCTGTGGCTTCGCCACAGGGTCGTTTTGTATATCTCTCTCAGGACTGCCAGTCCTTCACCTGCCGGCGCAGCCAGTCGCACCAGGCGTCCATGCCCTCGCCGGTCTTGGCGGAGACGGGGAATATCTCCAGCTTGGGATTGCGCCGGTGGGCGTACTCCACCACCTTGTCCATGTCGAAGTCGAAGTAGGGCAGCACGTCAGTCTTGTTGATGAGCAGCGCATCGCAGACGGTGAAGATCAGCGGGTACTTCAGGGGCTTGTCGTGTCCCTCCGGCACCGACAGGATCATGGCGTTTTTCACCGCGCCGGTATCGAACTCCGCCGGACACACCAGATTGCCCACATTTTCCAGCACCACCAGATCCAGGCCGTCCGTGCCGATCTCCCGCAGCCCTTGCTCTGTCATACCGGCGTCCAGATGGCACATGCCGCCGGTGTGCAGCTGGATGGACTTCACGCCCGCCTCCGCTATCCTTCTGGCATCCACGTCCGAGTCGATGTCCGCCTCCATGACGCCCATGCGCAGCTTATCCTTCAGCGTCTCGATGGTGCGCAGCAGCGTGGTGGTCTTGCCGCTGCCGGGGGAGGACATCAGGTTCAGCAGGAATGTGCCGCTCTGCTTCAGCTCCTGCCGCAGCCGCGCGGCCTCCCGGTCGTTGTCGGCAAACACGCTCTCCTTGACTTCGATGATCTTGTATGTATCCATGCTATGCGCCCTCTATCTCCTTAATGCTGATCTCGCTGCCCCGCAGCAGCCATGTGTCCTCGCTGCCGCAGCGGGGGCATGTCCGCCCGTGGGCGACGGTGGGGTATTCCCGGCCGCAGCCGCCGCACTGTGTCACGGCGGGCAGCGTTTCGATATGCAGCTGTGCGCCCCGCAGCAGGTCGGACTTCTGCACCGCCCAGTCCCAGCAGCTGACCAGCTCCTTGGGAATGGCGCCGCACACCTCGCCCAGCTCCAGCGTTACGCCCGCCACACGGGTGAGATCGTTTTCCGCACCCACCCGCTCCACGGTCTTGATGACGTGGAATACGATGCCTAATTCGTGCATATCATTTGGCCTTCTTCGCCCGGCGCTCGGCCTTTTTGATCTTGATGCTCCGCTTGATCATGTAGGGCAGGATGGCCTTCATCTTGTCCTCGCAGGCGTACATGGTGCTGCACTCCGGGCGCTCCCGGTGCAGGTGGATGGCGTCAAAGGCGCACTTGGTGGTGCAGACGCCGCAGCCGATGCACTTGTTGGGATCCACGATGCTGGCGCCGCAGCCCAAGCAGCGCGCCGTCTCCGCCCTGACCTGCTGGGCGGTGAAGGCCACGCGCTCGTCCCGGAAGGTATTGCGCAGCGCCTCGTTGTAGCCCACGCGCTGGCGCGGCGTGTTGTCGTAGCTGTCCACGGCGATCAGGGCGCTTTTCTTGTCCAGCTCGATGAACTGGCGGCGGTCGCGGCCGATGGTCAGGGTGGCGCCCTGCACGAAGCGGTGCAGGCTCACCGCGCCCTGCTTGCCGGCGGCGATGGCGTCAATGGCAAACTTTTGGCCGGTAAAGGCGTCGCCGCCCACGAAGATGTCCGCCTCCGCCGTCTGATAGGTGACGGGGTCGGCCTTGGCAGTGCCGTTGGGGTCAAACTCCACGGCGGTGCCGGACAGCAGCTCCCGCCACTCCGCCTTCTGGCCGATGCAGAACAGCACCGTGGTGCAGGGAGCCACCTGTACCGTGTTCTCGTCGTATACCGGGGCGAAGCGGCCGTTCTCATCCTTGACCTTCAGGCACTTGACGAAGGACACGCCGGCGGCCTTGCCGCCCTCGACGCTGACCTCCCTGGGACCCCAGCCGGCGTAGACGGCGACGCCGTCCCGCTCGCACTCGCTGCGATCCTCCTCGCCCATGGGCATCTCGTCATAGCCCTCCAGACAGTACAGACTCACGTTCTCCGCGCCGCAGCGCACCGCCGTGCGCGCCACGTCCGCGGCGATGTTGCCGCCGCCGATGACCACCACGCGGCCGGAGAGGGACTTCTTGTCCCGCAGGTTCACGTCCCGCATGAAGTCCACGCCGGAGATCACGTTCTCCGCGTCGCCGCCGGGGACGGGCAGTCTGCCGCCGCTTTGCAGGCCAACGGCCACATAGAAGCCCTTGTAGCCCTCCTGACGGAGTTGGGCGATGGTCACGTCCTTGCCCACCTCCACGCCGCAGCGGAACTCCACGCCCAGCTGCCGCAGCACGTCGATCTCCGCCTCCACCACGTCCTTTTCCAGACGGAAGGAGGGAATGGCGTTCATCAGCATGCCGCCGGGGCGGGCTTCCTTTTCGAACACGGTGGGGCGATAGCCCTTCTCTGCCAGATAGTAGGCGCAGCTCATGCCCGCGGGGCCTGCGCCGATGACGGCGATCTTCTCGGCGAACTCGCCGTCCACCTTGGGGATGACCTTCTCCGGCACGAACCGCGTCTCCGCGTCCAGATCCTGCTGGGCGATGAAGCGCTTCACCTCGTCGATGGCCACGGCCTGATCCACGGTGCCGCGGGTGCAGGCGTCCTCGCACCGGCGGTTGCAGATGCGGCCGCACACGGCGGGGAAGGGATTCTCCCGCTTGATGAGCTGCAGCGCCTCCCGGTACTTGCCCTGCGCCGCCAGCTTCAGGTAGCCCTGCACGGCGATGTGGGCGGGACAGGCGGTCTTGCAGGGGGCGGTGCCGGTGTCGTAGCAGTTGATGCGGTTCTTATCCCGGTAGTCGATGCTCCACTTTTCGGGACCCCACTTCACCTCGTCGGGCAGCTCCTGCCGGGGATACTGGATGAAGCCGTCCTTGGTGCACAGCTTCTGCCCCAGCTTTACCGCGCCGGCGGGACAGTTCTCCACGCAGCGGCCGCAGGCCACGCATTTCTCCGTCTCCACGGCGGCCACGTAGGCGCTGCGGGACATGTTGGGGGTGTTGAACAGCTGGCTGGTGCGCAGGGCGTTGCACACGTTCACGTTGCAGTTGCAGATGCCGAAGATCTTCTGCTCACCGTCGATGTTGGTGATCTGGTGGACGAAGCCGTTGTCCTCGGCCTTTTTGAATATCTCCATGGCCTCGTCATAGGTGATGTATTCGCCCCGCTGGGTCTGCACCACATAATCGGCCATGTCGCCCACGGCGATGCACCAGTTCTCCACGTCGTCGCCGCAGCCCTCGCCCAGCTTGTCGCGGCTGGCACGGCAGGAGCACATGCTCTTGGCGTATTTGCCCTCGTACTTGTGCAGCCAGTAGGAGATCTTTTCCAGCCCGATGGCCTCCTGCTCCGTCTCGATGGCCTTCTCCACCGGGATAACGTGCATGCCGATGCCGGCGCCTCCGGGAGGCACCATGGGGGTGATCTTCTCCAGCGGCAGCATGGTCATACGCTCAAAGAACGCCGCCACCTCCGGGTGCTCGTCGATCTGGCTTCTGCGCATGTTCAGGAACTCGGCGCTGCCGGGCACGAACAGAGGCAGGATATAGCGCTTCTCGTGGGCGGGGTTCTTGCCGTCCAGATTTTCCCAGTTGTACTCGATGATGCCCAGCCAGGACATGTTGTCCAGCAGCTTTTGCAGCGGCTGGCGCTCCATCTTCGTCAGCTTCATCAGCTGCTCGATGGTCTTGGGCTTGCGGACGCCCATTTTCAGCGCCACGTCCACCATCTCGTCGGTCATCACGCCGTCCAGACCCCAGTACTCCGGGTCGTCCACGGTGGTCTTCAGGCCGATGCGGTTGGTGATCATGCTGCCCAGCTTCAGCAGGTTCTCCCGGGGCGGCCGGTCGGGACGGGGGATATGGAAGGATAGCTTGCTCTCGTCCAGAGGGAAATTGGTAGGCTTGCTGCCGTTGATGTCGCGCATAGTCTCTCTCCTCCGTTTTCTCTGCTCCGACCAGCGGCGCGTATGACGGCAGGCGGGAGCAATGTTGAATTTAAATTTGATTTATACCTTTTGGCCGGTGGTTTGCTTATTTCTCGTTGACCCGCAGCTCCAGCACGTCCGGGCGGGCATAGTGCCCCACACAGTCCAGCTCCATGCGGCTGGCGGGCACCTTCTGCATGTCCAGATCGGCGTAGATGACGGCCTCCTTGTCCCACACGGTGACGGATGCCTCGTGGCCGAAGGGATCGATGACGCAGCTGCCGCCCCGGCAGGCGATATCCGGCAGGGCGGCGATCTCCGCCGTGCCGCTGACCGTCTGGGGATAGTCCTCCCGGCGGAAGATCAGGTCGGCGTTGATGAAGTAGCAGTGCCCCTCGATGGCGATGTGGCGGATGGTGTCCTGCCACTCCGGATTGTCGTTGGTGTTGGGGGAGATGTACAGGGAGATGCCCTTCTGATACAGCGCCACCCGCGCCAGCGGCATATAGCTCTCCCAGCAGATCAGGTTCCCCATGGGACCCCAGGGCGTGTCCATCACCGGGAAGTAGTCCCGCTCCGCGTCGCCCCACACCACCCGCTCGCTGCCGGTGGGCTTCAGCTTCCGGTGGTTCATGGCCGTGCCGTCCGGCGCGATCATCATGTTGGAGTTGTACAGCGTGCCGGTGACGGCGTCCCGCTCGGAGTAGCCCATGCTGAGGTACACGCCCCGCTCCTTCGCCCGGCGGATGAGCCTGCGCATCTCCGTGCCGTCGGCCAGCAGGGAGTTGTCGTAGTACATCTTCCAGTCCTCACGGCCGGTGGCCTTGCGGCTGCCCACGGTGAAGCCGAAGGTCATGCCGAAGGGATAGCCGGGGATGAACAGCTCGGGAAAGACGATCAGCTCCGCGCCGTTGTCGGCGCACTCGTCAATGAGCCGCAGCGCCTTTTCCAGACATTTGCTCTTGTCGAACATCACGGGCGTGGCCTGTACCACCGCCACGCGGCAGGTGCTTTTTAATTCTCGCATGACGTGACCTCCTTGTGGGATGTGGTTTGATTATACCAGATGGTACAGCCGATTGACAAGGATAAATCGCCGATTGACAAGGATAAATCGGCGGTTGTGTTATGGAGAAAAACGGCGTATAATACAACAGATATGATATGGACAAGGAGAGACATGCATGAAACTCATGGTGCTCGACGGCAACAGCCTTGTGAACCGCGCCTTTTACGGCGTGGGGAAAAACCGGCTTCTGACCACGCGGCAGGGGCTGCACACCAATGCCATTTACGGCTTTGTCACCATGCTGCAGAAACTACTGGACGACGAAAAGCCCAACGCGGTATGCGTGACCTTCGACCGGCGGGAGCCTACGTTCCGGCACAAGGCCGATGCCGCGTACAAGGCCACCCGCAAGGGCATGCCCGACGAGCTGGCGGAGCAGATGCTGCCGCTCAAGCAGGTGCTGGCCGCCATGTCCATTCCCTGCTATGAGCTGGCGGGCTACGAGGCCGACGACCTGCTCGGCACTATCAGCCGCCGGTGCGAGGCGGAGGGCTGGGACTGCGTCATCGCCACCGGCGACCGGGACAGCCTGCAGCTGATCACCGACCGCACCCGCGTGCTCCTGCTGCCCGGCGGACGGAATGACGGCGCGCGGAATATGACGCAAAAGACGTTCCGGGCGGAGTACGGCTTTGACCCCATTCACATGATCGACCTGAAGGCGCTGGCGGGGGACAGCAGCGACAACATCTCCGGTGTGCCCGGTATCGGAGAAAAGACCGCCATGACGCTGGTACAGACCTATGGCGGCATTGACGACATCTATGCGGAGCTGGACAGCCTGCCGGTGAAGCCGGCGGTGCTGCGCAGACTGAAGGAGGGCGAGACGGCGGCGCGGCACAGCCATTGGCTGGCCACCATCGTCACGGACGCGCCGCTGGATTTCGTGCCGGAGGCCAACCTGCGCCAGCCCTTCCGCCCGGAGCTGTACGAGCTGTTTCTGCGGCTGGAATTCCAGAAGCTCATCGACAAGTACCATCTGGCGCCGGAGCGTGAGCCGGAGGAGCTGCCCGACCACACCGCCTCGGTGGAGATACTGGAGACGCCGGAGCAGGCGGAGGAGTATCTGACCCTGTGGCGCGGGGCGGAGTATGTGACGGTATACGGCACGCCCGATCTGCGGGCGCTGGCGGTGGAGTGCGCCGACGGCGCAGACAGCAGCCGGATCGCGGAGCTGTATGCAAACCGCTATACCGGTAACTGGCACCGGCTGCTGGCGGCGCTGTTTTCCGATGACATCCGCAAGGTGGGGCACGATGTCAAGGACATGATGCGCGCCCTGCTGGAGCGGGAGCTGCCCGCCGGGGGCTTTGTGTTCGATACGGCGCTGGCGGCCTATCTGGTGGACGCCACCGCCGGGAAGTACGACCTGCCCCGGCTGTTCGTGTCCTATTACAACGAGGAGCTGCCCAAGCCCGCCCACTTGCAGCCGGATGCCTTTTCTCCGCTGGCGGGGGACGTGGTCCCGGCACAGACGGCGCTGCTGAGCTACACCTCCGCCGTGTCCGCCCTGTATGAAACGCTGCTGCCCAAGCTGCGGGACATGCAGCTGGAGGAGCTGTACTATCAGGTGGAGCTGCCCCTGTGCCGGGTGCTGGCGGATATGGAGATCGCCGGCTTCCCGGTGGACAGAAAGGAGCTGGCGGCCTTCGGCGCGGTTTTGCAGGAGGCCACCGACCGGACGGAGCAGGCCATCTATCAGGCGGCGGGGGAGAAGTTCAACATCAATTCGCCCCGGCAGCTGGGGCGGGTGCTCTTTGAAAAGCTGCAGCTGCCCCACGGGAAAAAGACGAAAACCGGGTGGTCCACCAACGCGGACGTGCTGGAAAAGCTGCGGTACGACAGCCCCATCGTGGAGGACGTGCTGCAATACCGGCAGTATACCAAGCTGAAGTCCACCTATGTGGACGGGCTGATGAAGGTCATCGACCCGGATGGGCGGGTGCGCACCAGCTTCCAGATGACCGCCACCGCCACGGGGCGGCTCAGCTCCACCGAGCCGAATCTGCAGAATATCCCCACCCGCACGGAGCTGGGCAGCCAGCTGCGGCGCATGTTCACGGCGGGGGAGGGCTGCGTGCTGGTGGACGCCGACTATTCCCAGATCGAGCTGCGCCTGCTGGCGCATATCTCCGGCGATGAGGCCATGCGGGAGTCGTTCCTGTCCGGGACGGACTTTCACACCGCCACCGCCGCCAGGGTGTTCCATGTGGCGGAGGACGAGGTGACGCCGGAGCTGCGCCGCCGCGCCAAGGCGGTGAACTTCGGCGTGGTGTACGGCATTTCCGCCTTCTCTCTGTCGCAGGATATCGGCGTGTCCGTGGCGGAGGCCAGGGAGTATATGGAGCGCTATTTTGAAACGTACAGCACCCTGCGGCAGTACATGACCGACGTGGTGGTGCAGGCGGAGCAGGACGGCTATGTGCAGACCATGATGCACCGCCGCCGCGCCCTGCCGGAGCTGAAAAGCAGCAACCACAACCTGAGGGAGTTCGGCAAGCGCGTGGCGCTGAACATGCCGGTGCAGGGCACCGCCGCCGACATCATGAAGCTGGCCATGGTGCGCGTCCACGATCGGCTGCGCCGGGAGGGACTGCGGGGGCGGCTGCTGATGCAGGTACACGACGAGCTGATCGTGGAGTGCCCGGAGGAGGAGCGGGAGCAGGTGGAGCGTGTCCTCACCGAGGAGATGGAGCACGCCGCCGAGCTGTCCGTGCCCCTGACAACGGACGTCCACTGGGGCAGAAACTGGCTGGAAGCGAAGGGATGAGAATATGAAAAAAGTACGCATCGTACCTATGACTGCCGAGCATCTTAACGAAGTGGCGGCGCTGGAGCTGGCCTGCTTCTCCCGCCCGTGGTCGCGGCAGATGCTGGCCGAGGAGCTGGACAACCAGTGCGCCGCCTTTCTGGTGGCGCTGGAGCCGGAGACGGACAAGGTCATCGGCTATGCCGGGCTGCTGGTGGCGGCTGACGAGGGGTATATCACCAACGTGGCGGTGGATCCCTCCCGCCGCAGACAGGGCGTGGCGGCGCAGCTTTTGCAGGTGTTTGACAATTTCGCCCGGGGCAACCGTCTGGCTTTCCTGACACTGGAGGTGCGGCCGTCCAACGCGGCGGCCATAGCCCTGTACCGGGGCTTCGGCTTCCGGGAGGCGGGGCGGCGGCGCAACTACTACGACCTGCCCAAGGAGGACGCCCTGATCCTGACGAAATACTATACAGAGGAGGCGCAGGCGTGAACATACTGGCTTTTGAATCCTCCTGCGACGAAACGGCTGTGGCGGTGGTGCGGGACGGACGGCAGGTGCTGTCCGACGCCATACTGTCTCAGGCGGACATGCACGCCCTGTACGGCGGCGTGGTGCCGGAGATCGCCTCCCGCAAGCATGTGCAGGCCATCACTGCCCTGACGGACAAGGCGCTCTCCGACGCGGGGCTGACGAAGAAGGACATCGACGCTGTGGCTGTGACTTACGCGCCGGGGCTGATCGGCGCGGTGCTGGTGGGCGTCAGCTTTGCCAAGTCCGCCGCCTATGCGCTGGGCGTGCCGCTGATCCCCGTCCACCATGTGCGGGGGCACATCGCCGCCAACTATCTGGCCTTCCCGGAGCTGGAGCCGCCCTTCACGGCGCTGGCTATCTCCGGGGGCAATACGCTGATCGTGGACGTGGCCGACTACACGGACATGACCGTGCTGGGCGCTACCAGGGACGACGCCGCCGGGGAGTGCTTCGACAAGGCGGCGCGGGTGCTGGGGCTGCCCTATCCCGGCGGCAAGCCCATGGACGAGCTGGCGCAGCAGTCGCAGGGCGGCAAATACATCCTGCCCAGCGCCCATGTGTCCGGCGCGGAGCTGGATATGAGCTTTTCCGGGCTGAAAACCGCCGTGGTGAATCTGGCGCACAACGCCCAGCAGAAGGGCGAGCCGCTGGACGCGCCGGCGCTGGCGCGGGATTTTGCCCGGGCGGTGTCCGGCGAGCTGGTGCCCCGCGCCATGCGCGCGCTGGAGCTGACGGGGCGCACCGTACTGGTGGCCGCCGGCGGCGTGGCGGCCAACTCCGTGATCCGCGCCGACCTGCAGGCCGCCTGCGACAAGGCGGGGGTGAAGCTGTATCTGCCGCCGCTGAAATGGTGCGGCGACAACGGCGCTATGATCGGCGCGCAGGGATACTATGAGTATCTGGCCGGGCACACCGCCGGTACGACGCTGAACGCCTACGCCACCATGGATCTGGGCGACCCGGTGTATTGAGCGCGGGCGTGTTCGCCGCTGAAGGACAACCGACAGGAGAATTGTTGCATAATTTCATTGTGCAGAATGACATGCGCTCCCGCAGAGCACCTGCGCAGAATGGCGCAAATAGCAAGAAAAAGTACAAAAAAGAAATTTGCCGCATTTTGCGGCAAATTTTTTTGTTTAAACGGGGAAAAGTTGCATAAAAAAATTTTGAAAACGAAAAACGCCGCATATATGAAGCGAAAAAATACATACAGAATGTATGGTACCTTTCGGCACCACTGGGGAAAACCGGGAAAAAGCACAAAAAAATCGAAACTTTTTGCGCAAAAAAGTTTCGGGCAAAATGACGAATGAATTCCAACATTTTTTCAGCTTATACCAAAAAAAGTGTGAAAATTTGACGGGAAGTGCTTCTTTTTTTATAATACTCGCGGAACAAAAAGCAAGATCCCCGCACAGGGAAGCGGGGAGGAAAGAGGAAAACAATGGAAAAATATCTTGTCCTGGCGACCTTTGTAGGGTCTGTCATCGCGCTGCTGTTCGCGTTCTTTACGGGTAAGCGGGTACTGAGCTTCGACGAGGGCACACCTCTGATGAGCAAGATCTCCCGCTCCATCCGCGAGGGCGCGAACGCTTATTTGCGGCGGCAGTACACGGTGGTGGGCATTTTCTTCGCCTGCATGATCGTGGTGCTGTGCGTCATGGCGGCCTGCGGCCTGCTGACGTGGTTCGTGCCCTTCGCGTTCCTGACCGGCGGATTCTTCTCCGGCCTGTCCGGCTTCGTGGGCATGCGTATCGCCACCAAAGCCAACTGCCGCACGGCCAACGCCTGCCGTGAAGGGCTGAACCGCGGCCTGCGGGTGGCCTTCTCCGCCGGCAGCGTCATGGGCTTCACGGTGGTGGGTCTGGGTCTGCTGGATATCAGCGTGTGGTTCATGCTGCTGCGCTTTGTGTTCAAGATGGAGGCCGCTGACATCACCAGCGCCATGCTGACTTTCGGCATGGGCGCCAGCTCCATGGCTCTGTTCGCCCGCGTGGGCGGCGGCATCTTCACCAAGGCGGCCGACGTGGGCGCCGATCTGGTGGGTAAGGTGGAAGCGGGCATCCCGGAGGACGATCCCCGGAACCCCGCCGTTATCGCCGACAACGTGGGCGACAACGTGGGCGACGTGGCCGGTATGGGCGCCGACCTGTACGAATCCTACGTCGGCTCCATCATCTCCGCCTCCGCCCTGGGCGTGGCCGCGTTCAGCGATCAGGCGTTCAAGGCCATGGCCATTCCCATGGTCATGGCGGCGGTGGGCATCATCTGCTCCATCATCGGCTCCTTCTTCGTCAAGACGGAGGAGAACGCCGACCAGCGCACGCTGCTGAAGGCGCTGTCCCGGGGCACCAACCTGTCCGCGATCCTGATCGCCATCGTCTCCTTCTTCCTGGTGTGGAAGCTGCTGGGCATCGAGCACTGGGGACTGTATGTGGCCATTCTGTCCGGTCTGGTGGCCGGCGTGCTCATCGGCAAGGCCACGGAGTACTATACCTCCGACACCTATAAGCCCACCCAGGAGCTGAGCAGCAAGAGCCAGACTGGCTCCGCCACTATTATTATCGGCGGTCTGGGTCTGGGTATGCTGTCCACGGCGGTGCCCATCATCATCGTGGCGGTGTGCATCCTGCTGGCGTTCTTCCTGTCCGGCGGCGCAGCCAGCACGGGCATGGGTCTGTACGGCATCGCACTGGCGGCGGTGGGCATGCTGTCCACGCTGGGCATCACCCTGGCCACCGACGCTTACGGCCCCGTGGCCGACAACGCCGGCGGCATCGCGGAGATGGCCGGTCTGGAGCCGGAGGTGCGCAAGCGCACAGACGCGCTGGACTCCCTGGGCAACACCACCGCGGCCACCGGCAAGGGCTTTGCCATCGGCTCCGCCGCGCTGACGGCGCTGGCGCTGATGGCCTCCTACATCGAGAAGGTCAAGGAGGTAGGCGCGGACGTGACGTTCGAGGACTTCTCCCTGATGAATCCCGTGGTGCTGGTGGGTCTGTTCATCGGCGCGTGCCTGCCCTTCGTGTTCGCGGCGCTGACCATGAACTCCGTGGGCCGCGCAGCGCAGAGCGTGGTACTGGAGGTGCGCCGTCAGTTCCGGGAGATCACCGGACTGATGGAGGGCAAGGCCGATCCCGATTACGCGCGCTGCGTGGATCTGTGCACCAAGGCCAGCCTGAAGGAGATGGTGCTGCCCACGGTCATCGCCGTGGTAACACCCATCGTGGTGGGTATGATCCTGGGCTTCAAGGGCGTGGTCGGCCTGCTGGCCGGCGCCACCGTCACCGGCTTCCTGATGGCCATCTACATGGCCAACGCCGGCGGTGCGTGGGATAACGCCAAGAAGTACATCGAGGCGGGCAACTTCGGCGGCAAGGGCAGCGACTGCCACAAGGCCGGCGTGGTGGGCGACACCGTGGGCGATCCCTTCAAGGATACGGCGGGTCCCGCTATCAACATCCTCATCAAGCTGCTGAGCATGGTGTCCATCGTGTTCGCGGGTCTGATCGTGAATTACGCGCTGCTGTAAGCGCGGTATACTGTACAGCAAAACGCCGGTCGAAAGACCGGCGTTTTGGCGTGCAGGGGGGAAAACCACCCGTAGGGGACGTCGCCCCCTACATCCGCTTATCGGAAATATTCTACGTCGTGAGGTTGTTATCAGGCTTCGCGTAGTGCGGCCTGCCCTCAGGACGCCGCCGTTTATGGCGGGCGAATTCGTTTGCTGTGCGGCGGGGTGAGGGCACCCCGCCCTACGGCATGTGCGGTGCTGCGCTTTGTGAGGGGCATCGTCCGCCTCTACACTCTTTACGGGGAGAAACAAATGGTATATGATAGAAAAAAGCGCGAAGGGAGGTGGAGCCATGGCGGAGACAAAGCGGTGTATACAGTGCGGCGCGGTGCTGCCGGAGGACGCCGCCTTCTGCCCCCACTGCACCGCCACGCAGGTGACGCGGCAGGTGCAGGCCGTCCCCCGGCGGCGGAGCTGGCGGAGGATAGTGCTGCTGGCCGCGGGCGCGCTGGCGGCGCTGGCCGTGGGCGGCTGGGCGCTGTGGGGATGGGAAAAGCCCGCCGCGCAGGAGACGGTGCTGCCCACGGTGACGGCAGCCAATGCCTATGACCGGCAGTGCCAGACCTATTATGAGGGCGCGGACGGGACGCTGTACTGGGTGTTTGCCGCCTTCAGTCCGGCGGGCAGCGATGGGGAGAATTGCCCGAACGGATACCGCAGCCAGCTGATCGCCGCCGGTGAGGAGAGCTGGGGGCCGCTGACGCTGTACGCCTACGACGCGGTGACGGGTAAAAACGCCCGGGAGGCCTTTGCTCCGCTGGTGGAGGACTGGCAGGTGACGGCATCAGCGCAGGAGGGCGACGCCTGCCGCATCGTGATGGAGGACGCCGATTACAGCGCCGGCGGCGCCATGTACGTCCGGGAGCATATCGCCACCAGCCTGTGCGGGCGCAATGAGATCACCTGGACGCTGCACATGCGCAATGGCGACACCGTCACGCTGACGCAGGTGGAGGAGTACGGGGAACGACCGGCGGTGGACTACCGCTGGGAGAACGAGGACATGACCACTCCGACGGCGCTGCAGGCGCTGCTGGATCGGGCGGCGGAGGAGACGGAGCCGGAGGACGTGGTGACGGTGTATCTGCCCGCTGTGACCTACGACCAGCCGCTGCATGTGCGCCGGGATATGAACCTGATCGGGGACGGCACCGTTCTGACCGGCGGGCTGGTGGTGGAGCCGCTGGCCTATGGGGACGACAAAGAGGTCTGCGTCAACGTGAGGGCCGTGACATTCGCCGGTGACGGCGGCGTGGGCTTGCAGGTCATGGGACCCACATGGGTGCGGGGCTGCCGCTTTACCGGCTGGGACGTGGCGGCGCAGGCGCTGGACGGCGGGTGGATCTGCTCGCAGGAGAACACCTACGACAGCAACGGCGTGGCGCTGGAGCTGGACAGCGGCTCGGCCATGCTGTGCGGAAGCAACATGAACAACAGCCGGTTCCTGCGGAACGGCGTGGCCATCCGCGTGAAGCGGCTGCCGGTGGAGTGGATGACGCTGGAGATGTACGATTGCAGCTTTTACGGCAACACCGTGGATCTGGACGACCCGAAGGGACTGGTCGTCCGGAGGTAGGAGAAAACACCGCGGCTTCCTGTTGCCCGGCGTACAGGAAACGGTGCTGCACTTTTGCCGTATATTACGGGTCACAGGGGAAAAGCGGGATCGAGGGCACAGCATGACGGAAAGAAACGGAATACGCCGGTCGTTGGGATAGAAAGCCGCCGGAGGATGGATTTTATTACGTCTACAACACGGATCGGAGCGCGGGTGCGCTGTCGTTGGGAGAGTTTCAGGCCTATACATACGATGGCTTCAGAGAGCTGAATGCCAAGCTGCTGACAGGGGAGGATATTGCACCGGTGCGCGAGCAGAACCGCGAAGCACAGGGGCTGTATGCCATGGTCTCTATCCGGGACGAGGCCGGGCGAAGCCACGGATATATGGCGGTGGTGCTGTCCATGGATGCGACGATACAGGCCGAACGGGATTTTCTGACCCATATTATCTGCGTCCTGCTGCTTATTACGGCAGCCCTGGCGGTGCTGTCCATCCTGACGGCGCAGCATATCTTCATCAAGCCGGTGAACCAGCTGACGGATGCGGCGGAGAGCGTGGCAGCCGCCGGAGGATCGATGGAAGTGCTGAAGATCGTCGCGTATAGGGACAGCCATCACATTCCAACTTGGGCGTTGGTGGCAAAGAGATTAAGTAGTAGCGATTATTTCCCCAGATGGCAGCCCTTTCTGCTATTTGTCCAGAAGTAGCAGTAATGGCAATCGCTCGGCTTGTCTGCGGCATAAACAGGCTTGCTCAAATAAAACACCTCCTCTTGTATTTGCCCATGGCTTTGGGCATAAAAAAGAGCGCCTATCCATCCCCAATGCGGGGCAAATAGACGCTCTATGTACATAACGATATTTAATTTTATCTGCTATAACTGCATGGTACTCAAAACATCCGCCTTTTTTGATTAGCAGGCTTTTTAGCACGATTTTTAGCCTGATTAGCAGGAGAGGCATTTTCATTAGCAAGAACGCCCTTTTTTCTGCTAAAAATTAGCTGGCGATTTTGTCTTATAACAGCAGTTCGATTGTAAGCGCACAATAATCACCCGGTCCGAACAAAGTTACGGCAGAGTCCCGTTCGCGGGGCTCTGCCGTTTGTTCATTTCCGTATATGTTCCCGGTGCCGGACTGCCGGGTGCCAGGGCATCAGCTTTTCCAGCTCCTCATGGGTCGGAGATTTGCCCAGATAGGGCAGCATGCGTTACACACACCACCGAGGTCTGACCCGGGTTTCTGCTTGGGTGAGGCTTAAATATACTGCCATGAATTTGAAAAAGCTGGCAAAATGGAGCTGGAAGAGCTCCATTTTTGCACTGATATTTGTTTGTTGCCATCCAAATTACAGGAAAACCCCAGCTTTCGCTTTCTGAAAGCTGGGGTTCTTTGACAGGCTGAGCATCCACCCGCCAAGCGGGTGGATGCTTATTCATTCATGGGCACATGGGCACGGGCGTGAAAGCTTGCTTTTGCAAGAAGAAATTACCAACGATCACGCGTTTCTTGTGTCTTTCCTGTTCACAATCAACGCTACTTCTGCCGCAGCAGAATGGTGGTACACACCCTATCCGTGATAATTCCGCGATCCCGCCGTGGATAGTATTGCAGCAGCGGCTCCAGCCTTGCAAATATCTCCTCTCTTGACAGCTTGGGCAAGCGCAACTGCGCTCCATAAAGCGATTGGACTGTCCCTGCCTGCCGGTTAAATGTCGTGCCGAAGGGACGGGCACGCTGTGCCGCGATTAGAGCTTTCGGCTCAATATCTATCGGAGCAGTCCGCATATTTGAAAGCAATCCTGCTCCGTTGTCAAAGATAGGGCAATAGTCATATTTACCGCCGCTTTCCAAAACCGCAATATTGTTCAAATGACGGTCATCGTTCAGGAACAACGCATCCACCTCAAACAACAGCGTCAGATACTGCGGGAACAAATCCAGTCTAGTCAGCTCTGCCGTAGCCTCGGCTAAATAGGCAATGCGTTTCTTGTCGCTGGATTGCCTTGCCAAAAGATTTCGAAGGGACACCTCGCTCTCACGCTTGTAGAGATGGCTCAGTGTGATGATGGATTGTCCCGGCAGCAGGAAATTTTCACTGCTGCATCCTGTCCGTTCGACACCATGTGCAGCGATTCGTTCCATCTGATAGCGGGTAAAGCGAAACGGGTAGTCCTGCTCGCAGTTGCTGTGTTCCAGCAGCTGCGAGATCAGCGTCTCCGCCAAAGCCTCATACCCAAACTGATCCAGCTTGTACCAGCGGTTGCCCTCTACCCACTTCTCCTGATTACCCTTTGAAGATGTTTCGGCAATTCTTTCATTTGTCACAAAATGTATGCTCATTCTGTCACCTCGATCCACTGCTGATCCTCCGCCATGCGGCCCTGTGTGCGTTTGACAATCTCCCATGGCTCGTACTCATCCAATCCCAGGGCGTCCAGATATTCTCGAATACCCTCCCGCTGACGGGGGACGCACCGTTCCTCCAGAAAGGCCATCAAATCTTCCCATGCAGGCAATCTGTTTTTCCCGAAAGCGGTTTTCACCAGCTGCCTTGTATGGTTCTCCACGCAAAGCGTATGATCCGTAAAATCCACTGCGATGGTAGTACACAGTGTCTTACTATTCCAGAATTTCAGCTTTTTCACGCAGTGGGACTGCGCTTTTTTTTCGCTGATAAACTCCTCTATGGTGACGACTTTTGTGATTACGATTCTGTTTTGGTCAAAGGTCAACTCCACCTCCCGCTCCTCATCGGTAATGCCAATGGCTCGAAGCCAGCGGGACGGGAGCGTGACCTTATGTGTTTTTGCACCGGCGCCCGCCGTTCCCCCAGCCGCACTGCTGTTGATCCGCGCCAATCGTCTTTCCATGTTATCACCTCTCTGCGCTTTGAAATATATCATATTCGGTACGAATAGTCAATATTTTCTATTACTATATTTCGCTGGTTCCTGATTACAATCGCCGAAATACAGCACAACGGCCCGCGATGGATACCGAGAATACAAGAGCGCTCCGAAGATATGCGCCAACGGCCCGACCAGAGAACTGCGTACCCATTCCAAGGACTGCGTAAAGACCGTGCAGCGGCATATCTGGAAGGGCTACGAGGAAAAGGCAGGTGATGCCAGATATACACCCGCTTACGCGCAGCTCTACATGCGCCGGAAAGAAACCATTGAGTGGATCTTTGCGGATGCAAAAGAGAAACACGCTATGCCGTTATACACGGTACAGAGGCTTGGCCTAGGTGACAAACGAGGTGAAGCTCAAGTTCGCTGCCATGAACTTAAAAAATTGGCCACATGGAAGTGGAATGACCACTTCTGTCTCTTGCTTTTCAACTTTTCCTACTCTGAATATGCCAGAAACCCGGTTGCTGCATAATGCTCAACCGGGTTTCTCGACAAGCTGCCCGCAAAGTAGAAAATAGCAGTATTTTATTTTGTGATTTTGGCCGCTGCAGCAGGTGATTGAACGCGAAAGGGGATCTTGACGGTTCCCTTTCACACCATCCTCCCACGGATACGTATAATCGGCCAGGTTCTTTGATGGACTAAGGCAAGCTGTGGCTCACCCCTTTGTCTATCTATACAAAAGACCAACTCTCCAAGTATACCTACAGGAAAGGCGTTGAGCCATTCTTGTTTATACGCCGGGCAACAGCTGCAGCCGCCGCGCCACCAGCAGTAACGCCGCACCCACACAGGCGGCATCTGCACCCGCGCTGCTGAGACTCACATAGGGGTGACTGCTGAAGGGGATCATGGCCTCCACCATGTCGATGAAGTGCTGAAAATCGTTTCCTAGGTAGAGGGCAATGTCCCCTCCGATAACCACCGGCACATCAAGTGCCACGCAGATGTTGCTGACTGCCTGCGCCAGATAGCGCAGATAGGTTTCCCACACCTGCTGCAGATGAGGCTCCTCCCCCTTGCGGCGGAAAAACGCTGCCAAGTCGCCGCCCGTCAGGTCAGCCAGCACACGGGTGGAGCAATAGGCCTCGAAGCAGCCCTCCTTGCCGCAGGAACATCGGCGGCCGCCCGGCACCAGCGTCATATGGCCGAACTCGCCGCTGCGTCGGTTGATGCCATAGGACAAGGCGTGATCTACGATGACCGCACCGCCTACGCCCTTGTTGATAGACAGGTAGATGCCGTCCGCTTGGTCGCGGCTCTGGAGCCACGACTCGGCAAAGCCTGCGGCGTTGGCCTCGTTTTCGATGATTACGGGCAGAACGAAAATGTCCTCCACTGCCCGATAGTCAAAGTAGCGCAGATCCAGAGTAGGTGCAAAATCCATCTGATGCAAATCCCACCGCACCACGCCAGGTATGGCCACACCCACGCCTAGGATATTGGCAGGCGTCAGGTTCCTCTGCTTCATGATGCTGTACAGCAGGCTGCGCGCCTCGATCCAGTAGGACTGCTCCTTGCGGAAGGGCAGATCGTGGTAGGCGTGGAATAGTGGCGTACCCGCCAGATCTATAAGCACGATGCGCAGGTGGTGATCGGTGACCTCCAGCCCGAATACATACTGGCTATCGTAGCGGAAGTAGGCGATCTCCGGGATGCGCCCGCCGGTGGATGCACCGCTCTGCAGCGTCAGAAGACCCTCTTCCTTCAACTGGGAAACCAGCAGGTTCACCGTAGGAATGCTGAGTCCCAGTTCGCGGGCGATGGCCTGTTTGGACAGCGCCCCCGCTGGTACAGCAGATAAGCCAACTGCCTGCGGTTTTCTGCCCGTACCGATGTGTTGTTGACCCCTGCTCCACTCCGCACCATATCTAAGTACCACCGAAACTCTTTATAATTGTATTTAATAAACCTATCCTCGTGTCTCTGGACGTCCTAGGAACGGCAAACCTTGCCTGTTATTCCATTATACCACTATACCACGCGCGCCGGAAAGGGCAAGTGGCAATTGCGTTATTTCGTTCCGTTAAAATGCATAAATAGCACCTTTTCTTTCTGTTTAGTCTGCTGAAATATCTTGCACAGGCTCGCAATCTCATGAAAACCTCTTGCCAAGAGAAGGGGAGGTATTATAATGACGTCAGCTTTTAAATAACATTTAAAAAGTAATTTCATTCACAGAAGGGCACATGCACATGACACGCTCCCATCCTGACAAAAACTTCATTCTCGGCATTGACGTTGGCACCTCCGGCTGCAAAGTCCTCCTTGCGGACAAGGCGGGCACCGTCCGCGCCTCTGCCGTGGAGCCATATCCTCTGACGCAGCCCCGCCCCGGTTGGACGGGGCAGGATCCGCGGTTGTGGTGGAATGCCTGCTGCGCCGCCTGCCGTCGGGTGCTGAATGCAAGCGTGTGCGACGGATCAGACATCGCGGCCGTGGGACTGACGGGACAGATGCATTCCTTGGTGGCACTGGACGAGAGGATGGATCCCATACGACCGGCCATCCTGTGGAACGATCAGCGCACCACCGCGCAGTGCCGGGAGATACGACAGCATACGCGCCGTGGAACCGGCAGCCGCTGCCAGCGGCATTACCATCGCGCCGGACTTCCCTGAAGAACCCGTCATGGTCAAATGCGATGACACGCAGATGCGCAGGGCGGTCACGAATATCCTGACCAACGGATTGCGGTATGCCCACAGCGAGCTGTGCCTGACCTGCCGCGCGGATAAGCGGCACGTGACCATCCGGATACAGGACGACGGGGACGGCATCGCCGAGGGAGACCTGCCCCACATCTTTGACCGCTTTTACATGGGCAAAAGCGGAAAATCCGGCATCGGCCTTGCCCTGACGAAGGAGATTATTCACCTGCATAAAGGGACGATCCGCGCTTACAACGGGG
Source organism: uncultured Clostridia bacterium (assembly GCA_945877515.1). Taxonomy (GTDB): domain Bacteria; phylum Bacillota; class Clostridia; order Oscillospirales; family Oscillospiraceae; genus Vescimonas. Next base: position 9,525 of record CAMCSE010000017.1, on the reverse strand, counting down.
ACACCGGCGCTGTTTTCGAGATATCCTTTCCGATGAGCAGATAAGAAGATCGCCGCGCCGCCTTTGAGCGTCCCTCTTGCAAAAAGGACGGGCCCTGCAAAATGAATAAGTGTTTTGAGGCCGGGGTATGGGGCGCGGAGCCACGCAAAGCCAGCAGCGGACGCCGTGCAAGAGCAGGCGGCTCCAGCTGAAGAAAACGAATTGCCGAAGCAGCTCGATCCATTTCAATCTATCAGTCTAACAGAAGCTTGAACCATGGGCGGCGGGACAGTAAACTGCCCCGCCGCCCTGATTTTCAGCGGGTATGGTCTTTCTCGTGCGTAATGGTTCTCCACGCCGAGGCTGTCTCTGCCAATATTTTGCATGGCAAGGCGGTGCGTTTTTTTCGGAATATGACAGAATGGCAGCACAATTCTTCCAAAAATATCTTGACAAGATTTATCGAGATTGATAGAATGGGTATATAACCAAAAGGAGGTGCAGGGATATGCTCATCACAAGGGAAGCGGACTATGCGCTGCGGATGCTGCGGGTGCTGCTGGACGAAGAGAAGCACTCCGCCGCCGAGATGGCGGAGACGGAGCTGATCCCCATGCAGTTTGCCTATCAGATCCTGCGAAAGCTCTCCGCTGGGGAGCTGGTGCAGGTGAGCCGGGGCGCAGCCGGCGGCTGCCGGCTGTCCTGTGACCTGCGTGGCGTTTCCCTCTACGACCTCATGGCCGTCATGGGAGAGCATGACGTCCTGTGCGCCTGCATGGAGCCGGGGTATGACTGCCGCTGGCAAAGCGAACACGGGAAATGCGCCATCCACTGCCAGCTAACGGAGTTACAGCGAAAGCAGGACGAGGCGTTCCGCGCCGTGAGCCTGCACCGGTTGCTGACCGGCGAAGCAATTCAAAAAGAGGAAGCGACCCAACAAACGTGATATAAGGAGGTACACCGTATGCTGTTTCAGACCACACCCGCGCACGAGGAGCTGCGCGCCAAGATCCGAGCCTTTGCGGAGGAGGAGATCAAGCCTCTTGCCTTCCTGCTGGATCAGAACAACGAGTTTCCCGACGAGGCTGTTCAAAAGATGGGACAGCTGGGCTGGCTGGGGCTGCCGTTCCCCAAGGAGTACGGCGGTGCCGGTCTGGACGCCCTGAGCTACGCCATCGCGGTGGAGGAGCTGGCCCGTGTGGACGGCGGTGCAGGCGTCATCCTCTCCGCCCACGTCTCCCTCGGCTCATGGCCTATTTTCGCCTACGGCACCGAGGAGCAGAAGAAGAAATATCTGGTTCCGCTGGCCAAGGGCGAGAAGATCGGCGCCTTCGGCCTCACGGAGCCCAACGCCGGATCCGACGCCGGCGGCACGGAGACCACGGCGCTGGATAAGGGGGACTACTACCTCCTCAACGGCGGCAAGATCTTCATCACCAACGCCCCCAAGGCGGACACCTATGTGGTTTTCGCCGTCACCACGCCGGACATCGGCACCCGGGGCATCTCCGCCTTCATCGTGGAGAAGGGCTGGAAGGGCTTTGAGTTCGGCGACCACTATGACAAGATGGGTATTCGCTCCTCCTCCACGGCGGAGTTGATCTTCAACGACGTGAAGGTCCCCAAGGAAAACCTGTTGGGCAAGGAGGGCGACGGCTTTAAGATCGCCATGTCCACGCTGGACGGCGGCCGCATCGGTATTGCGGCGCAGGCGCTGGGTATCGCCCAGGGGGCCTTTGAGCACGCGCTGGCCTACGCCAAGGAGCGCGTCCAGTTCGGAAAGCCCATCGCGGCACAGCAGGCCGTTTCCTTCAAGCTGGCGGACATGGCCACGAAGCTGCGCTGCGCCCGCTTCCTCGTCTACTCCGCGGCGGAGCTGAAGGAGCAGCACGCCCCCTACGGCATGGAGTCCGCCATGGCGAAGATGTACGCCTCAGACATCGCGCTGGAGGTCACCAACGACGCCGTGCAGATCCACGGCGGCACCGGCTTCCTCAAGGGCATGGAGGTGGAGCGCGCCTACCGCGATGCCAAGATCACCACCATCTATGAGGGTACCAACGAGATCCAGCGGGTGGTCATCGCCTCCCATCTCATCGGCAGGCTGGGCAAGAGCTCCGGCGGTGAGAGCCGCTCAACGGCCAAGAAACCCGCGCCCATCACCGGTATCCGCAAGCGCACCATCTTCCGGGAGGGCGACGCCGCCCAGCAGGTCAACGATCTGGTGGCGGCACTGAAAAAGGACGGCCACGACTTCTCCGTGGGTATCCCCATGGATACGCCTATTCCCAAGGCGGAGCGTGTGGTCTCCGCGGGCAAGGGCATCGGGGAGAAAAAGAACATGAAGCTGGTAGAGGAGCTGGCCAAGGCCGCCGGCGCGGCCATCGGTTCCTCCCGTCCCGTGGCGGAGACGCTGAAATACCTGCCCCTTGACCGCTATGTGGGTATGTCCGGACAGAAGTTTACCGGCAACCTCTATATCGCCTGCGGTATCTCCGGCGCCACCCAGCATCTCAAGGGAATTAAGGACGCCTCCACCATTGTGGCTATCAACAAAAACGGCAACGCGCCCATCTTCAAGAACTGCGACTACGGCATCGTGGGCGATGTGGAGGAGATCCTGCCCCTGCTCACCGCCGCGCTGGACAGCGGCGAGAAGCAGCCCGCGCCGCCGATGGTGAAGATGAAGCGTCCCACGCCGCCCAAGCCCACGCCCATCGGCGACACCTATGTGTGCGGCGGCTGCGGCTACGAATATGTGCCGGAGCTGGGCGACGAGGACGGCGAGATCGCGCCGGGTACGTTGTTTGAGCAGCTCCCCGCCGACTGGGTATGCCCGGAGTGCGCGGAGGGCAAGGATCAATTTGTGAAGGCTTGAGCCGGGAGGGTATGAGATATGTATTGTGTGCGTAATGTGACCAGCGACCTCTACTGGGTGGGCGCCAACGACCACCGCCTTGCTCTGTTTGAAAACTGCTTCCCCATTCCCCGCGGCGTCAGCTACAACGCCTACTGTCTGCTGGACGAGAAAACGGTGCTGTTCGACACCGTGGACTGGTCCGCCTGCCGCCAGCTGCTGGAGAACTTGAATCACGTCCTGAACGGGCGGGAGCTGGACTATCTGCTCATCAACCACCTGGAGCCGGATCACGCCGCCTGCATCGAGGAGATCCTGCTGCGGCACCCCAAGGTGAAGGTCATCTCCAACGAAAAAGCCTTCATGCTCATGCGGCAGTTCGGCTTCCATGTGGACGACCACGAGTGCATCGAGGTGAAGGAGGGGGACACCTTCTCCTTCGGCCGGCACACCGTCACCTTTGTGGGCGCGCCTATGGTGCATTGGCCGGAGGCCATGGTGACCTTCGATGTTACCGACGGCGTGCTGTTCTCCGCCGATGCCTTCGGCACCTTCGGCGCGCTGGACGGCAAGCTGTTTGCCGACGAGGTGGACTTTGAGCGGGACTGGCTGGACGATGCCCGCCGCTATCTCACCAACATCGTGGGTAAGTACGGCCCTCACATCCAGCTCCTGCTGAAAAAGGCCGGCGGGATCCTGGATCAGATCAAGTATATCTGCCCCCTCCACGGCCCGGTGTGGCGGGAGAATCTGGGCTGGTTCATCGGGAAGTACGACACATGGAGCCGGTACGCGCCGGAGGAAAAGGGCGTGCTGATCGTCTACGCCTCCATGTACGGCAACACGGAGAACGCGGCGCAGGCACTTGCGGCAAGGCTCTGCGACAAGGGCATGAGCCGTGTGGCACTGTACGACGTGTCCTCCACCCACGTGTCCCAGCTGATCTCCGAGGCGTTCAAGTACAGCCACATCGTGCTGGCCTCGGTGACCTACAATCTGGGCATCTACCCCGCCATGCACGACTTCCTTATGGACATGAAGGCGCTGAACCTGCAAAACCGCACCTTCGCCCTCATTGAAAACGGCTCATGGGCGGTGAAGTCCGGCGACCTCATGCAAAAATTCGTCAACAACGAGCTGAAGAACATGACGGTGCTTAACGAGCGGCTCAGTCTTGCCTCCTCGCTGGGGGAGGACAAGGCCGTTGAGCTGGAAACGCTGGCGGACGCGATTTTGGAGTCCGTGCAGTGACCGGCGCGGGGAGCGGAAGAAAGAAATAGGCTGCCGGAAGGCTCTATCGCCTCCCTGTTGGGGAGACCGTATTCCGCGAGATGGGGCGGACAAGCACGATCCCGCGCTTGTCCGCCCTTTTTCCAAAGGAGGCGCAGCAAAGCAAGTCAGAACGCAACAAAACGAGTTTCGGAAAACAGGCTAATGCCGGTTCAAAACAGAAAATCAGGAGGTGTTTTTCCGATGGCCATCCGAACGGTAACGGATGCGATCCGCTATGTAGGGGCGGACGACAACACATTGACACTCTTTGAAAACCAGTACCCTGTCCAGCCTATGGGGGTGAGCTACAACTCCTATATCATTTTGGATGAGAAGATCGCTGTGATGGACAGCGTGGACGCACGGGCGGCGGAGGAATGGCTTTCCAATGTGGCGCGGGTGTTGGAGGGGCGCAGCCCCGACTATCTTGTGGTCACACACATGGAGCCGGATCATTCCGGCAGCCTCATGCATCTGGCGCAAGAGTACCCGGAGATGAAGCTCGTGGGAAATGCGAAAACATTTACCATGATCAAGCAGTTCTTCGGCACAGGTGCGCTGACGGAGGACCGTATGCTGGAGGTTGGCGAAGGAGATACGCTTTCCTTGGGTATGCACCGGCTGCGCTTCCTGATGGCGCCGATGGTACACTGGCCGGAGGTAATGACAGCGTATGAGGAAACGGAAAAGATCCTGTTTTCAGCAGATGCCTTTGGCCGCTTCGGCGCACTGGAGCGGACTGCCCGCGCCCCGTGGGCGCCGCAGGCGCGGCGGTATTATTACAATATCGTCGGCAAATACGGCGCGCAGGTGCAGGCTCTGCTGAAAAAGGTCTCCGCACTGGAGATCAAAACGATCTGCCCGCTCCATGGCCCGATGCTCACAGAGGGGGTGGAGGAGTATCTGCGGCTTTATGACCTGTGGTCACAGTGGAAGCCGGAGGAACCGAAGAGCATACTGATCGCGCATGCGTCTATCCACGGAAACACCGCCCATGCGTCGGAGATCCTCAAGGGCAAGCTGGAGGGAAAAGGCGCGCGAGTTACCTTGTGCGATTTGACCGTGACAGACCTGTCCTATGCCGTGACCAGCGCATTTTACTGCGGGAAGCTGGTGTTGGCCAGCTCCACCTATGACGGAGGACTGTTTCCGCCCATGAAGGCGTTTTTGGAGCATTTGCAGGCCAAGGGCTTCCGAAGCCGCCGGGTAGGCTTGATGGAAAACGGATCCTGGGCACCCGCCGCTGCGCGGCTGATGCGCGCCGAGCTGGAAAAGATGAAGGATATCCGACTGTGCGAAACGGAGGTATCGCTGCGCGGCGCACTGAACCAAACCAGTGAGGCACAGATGGATGCGCTGGTGGCGGAGCTCTGCGCGGAGTAAGCGGCGGGAGACCGGACGGTATCCCCGCGCCGAGGCTGGCTTCGTCCAGCCGCCCGATGCATCAAAAGTGAAACGGCGTTGCTGATTTAGACGGCAATATGGTGCTGCGTGAGGCTGAAGCCTTGAGAATGGATAAAAGCGCAGCCGCAGAGAACATCTGCGGCTGCGCTTTTTGCTGCACTTCCTTGCAATTTACAGCACAGCCTTTTTCCATTTCCTGATCTTTGTCCGAAACGTTCCAAAGGGCGCGACGGTATTGACGTGGATGAATCTGTAAACCTCCCACACCGCTGTTTTGGTGGCGTCATCCGCCTACCTTCTCATGTGCGGCTGGAACAACTCCTCCTCGCTCATGGAATCGATCATGGTCTGGATAGCGACGATATTTTCACATAATTTGCCCTTCAAGTCCGCCAAGGACAAATGGGCGTAGGTGTCCGTGAACCATTGGTACAGGCCGCCCAGCTGGTTCCACTTGAATTGCTCCGACGGTGTTTTCATGTCCATTCCGCGCTTCTCGTCAGCCTCCCATTTCAAGAGCAGTGTTGTCCACCCCACCTGATACGCAAGATTCTCTGCCGGTGTCCTGTCCACACCGGGTACTCTTTTATCCTTCAGGGCTTCCGGGATCGTATCAATCTCGGAATTGTACTTTTCAAAGCTCTGGCGGATCTCGTTTTTGAGATTCTCTTTATCCCTGTATGTTCTCAAGACAGTCTCCTTTACCGGTTCTCCGCCAGATATTCCTCCGCGTAGTGGACAGCCACCGCGCCGTCCGATACGGCGGTGACCACCTGCCGCAGCGCCTTGGTGCGCACGTCGCCCGCGGCGAACACGCCGGGGAGGTTGGTGCGGGTGGATTCATCCGCGATGATGTAGCCGGATTTGTCCAGCGCCAGCTCGCGTCGGAACAGCTCCGTCGCCGGGGCACGTCCCACGCTGATGAACACGCCGTCGCAGGCAAGGTCATGTTCCGCGCCGGTGTTGACATCTTTCAGCCGAAGCCCCGTCAGGCGACTGTCGTGCAGCAGCGCGGAAATGGTGCTGTTCCAGCAAAATTCCACGTTGGGCGCGTTCATCAGCGGCTCATGATAGACCTTCGTAGCCCGCAGGCTGTCCCGGCGGTGGATGAGATAGACCTTTTTTGCAATACGGGACAGGGTCAGGGCGTCCGCCGCGGCAGAGTTGCCGCCGCCCACCACCGCCACGGTCTTGCCCCGATAGGGCGCGCCGTCGCAGGCGGCGCAGTAGTGAACGCCCTTGCCGACGAGTGCCTCCTCGCCGGAAATGCCCAAGGGGCGGGGTGTCGCGCCGGTGGCGATGACCACCGTGCGGCTCTGAAAGACGCCCTCGCTGGTGTCCAGCGTCTTGATTTTGCCGGAAAGGCTGGCCTTGTAGACCTCCGCCAGCTCCGTCACCGCACCGAAGCGCTCGGCGCTCTGCTGCATTTTTTCGCCCAGCGTAAAGCCGTCGATGCCGCTTTCAAAGCCGGGATAGTTGTCGATCTGCTCCGTCAGCGCCATCTGCCCGCCGGCGGAGAGTTTCTCCAGCACCAGCGTGGAAAGTCCGGCACGGGCGGCGTACAGGGCGGCGGTGTATCCGGCGGGGCCGCCGCCGATAACGATCATGTCATAAATCTGCTCCATAGCCACGCCCTCACTGCGCCAGCGCTTCCTTGATAAACGCCTCGATGGCCGCCTTGGAGCCGGGAGCCACCACAGAGCCGATCACCTCGCCGTTCTTAAAGAGCAGCAGCGTGGGGATGGTGTCAATGCCGAAGCGCTCGATGAGCTGTGGCTCCTCGTCGTAGTTGATCTTGCCGGAGATAAGCGTGTCTGCGTACTGCTCACCCACCTTGTCAAAGGCCGGGGCAATACGGCGGCAGTAGGGGCACCACTGTGCCCAGAAGTCCACCAGCACGGGCTTGTCCGCACGGAGAACGTCGTTTTCAAAGCTGTTGGTCGTAATGGTAAGCATCGTAAAATCCTCCTATTTCTGTGTAAAAAGTCGTGTTTCAATATCTGTGATCGTAATGCGCGAGAGATAGGCGGCGCATTCCTCGTTCATGTTCCGGTACAGGGCGTCCATGACCCCCGCCATGCCGGAGCAGATGGCACAGTCCCGGTCAATGTCCCCGCTGTGCCACGCGCAGTCCACGAAGCGGGTATTTACCGCCTCTGCCACCTGCCGCAGGGTCAGCACCGCCGGGTCTGCCGTCAGGCGGTAGCCGCCGTCCAAGCCCTCCCGGGTCTCCACCATCCCCGCCTTTTTCAGCCCCGCCAGCACGCGGCGGACGCGGGTGGGGTTGGTGCAGATATTCTCCGCCAGCACTTCGCTGCTGAGGGAGCGTTCGCTGTGGCTCAGGCAGACCAGCGCGTGAACGGCCAGATTAAAGGAACTGTCCATGGATATCCCTCCTGCGATAATCTGTACTTGCGACAAGCATAGTTTATACTGTAACTATAACAGATACAGTTTGGCATGTCAAGCTTTTTCGTCAATTTTTTCAGCGGAAGCCCTCCATAGCTGTTGACAACAGGGCGAATATGCGTATAATGGAAAACAAGAATAAGAATAGTTCTTATTTTGGAGGGGAGCAGTATGCCGAAATACGCAGAGGAGATACTGGCCGCCGTAACGGAGCTGCAGCAGCATCCCACGGCGGAGCAGGTGTTCCTGGAGATGAAAAGGGAGCATCCCAGCATTGCTCTGGGTACGGTATATAAGCACCTGACGGTTTGGCGGAGGAGGGGCTTTTGCTCCGCATCACCGAGCCGGGTTCGCCGGACCGGTATGACCGGACGGAACGGCACGATCACCCGATCTGCAGTCGGTGCGGGAAAATCACGGACGTTCGGCTGCCGGATATGCAGGAGCGGATCCGGGAGGCACCGGGGCAGGAGATCCTCTCCTACGACCTTAGGATCCGGTATATCTGCCCCGCTTGCCGGGAGCAGGAAAAAGACAACATTATGGAGGAGAAGCATCATGAACGCTAACGTATCGAGGCTGCTCAACGAGCAGATCAACAAGGAGTTCTACTCCGCCTATCTGTACCTGGACTTTGCCAACTACTACGCCGCCGTGGGCTTAGACGGCTTTGAGAACTGGTACCGGGTGCAGGCGCAGGAGGAGCGGGATCACGCCATGCTGTTCTATCAGTATTTGCAGAATAACGGCGAGGGCGTCAACTTTGAGGCTATCGCAAAGCCGGAGTGGGAACGAGGCGACCACATGACACCGCTGAAGAAAGCGCTGGAGCATGAGAAGCTGGTCACCGCCAGCATCGACGCCATCTACGCCGCCGCATACGAGGCCAAGGACTTCCGCGCCATGCAGATGCTGGACTGGTTCGTTAAGGAGCAGGGCGAGGAGGAGAAGAACGCCGCCGACCTTATCACCAAGATGGAGCTGTTCGGCGGAGACAGCAAGGGGCTGTATATGCTCAACAGCGAGCTGAAGGCACGGGCCTACACCGCGCCCTCCCTGGTGCTGTAAGCCGGGCGCGGCTGCGGCTTTCGCATCAGACAAAAGGCAGACCGCATACAGGCGGCCTGCCTTTTCTTCTGTCAGACGGTTAGAGACGACTAACTACATATAAAACAGAAAGGAAATCAGAGCTTGAACGAGGAAAAACGCCCATGCCGGATCCGACGCAAAGGATCTTCTCCGCAACACGATCGTGGCCACCGTCAACAAGGTCTATCTGGATCGGTATCTGGAAGAATATCAAAAGCAGAGGGAAGAAGCCTCCAATGAACGGTAAGCATCGGCGCAGGGCATTGAATAAGCATATACATACCACGAGCAGTCAGTGGGGACTCACCGGGATTTCCGCTGATTAGCTTTTGACTTCCAAAGGCTTTGCTCACAAAGGACCGTGATGCGGTCGTTACTCAAGCGTTAGCCTTCCAGAAGGTTGATCGCACCCCAAATGCCAAGACCCGCACCGAGAGCTACTACCAGAGTCTGCAGTACGCCGACTGCACTGTTGAAAAATGCCATAAGTTTGTCCTCCTTTGCCCGGATCCGAA
>CAMCSE010000016.1 GCA_945877515.1 uncultured Clostridia bacterium | reverse complement strand
CGTCCTTGAACAGGCGGCGCAGCGGCTCCACGATCTCCTTGAAATCCACGCAGTCAGGCAGACCGCCCACATTGTGGTGGCTCTTGATCACGGCGCTCTCACCGCCCAGGCCGGACTCCACCACATCGGGATAGATGGTACCCTGCGCCAGAAAATCCACAGCGCCGATCTTCTTGGCCTCCTCCTCAAACACCCTGATGAACTCCTCGCCGATGATCTTGCGCTTGCGCTCCGGCTCGGTAACGCCCGCCAGCTTCGCCAGAAAACGGGGGCCGGCGTTGACGCGGCGCACGTCCACATGGAACTGATGCTTCATCACCTGCTCCACCTGATCCCCCTCATCCTTGCGCAGCAGGCCGTGATCCACAAAGATACAGGTCAGCTGATCGCCCACGGCACGCTGCAAAAGGGCGGCGGCCACGGAGCTGTCCACGCCGCCGGACAGCGCCAGCAGCACCCGTCCGTCGCCGATCTGACGGCGGCACTCCGCCACAGCCTCCTCCAGATAGGACGCCATAGTCCACTCCGGGGCAAAGCCGCAGATGGTATACAGGAAGTTCTTCAGGATCTGGGTGCCGTACTCCGTATGCAGTACCTCGGGATGGAACTGCACGCCGTAAAGCTGCCGATCGGCACACTGCACCGCCGCATGGCGGCAGCCTTCGGTGGAGGCAATGATCTCAAAGCCGGGGGCCATGCGCTCGACCTCCACGCCGTGGCTCATCCAGTAGATCGCCTTTTCGGGCACTCCATTGAACAGCGGTGAAGTACCGGTGTGAGTCAGTTCCACCTTGCCGTACTCCCGGGTCTCCGCCTTGCGGCACTGGCCGCCCAGCAGATGCATCATCAGCTGCTCGCCGTAGCAGATGCCCAGTACGGGCACGCCCATCTCAAACAGCGCTTTATCCACCATGGGAGCATTGGGTTCAAACACCGTGGCGGGGCCGCCGGTAAAAATCAGGGCGTCGGGCGCAAAAGCACGGATCTCCTCCATGGACATACGGAAGGACTTGATCTCGCAGTATACGCCGCATTCACGGACACGGCGGGCCACCAGCAGGTTATACTGACCGCCGAAGTCCAGAACCAGTACTTTTTTCATCTCAGTCATCCTCCCGGAAGGTGATGCCGTCCTCAGCACTGGCGGACTCGATGACGGCCAGCGCCTTATAGGGTACGTCCTTCATGGCGCGGAACTTGTCGCCGCCGCCCTGAAAGCCCTTTTCCACCGCCACGCCGATGCCCACCAGCTGGGCGCCGGCCTTTTTGACAATGTCCACCAGACCGCCCATGGCGTAACCGTTGGCCATAAAGTCGTCGATGATCAGCACACGGTCATCTTTGCTGAGCCACTCCTGAGACACCAGCAGCGTCACTTTTTTCTTATAGGTATAGGAGAAAATCTCACTTTGAATCAGGCCGCTTTCGATGTTATCACTCTTGGCTTTTTTGGCAAACAGCATAGGAACGCCGTATCTCTCCGCGCATACCGTGGCCAGCGCGATACCGCTGGCTTCGGCGGTCAGCACCACCGTGGCCTTGCTGGTATCGAAATACTTGGCAAATTCGTCCGCGATATCACCCAACAGCTTGGTGTCTACCCGATGGTTGAGAAATCCGTCAATCTTAATGATATTGCCCGGCAGTACCTTGCCCTCGCGACGGATGCGTTCCTTTAACTGTTCCATATGAAAAGACCCCCTCATATTAGTTTTCTTTATCATAACCCCGCGGACAGAGAATTACAACTGACAAATACTATAACTTTTTCGTCATAAAATCAGGTGATTTGACACATCAGACAAAGAAAAGCACACCTTATCAAAAGCATAAGGTGTGCTTTTTACAAATCATCAGAAATGGAACACAACACCCACCACCGCAGCTGCTCCAATGAACACGATGGGGTGCAGTTTTTTGGTGACAGGCACCCAGCGGGTCAAGACCAGGATCACCACCGCCAGCGCCAGTTCCTTCCATCGGAAAAGGGCAAGACCGGAAGCACTGGTGTCCACCAGGCTCAGCAGCACCACGCCGATTCCGGCGGAAGCTACCATGGCGGTGGAGGCAGGCCGCAGGCCATAGAAGGCCGCGTCCACAAATTTGTTGCTGCGGAACGCCTTGAGAAAGCTGGCCACAATGAGGATCACGATGACGGACGGCGTCACCAATCCCAGCGTAGCCACCACCGCGCCAAGTACGCCCGCCGTCTCAAAGCCCACATAGGTGGCCATATTAACGCCTACCGGCCCCGGCGTAGACTCGCTGACCGCCAGCATATCCGCCAACTGTGCCTGCGTGAACCACCCGGTGCGATCTGCCATATCCGACAGGAAGGGCAGTGTGGCCAACCCGCCGCCGACGGCAAACAGGCCCGTTTTGAAAAACTCATAGAAAAGCTTCAGGTAGATCATTTCCCGGCACCTCCCACGCAGCGGATAATGATACCCGCCACCGCCGCCGCCAGCACAAACAGTACCGGCGACAGATCCGTCAGCAGTGACCCGGCCAACACTGCCGCAAAGATCAGGGCGCCCCACACGTCCTTGACCGCGCCCTGCCACAGTTTGACCGTGGCGTTAAGGATCAGCACGCACACGCACACCCGGATCCCAGCAAAGGCGTTCTGCACCCACTCCAGGTGAGAAAAGCTGGTGATCAGGCCCGCCAGCAGCGTGATAATGACCAATGAGGGGAACACCATACCCAGCGTGGCCACGATACCGCCCCAGACGCCTTTTCGCTTCTGGCCGATGAACGTGGCGGTATTGACGGCAATGATGCCCGGCGTACACTGGCCGATGGCAAAGTAATCCGTCAACTCCTCATCGGTAGCCCATCCCTTGTTCTCCACCACCTCACGCTGCAGAATGGGCAGCATGGCCATGCCGCCGCCGAAGGTCATGACGCCCACCTTGGCGAACGTCAGAAACAGCTCCCATAATTCTTTTACCATACAGCACCTCTAATCCTCACGCCTTACGACTCCGCATAGCCGTACAGGCCCCGTACCGACACCTCTCCGCAGCGCAGCGTCTCCACTTCTCCGGTATCATGCCGCACCACAAGGCCGTATTGACTGTCGATATCCAGCGCCGACACCTGCTGTCCGGTCTGTAAGATCTGCACCCGGCGCCCCAGCGTCAGACACAGCTTCCGGTATTCATCCACATAGGTCTCCGGTGCACACAGATGCCGGAACGCCTGCCGCAGCGCATCCGTCAGCGCCGTTTCCAGCGCCGCGTCATCCACCGGATAGCCCTGCGCCGCCAATGACGTGGCGATCCGTGCCACATCGGGGGAAAAATCCGACGGCTGCTGCCGCAGGTTGACCCCCAGACCGATCACCACATGATCCACACCGCCGCTGCCGGTCAACGCCGTCTCGGTCAGCAGGCCCGCCAGCTTTTTCCCGTGCAGCATCAGGTCGTTGGGCCATTTGATGGCCACCGGCGCGCCGGTGACCCGGCGAAGCGCCGATGCGGCGGCGGCCGACGCCATAGCCGTCAGCGGCAGCAAGCCCTCCGGCGACGCCACAGGATGCCACAGCATGGACAGATAGAGACCCATACCCGGCGGCGATTCGAACCGGCGGCCCAGCCGTCCCCGGCCGGCTGTCTGCTGCCGGGCGATCACGGCGGTACCGTCGGGAGCACCCTCCATAGCAAGGGCCCTGCACACCGTATTGGTGGAATCCACCGTTTCATAGCGATAGATCTTCGGCTGCTCCATAAAGCGGCACCTCCCTCCATTCGTCGCCCCATATTATCACGTTTTTCTCCGGCAGTAAAGTAAAAAATCATCAAGCGCTCTTGACAGCGCCGCCGGCGGCAAGGTATGATGACTCCATTCTTTTCCTTGACAGGAGGGCAATACCATGTCTGCACGCAAATTGGTCTATACCGCGCTGTTTGCCGCTCTGACGGCGGCCGGCGCATTTCTGAGGATCCCGTTGGGCGTTTCCTCCATCACGCTACAATTTCTGTTCACCGCCATGGCCGGCGTCCTGCTGGGCGCAGGCGGAGGCGCGCTGAGTCAGGCGGTGTATGTGGCGTTGGGATTGCTCGGTCTGCCCATCTTCACCGCCGGCGGCGGCTTTGGCTATGTGCTGCAGCCTACCTTTGGCTTTCTGCTGGGGCTGATCCCCGCCGCCGCTGTCATCGGTGCAATGACCCGTCGCAGCGCCTCTCCGGTGCGCATCGCGCTGGCCTGCGTGGTTGGTCTGGCGGTGCTGTACGCCATCGGCGTACCCTATATGGCGCTGATCCTCAACGGCTACATGGGCAAGGGAATGAGTGTTTCGGGGCTTCTGTGGGCGGGGATGCTGCCCTTCCTGCCCGGCGACGCCATCAAGATCGTGATCACTGCGGTGCTGTGCCCTCTGCTGCGCCGACGCATCGGCGTGAAATAAGCCCGTGCATTTACGATACTTTCCGCAAATGCGTCAAACGCAAGCCACAGATGCCGCACCGATGGGTCTTCCCCGTTGTATGCGGGCAATGCGGGAATTACGGACACGCCCGGATGTTTCGTAAGGTGCAGCAGCGTCCGTTTCGTGTACCGATCTATCATAACCGTTTTACTGTGGATTCTTTCCACCGCCGCACCGCGAATTGCACCCCATTTGTCAGGATAGTATACCCTACTGTCCGGCAAACGGGGTGCAATTCATAGCAAGCACACGGCTTTTCTTTATTATTCCAGCGCGTCGCGGCTGTTGAACACGTCGCTGATGGAGCCATAGGGGTCGGGGCGGGGTTCCACCTCCGGTTCGCCGGCGGTGAAGCTGCCCTTCATCTTCATCTCCTGCCACTGCTCTTTGGTGATCAGCAGCTGGCGGGGCTTGCTGCCCTCGAAGGGGCCCACGATGCCCCGCTCCTCCATCTGATCCACCAGACGGGCCGCCCGGGAATAGCCCAGCTTCAAGCGTCTTTGCAGCATGGAGACGCTGGCCTGTCCCGTTTCCAGAATGACTTCCACAGCGGCGCCCAGCAGTTCGTCGCAGCCCTCGCCATCATCAGCAGAGGGTGCGCTGCCGCCGCCGGCCTTGCCGCCCTTTTCGCCCTGCTTCATGGCCTCCTCGATCTTCTCCATCACCTCGTCGGAGTAATCGGCGGTGCCGCTCTCCTTGACGAAGTTCACCACCCGCTCGATCTCCTCCGGTGTGATGAAGCAGCCCTGCACACGGGTGGGCTTGTTGGAACCAAGGGGGAAGTACAGCATATCGCCCTTGCCTACCAGCTTCTCCGCGCCGGTGGTGTCCAGAATGATGCGGGATTCCAGTGAGGACGCCACCGCAAACGCGATACGGCTGGGGATATTGGCCTTCATCAGGCCGGTGATAACGTCAGCCGAGGGACGCTGGGTGGCAATGACCAGATGCATACCGGCGGCACGGCCCATCTGGGCCACCCGGCAAATGGATTCCTCCACTTCTTTGGCGGCCACCAGCATCAGGTCCGCCAGCTCGTCGATGACCACCACCACGGTGGGCAGCTTCTTCATCTCGGCGTCGCTTTCGCACAGGGCGTTGAAGCCCGCCAGATCCTTGACGCCGCGCTCGGAGAACATTTTATACCGCTTCATCATCTCGTACACGGCCCATTGCAGCGCACCGGCGGCCTTCTTGGGATCGGTGACCACCGGGATCAGCAGATGGGGGATGCCGTTGTACGGCGCCAGCTCCACCATTTTGGGATCCACCATGATAAAGCGCACCTCATCCGGCGTGGATTTATACAGCAGGCTGACGATCAAAGAGTTGGTGCAAACGGATTTACCGGAGCCGGTGGTGCCGGCGATCAGCACATGGGGCAGGCGGGCGATGTTGCCGATGATGCAGTTGCCCCCGATGTCCTTGCCCACGGCAAAGGCCACGGTACTGGGGTTGGTGGTGAACTCTCTGGACTCGATCACGTCCCGGATCCGCACGGCCGTTACCGCCTTATTGGGCACCTCGATGCCCACGGCGGAGATCTTGCCGGGAATGGGCGCGATACGCACACCGGTGGCGCCCAGCGCCAGCGCAATATCGTCGCTGAGGTTGGTCAGCTTGCTGAGCTTGACACCCTGATCCAATGTAAACTCATATCGGGTCACGGAGGGGCCGTGGACCACCTCGCCGGGGTGAGCGTCGACGCCGAAAGAGGTCAGGGCAGCCGCCAGACGCTGGGAGTTCAGCCGCAGCTCCGCGCCCACCTCCTGATGACGATCGTCGGAGTTCTGGTCCAGCAGCGTGATGGGAGGATAGCGATACGCTTCCTCTCCCTCCGCCAGTTCCTTTTCAATGGCCTCGCTGACCTCGGCGGTGGCGTTCTCCACCTCCGCCCGGATGATCTCTTTCCGCTTTTTCTCCGTCACAGGCTCCTTGGCGGGAGCCTGTGCGGAAGCCGTCTCCTGATCGGGTGGGTTTTCTGCCGCAGCTTGCGCCAGCGCGGGATTCAGCACCTCTGCCGGCGTCTTGATGTCACCGGCACGGCGGGGAAACAGGCTGGCAGAGGTCGTCTTCAGCACAGCCGCCTCCCGGCTGGGTTCGGCGTCCGGTTCGGAGTCCAGAGGAATATCGATCGCGGGCCGCTTTTTCCGTGTCTGCTGGGTAACGGTCTCTGCCTTTACAGTCTTGACAGGTACTTCGTCCTCGTAGTCGTCCTCCTCATCATCCCATTGGGCCCGCTCCTCAGCCCGGCGTCTCATCTCCTCGATCAGCTCCGCCGGTTTGATCTGCAGGGCCGTCAATACAGCGATCAGCGTCAGCAGAATGGTGAGGATCAGGGATACCACACGGCTGAGCAGCGCCTCCGCCCCCACTGCCAGGGAACCGGAGATCGCACCGCCGCACAGCAGCGCCTGTCCGTCCTTCCACAGCGGCTTGATGCCTTCCAGAGAAAAGGTATAGTTCCCGCGGCTCAGCAGCAGATGCAGCACCATGCCCAACAGTACCGGCAGCAGCAGCGTACAGGCGGTACGCAGTTTCACGGGGCGGCCCTTGTGGTTGAGCAGCGTGACCCCGGCGTACAGCAGCGCGGGAGCCGCCAGCCAGTAGCCATACCCGAAGCATCCCTTCAGCGCCGCGGCCAAAAACGTCAGCAAAATGGCGTCCACATTAAAATAAGTCACCAGAATACACAGCGCCAGCAGCAGGCACACAATACCGCCGATGACACGGGCCTGTGCGTTATAGGCCGGAGGAGTCGGCGCGGTGCGGCGCTTGGTCGTACTTTTTCCTTTGGTATTGCCGCCCTTTGCGGAAGTTCCGGCGGTTTTTCTCTTAGGTGTATTGGCCATGATCTACCTCACTTGATGGCATTGAGCAGCAGTGTCAGCAGTCCCACTGCCCAGCAGTAATAGGCAAACGCGCCGAAGCGGCCCTTTTCCGCCACCAGACGCAGCAGCCGGATACAGGCGTAGCCCACCACGGCGGCAGTGATCACACCCACCACATACATGGGCACCTCCGCCCAGATGATCCCGGTGTCAAGCGCGTCCTTCAGGCTGAGGATATTGGCTCCCAGCACGGCGGGGATGGACAGCAGGAAGGAAAACCGCACGGCGAATTTCCGCTCAAACCCCATGAAGCAGCCGGTGGTGATGGTCATGCCGGAACGGGAGATGCCGGGCATGGTGGCGATGGCCTGTCCCAAACCCACCACCAGCACATCCGCTATCGTGGCGGTGCGCTCCGTCTTCTTGCCCTTGCGCACCAGATCGCAGGCGAACAGCAGAAAACCGGTGACCACCAGCGCCGCGCCGATGAACACCATATTATTACTCAGGGCCTGCACTTGTTTATGGATGGGCAGCAGAATAAACAGGGGCAGCGTGCCCACAATGATCAGCAGGATCAGCCGGCGGGCGGGCGGTACCTGACGGGGCGTGGTTCCGTGGACCAGATCGCCTACGCCGTGGATCAGCTCCGCCACCATGTCGCAGATATCCCGCCAATAGGCCACGAACACCGCCACCAGCGTGCCCAGATGCAGCAGCACATCGAAGAACTCCGGTATCTCGGTATTCAAGCCCAGTAGGTTCTGGGCGATAGACAGGTGTCCGGAACTGGAAATGGGCAGAAACTCCGCCAAGCCCTGTACCAGTCCCAGCAGGAAAGAAGAAAGGTATGTCATTGTGTCACCTCATATCGCATATGGATACTTTTTGTTATATTTTTCGAAGTATATACCGTTTGTTATCACTTCATGGGTAGTCGTACAGGTATATTATACCATGCTTATGCGGGAAATGCCACACTTATTTGTCACTCCCTTATTTCCCGTAAAGCTCACGAATAATTTACATTTTTTCCCTTGCTTTTTTACAATTTAATATTGCGCCAGAGGATAAAAAAGTGGTATGATAGACGATAAGCATTGATAAAAAATGCGAATGTTTCATCACAATAGCAAAACGCAGTGGAGTTCCCCTGTAACTATAAATATATGGTTCGTTTTTTCAGGGGAGTCCTCGTAAGGGGTCTCCCCTGCTTGCACGGAAAGAAAGGCGGTGAGTAATCTGTATAAGGAAAAGGTAGACCAGCTTCAGGCGGCGGAAGCCCGGTTGGAGGCGGAAAAGGCCAGAACACAGCAGGCCGCGCAGGAGCTGCTGGAGCAAGCAGAGAAGGACGGCAGCGCATTGGTGGCCCAGGCCGAAGCCACGGTGCGTCAGGCGGATCGTGATGCCATCGGGCAAACGGAAGCGCAGGCAGCCTCCCTCCGTGAGCAGATGCTGGTGGAAACGGAGCGGTCCTGCGACGATATGCGCCGCGCTGCCATGGCTCATATGGAGAAGGCCGTGGCCTATATCATGGAAAAGGTGGTGAGGCAGTAGATGGCCATTGTCAAAATGAAACGTCTGCATCTGCTGGCTCTGGCAAAGGATCATGACGCCATGCTGCGTCAGTTGCAGCACATGGGCTGTGTGGAGATCAGCGAACCGGACATGGAGCAGCTGCCGGATAGCCTGCAGCGGTGCGACAGCGCCGTGGCGGATTGTCTGGCGCAGCAGCGCCAGCTGCAAACTGCCATGGACACGCTGCGGCGGCTGGCTCCCAAGGCCAAAAGCGGCGGACTGCTGACGCCCCGGCCCCGGATCTCGGAGGCAGACTATCTCGATGAGACCGACCTTGCGTCGGAACTGGATGCCGCCGGGCAGATCAATGCATTAACAGCGGAACTGAACCGGCTGACCGCCAGGGAAGCACAGCTGCACGCTGATCGCACGGCGTTGCTGCCGTGGCAGACGCTGGACATCCCCACAGAGCTGACCGGCACCCGCCGGACAGATATCACCACCGGCACGCTGCCCCCATTTGCCGGTTGGGACGCGATACAGGGGGCGCTGAACGCGCAGATCCCAGAGGCCGTGCTGTATCAGCTTTCCGTAAGCCGGGAGCAGCAGTGTGTGCTGCTGATTACCCACAAGGCGGTAACGGCGCAGGCGCTGGAGCTGCTGCGTGGCTACGGTTTTTCCACCGGACAGCTGAAAGGCCGCACCGGCACGGTACAGCAGCTGCTGGACACGCTGACGCGGCAGGAGGAACAGACGGCCCGGGAAAAGGCGGACGTTCAGCAGAAGCTGACAGCCTTTGCCTCCCGGATGGAGGCGCTGCAATTGTGCGCTGACCGGCTGGCCACCCGCCAGATGCGGGAGGAGAACCGCCACCGGCTGCTGACCGACGGCTGCATCGTAGCCTTTGACGGTTGGGTAAGCGCCGAAAAGCTGCCAAAACTGACAGCATGGCTGGATACCATGGACTGTGCCTATGATGTGGCCGATCCCACGGAGGAGGAGATCCCCCATGTGCCGGTGGCCCTGAAGGGCAATGTCTTGACCCGTTCCATGAACTGCATCACCGAGCAGTACTCTCTGCCTGCCTATGACGGTGTGGATCCCAACCCGGTGATGGCGCCGTTTTTCATCTTTTTCTTCGGCATGATGATGGCGGACATGGCCTACGGCCTGCTGATGATCCTCGGCTCACTGCTGTTTTTGAAGAAAAAGCGGCCCGATGACCGCAGCTTCATGGAGATGATCTTCTGGTGCGGCATTACCACTTTCATCTTTGGTGCCTTGACCGGCGGCTTTTTGGGGGACTTTATCCCCCAGCTGTGCAGGATGATCAACCCGGAAAGCACCTTCGCCCTGCCGTCGCTGTTTGATCCCCTCAACGACACCATGGCCATCATGGTGGGCTCGCTGGTGCTGGGCGTCATCCAGATCTTTACCGGCATGGCTGTCAGCGTGGTGGAAAAGTGCAGGAAGGGCTGCTTCCCTGACGCACTGTGGGACGAGATCACCTGGTGGATCATTCTGGCCGGCGGCGCCATGGCGGTGCTGGGCGTAGGCAGCGTCAGCGGCGTGCCCGTGGTGCTGTGCGCAGGCTGCCTGATGCTGATCTACGGCGCAGGCCGGGGCAAAAAGGGCTTCGGTAAGGTAACGAGCCTTGTAGGGGCCGTGTACAACGGCGTCACCGGATTCTTTAGCGACATTCTGTCCTATGTCCGGCTGATGGCGCTGATGCTCTCCGGCGCGGTTCTGGCACAGGTGTTCAATATGCTGGGCGCCAGCACCGGCAACATTGTGGGCTTTATCGTGATCTCCCTTGTGGGCAACACGCTGAATCTGGCGCTGAACCTGCTGGGCTGCTACGTTCACGATATGCGTCTGCAGTTCCTGGAATTTTTCGGACGTTTTTACAAGGAGGGCGGAAAAGCCTACCGTCCCCTGCGGTTACAAGCGAAACATGTTGAAATCATTAAGGAGGAAAATGAATCATGAGTGCTTTTTTTGAAACCATCGGCGGTCTCGGTTTTACAATTCTGGGTGCGGCTCTGACCGCAGGTCTGTGCTGCATCGGTTCTGCCAAGGGCACCGGTATGGTGGGTGAAGCCGCCTCCGGTCTGGTCAGTGAGGATCCCGACAAGTCCACCAAGTGCCTGATCCTGCAGGTGCTGCCCGGCACGCAGGGCCTGTACGGCTTTGTGGCGCTGTTCATCGTGCTGGGCCAGGTGGGCATCCTCAGCGGTTCCCCCGTGGCAGTGACCGTGAGCCAGGGTCTGGCCTTCTTCGCCGCCTGCCTGCCCATCATGCTGGGCGGCTGGCTGAGCGCCGTCTTCCAGGGCCGCGTGGCCGCCGCCTCCATCGGCATCGTGGCCAAGCACCCGGAAGCTTCCACCAAGGGTATTATCTTCTGCGGTATCGTGGAGTTCTACGCCATTCTGTCTCTGGTGGCCACCATTATGATCTCCACCAACATCCTGAAGTGAGGCGGGTGCCTGCATGAACGGAATCGAAAAGATCATCAGCCGCATGGAAGCCGACGCCAAGGCAGAGCGCGACGCTATCACTGCCGCCGCGCAGCAGAAGGCTGAGAGCATTCGCCACGACTATCAGGCCACGGCAGACACCCTGCAGCAGGAAGCGCAGGTGCGCCGTCAGGCCCAGAACGCCGAACGGCTGGAGCATCTCAACGGCAGCAGCCAGATGGCCTGCCGCCAGCGGGTGCTGGCCGTGAAGCAGGAGGTCATTGACGAGGCCTTTGCCCGGGCGGCGCAGCAGCTGACGCAGCTGCCGGCGGAGCAGTATGTCCCGCTGTTGGCCGCCCTGGCCGCTGACAACGGCGTGGGCGACGAGGAGATCCTTCTCTCCGCCGCCGACCGTCAGACCGTGGGGCAGGCGGTGGCGGACGCCGCCAATACCCGGAAGCCCGGCGCCGCTTTCCGGCTGAGTGACGAGACGAGAGAGACCGGCGGCGGTCTGGTGCTGCGGCGGGGCAAGGTGGAGCTGAACTGCGGCTTCACCGAAAAGCTCCGCCGGCTGCGGCAGGAGGAATCCTCCGCCGTGGCAAAGCTGCTGTTTGACTGAAAGGGGGCGTCCCTTTGACAAAACACAGAAAGGATACCGACTATCTGTTTCTGGCCTCCCGTGTCCGGTCGCTGGAGCGGAAGCTGCTGACGGCGCCGCGGATAGAACAGCTGCTTACCGCGGGCGATGTGGCGGTCTGCTCGCAGCTTTTGTCAGAGCTGGGGTATGAGCCCATCCACGACGAGACCTCTTTGCAGGTCAGCCTGAAGCAGCAGCGGGAAGCGGTTTTTTCCGATATCGCCCGCTTTATGCCGGAGCCGGAGCTGCTGGATGTTTTCCGGCTGAAATACGACTATCACAACATTAAGACGCTGTTGAAGGATCGCAGCGGCGGCCGCCTGCTGATGGACGCCGGCTGTATCAGCGCTGCGGACATGGAGCGGCAGTACGCAGAAAGCGGCAACTGGCAGTTCCTACCCAAAGAAATGGCCGACGCCGCCAGGGAGGCTGCGGATGTGCTGGCGGAAACCGGCAACCCTCAGCGCAGTGATTTCATTCTTGACCGGGCCTATTTCGCCCAGCTGCGCTCTCTGGCGCAGGAGAGCCGCTGTGCCTATTTGCAGGACTACATCCGCGCCATGATCGACGCGGCCAACCTGCGCTCGCTGGTGCGGACGGAGCGGCTGCACGCGGATCCCGGTTTCCTGCGGCAGGTATTGTTTGACGGCGGCAGTGTCAGCGCCGATACCATCGCGGCCCACGCAGGAAACGGCCCCGCCGCTCTCTATCGCGCCACACCCTTCCGGGTGGCGGCCGAGGCCGGCGAGGAGGCCGTCAAGGGCGGCAGTCTCACCGCTTTTGAGCGTGCCTGTGACAACGCCGTACTGCTTGCGGCGGGAAAGGCCCGGAGCATCCCCTTCGGTGTGGAGGTGGTGCTGGGCTATCTGGCCGCCAAGGAGGCCGAATGGACCGCCGTGCGCATCATCATGTCGGGACGTATGGCCGGCATGACGGCAGACGCCATACGGGAAAGGCTGCGTGATCAGTATGTATAAGATCGCTGTGATGGGCGACCGGGACAGCGTGCTGGGCTTCCGGGCGCTGGGACTGGACGTGTTCTTCTGCGATGACGCCGAGACGGGCCGCAAAACGCTGCACCGTCTGGCACAGCAGGAGTACGCCGTCATCTATATCACCGAGCAGCTGGCGCAGAACCTGACAGCGGAGATCGCCCGCTATAAGGACGACGTCATGCCCGCCGTGATCCTGATCCCCGGCAAGGGCGGCTCATTGGGACTGGCCGGCCACGCACTGCAAGCGGCAGTGGAACGCGCCGTGGGCGCGGATATTTCCTGAAAGGAGCAAATAAATGGGTAAGATCATTAAAGTCTCCGGCCCGCTGGTGGTGGCCGACGGCATGGCGGATGCCAGCATGGCGGACGTGGTGCGCGTAGGCGACCAGCAGCTGATCGGAGAGATCCTGAATATGACCGGCGACCGGGCCTCCATTCAGGTGTACGAGGAAACCTCGGGTCTCGGCCCCGGCGCGGACGTGGTCACCACCGGCGCGCCGCTGAGCGTGGAGCTTGGCCCCGGCCTGATCGAGAATATTTATGACGGCATCCAGCGTCCGCTGGAGGAGATCGTGCGCCGTGTGGGCGCCAACATCACCCGCGGCATTCAGGTGCCGCCGCTGAACCGGGAGAAGCTGTGGAAGTTCACTCCCGTGGCCCAGACCGGCGACACCGTGACGGCCGGCGACGTGCTGGGCACCGTTCCGGAGACGGAGGTCGTGCTGCACAAGATCATGGTCCCCAATGGCTTGACCGGTACGGTGGAATGGCTGGCAGAGGCCGGGCAGTACAATATTACCCAGCCCATTGCCCGCATCCGCACCGCAAACGGCGAGGTACGGGAGCTGACCATGGTGCAGAAATGGCCTGTCCGCGTAGGCCGTCCCTATAAGAAGAAGTTTCCGCCGGAGCGGCCTTTGCAGTCCGGCCAGCGTGTTATCGACACCATGTTCCCCATCGCCAAGGGCGGCACCGCCGCCGTGCCCGGCCCCTTCGGCTCCGGCAAGACGGTGGTGCAGCATCAGCTGGCCAAATGGTCTGACGTGGACATCGTCATCTACATCGGCTGCGGCGAACGCGGCAACGAGATGACCGACGTACTGCGGGAGTTCCCCGAGCTGACCGACCCCCGCACCGGCGAAAGCCTGATGAAGCGAACGGTGCTGATCGCCAATACCTCCGATATGCCGGTGGCCGCCCGTGAGGCGTCCGTCTACACCGGTATCACCATTGCGGAATACTTCCGCGACATGGGCTACGATGTGGCCGTTATCGCCGACTCCACCTCCCGCTGGGCGGAGGCGCTGCGTGAGATGTCCGGCCGTCTGGAGGAGATGCCCGGCGAAGAAGGCTATCCCGCCTACCTCGCCTCCCGCCTGTCTCAGTTCTATGAGCGGGCCGGTGTGGTGCAGTGCATGGGCAGCGAGGAGCGTACCGGTTCCCTGACCGCTGTCGGCGCCGTGTCGCCTCCCGGCGGCGACCTGTCCGAGCCGGTGGCGCAGGCCACCATGCGTATCGTGAAGGTGTTCTGGTCTCTGGACGCCTCCCTGGCCTATCGCCGCCACTTCCCCGCCATCAACTGGCTGAATTCCTACTCCCTGTATCTGGATTCCGTGACGCCGTGGTTTGACGAGAATCTGGGGCCGGAGTTCATCGCCAACCGCAACCGGGCCATGCACCTCCTGCAGGAGGAAAACGAGCTCAATGAGATCGTGCAGCTGGTGGGCAAGGACTCCCTGTCCGCCCGGGATCAGCTGACGCTGGAGATCGCCCGGATGCTGCGGGAGGACTTTTTGCAGCAGAACGCCTTTATGGACGTGGACTCCTACTCCAGCTTTGACCGACAGAAGCGCCTGATGGCGCTGATCCTCCGCTATGAGGATCTGTGCCGTGACGCCATTGCCAAGGGCGTGGCGCTGGAGGATCTGTACACCCTGCCCGCCCGTGAAAAGCTGGGCTGGGCCAAGTATGCCTCTGCTGAGGAGTATGCCGACAACTACCAGCAGGTACAGACGGAGATGGAGCGGGAGATCGCCGCTCTGATCAAGAAAGCAGGTGAGGACGAATGATGAAGGAATATCGTACCATTCACGAAGTTTCCGGCCCCCTGATGGTGGTGGAACACGTGGAGGGCGTCACCTACGACGAACTGGCGGAGATCCGTCTCCATGACGGACAGGTCCGCCGCTGCAAGGTGCTGGAGGTCAACGGCGACCGGGCTGTGGTGCAGCTGTTTGACAGCTCCGCCGGCATCAACCTGCGGGACTCCTCCATTCGTTTTCTGGGCCATCCCCTGCAGTTGGGCGTGTCCACCGACATGCTGGGCCGCGTGTTCAACGGCATGGGCGAGCCTATTGACGGCGGCCCTGCCCTGCTGGCCGAGGAATACAAGGATATCAACGGTCTGCCCATGAACCCGGCAGCCCGCGACTACCCCAATGAGTTCATTCAGACCGGCATCAGCACCATTGACGGTCTGAACACGCTGGTGCGTGGTCAGAAGCTGCCCATCTTCTCCGGCTCCGGTCTGCCCCATGCCAATCTGGCGGCGCAGATCGCCCGTCAGGCCAAGGTGCTGGACGACAGCTCCAACTTTGCCGTGGTGTTCGCCGCCATCGGCATCACCTTTGAGGAATCCGAGTTCTTCGTCCGTGAGTTCAAACGCACCGGCGCCATCGAGCGTACCGTGCTGTTCACCAACCTGGCCAACGACCCCGCCGTGGAGCGTATCGCCACGCCCCGTATGGCCCTGACCGCCGCGGAGTATCTGGCCTTTGAGAAGGATATGCATGTGCTGGTCATTCTGACGGATATCACCAACTACGCCGAGGCGCTGCGTGAGGTGTCCGCCGCCAAGAAGGAAGTCCCCGGACGCCGCGGCTACCCCGGCTATCTGTACACCGACCTGGCCACCATGTATGAGCGGGCCGGCCGCAAGCTGGGCTGCAAGGGTTCTATTACCATGATCCCCATTCTGACCATGCCGGAGGATGACAAGACCCATCCCATCCCCGACCTGACCGGCTATATCACCGAGGGCCAGATCATCCTGAGCCGTGACCTGTACCGCAAGAACATCCTGCCGCCGGTGGACGTGCTGCCCTCCCTGTCCCGACTGAAGGACAAGGGCGTGGGCGAGGGCAAGACCCGTGAGGATCACGCCCCCACCATGAACCAGCTGTTTGCCGCCTACGCCAGCGGTAAAGAGGCCAAGGAGCTGATGACCATTCTGGGCGAAGCGGCCCTGAGTCCCACCGATCTTCTCTACGCCAAGTTCGCCGACGAATTTGAAAAGCGCTACGTTTCCCAGGGCTTTGACGAGAACCGCTCCATTGAGGAGACGCTGGATCTGGGCTGGGATCTGCTGCGGATGCTGCCCAGAAGCGAGCTGAAGCGCATCAAGCCGGAGATGCTGGATAAGTATCTGCCGGTGAAGGAGTGATGACCCATGACCGGAAAGACCATCAACCCCACCCGCATGGAGCTGACCCGGCTGAAGGGGCGGTTAAAGACCGCGCAACGGGGCCACAAGCTTCTGAAGGATAAGCGGGACGAACTGATGAAGCAGTTCATGGAGGTGGTGCGCCGCAACCGGCAGCTTCGCGCCAAGGTGGAGCAGGGACTCAAGGAGGCCAACGCCGCCTTTACGGTGGCGTCCGCCATCATGGGGCCGGAGATGCTGGAACAGTCGCTGCTGTGTCCCCGCCGCAGCGTGTCGCTGGAGGTGGGTTCCAAGAACATCATGAGCGTCAACACGCCGGTGTACACCTTCCACACCGAGGGCGGCGACGACTCGCTGCTGCCCTACGGCTTTGCCCAGACCAGCGGTGAGCTGGACGCGGCACTGGAAAAGATGCAGGAGGTCTTTGCCGATATGCTGGAGCTGGCACAGGTGGAAAAGACCATGCAGCTGCTGGCACAGGACATTGAAAAGACCCGCCGCCGTGTCAACGCGCTGGAATATGTGATGATCCCTCAGACCCAGCAGAACATCCGCTATATTTCCATGAAGCTGGACGAGAACGAGCGTGGCAATACCACCCGATTGATGAAGGTCAAGGACATGGTGCTGCAGGACGCCCACCACTACAAACAATAAGTATCGTAAAAAGCTATCCCCCGGCTATTGCCGGGGGATAGCTTTGCTTGTCAGAAGAAGCTCACGCGATCTCATCGCTCCAGACCTGCAGCGCCGTCTGCCAAAGATCAATGCTGTCATTGGTGATCCAGCTGTGCCACAGTGTCAGCGCATCGCGGAACGGGTAGACCGGCCTTGTCTGCCGGGCACAGTTGCACCAACTGTCCAGATATCCCCATTTCGGGGTCAGAGACCGGGCATCATACAGTATATAGGCGCGGATATTTTCGCTGCCGTGCAGACGCGACCACTCAGCCGTGATGGCGCTGCGCCGCGATGAACCAAAAAAGCCTGTGCTTTCATAGCTGCCCTCCGTCAGTGCGGAGAAACCAGCGGCATAAGACCGGCCGTCCTTATCACACAGCACGCGGCCTTGGTACCATCCGCCACGGCTCCATTCGTCAGGATCACCGTACCACACCGGCCAAAGCTCCATGGCCTCAGTATAGGATTCCTTTGGCGGCTTTACTATCGCTGCATGGTGCAGAATGATGCATTCCTCCTCCAGCAGCACCGCCACATGCGTCATCACGCAGGTTCGGACATCATAGATGCGATAAACATATCGGTAAGATCCGTCCTGCTGCTTCTCTGCATGGTCATACTGCCAGTTATCGGGCATCGCCGTGTCATACCAGATATCCGTGTTCAACTCGCGGTACCGAGTCTTATCATACTCCATGTCTGTTTGGGTGCGAATCTCCGTGGCACCGGACATTTTGGCTGTCTCTTCCGCCGTCAGGTCATTCAGCACCTTCTCCGGGAAACCCCGCTCCAGCAGCTCGGCCCGGATGGCGGCATCCTGCGGCACGTCAGCCCGGGGCTGCCAGTCCATGGGATAGCGCTGGCCCAGAAACATCGCCAGCAGGATCGCCGCCAGCGTCACACCCAGATACCCCCACAGCACCGCCCAGGAGGGCAGGCGCACCGGAGCGGCCGTGACCACATAGCCGGTATCGGCCAGCGAGCGGGACAGCTTCATCAGATTCCGCAGGATAACGATATAGATAATCACAAGGGGCAATACCGCCAGCCATCCCTCCAGCCCGATATAGGCCAACGGGATCATCACGGCGTAGAAGATCACCAATGCACCGGCGGCAGGCGCGGCAGGCTTCTCGCTGCCGGCGGCACGGGATACGCCCACCATGCCCCGCCACAGGCAGACATACAGGGCCAGTGTCAGCAGTATCGTCACATACGCAGGAACATATCCTGTTTCCCATGGTAAAGCGTTCAGCGTATACGCAATGCTCCGCACGGCGGCAGCGGCAATAGACAGCCTATAGCACCACTGCATTGCCCGGTTCTCCCGCCGCAGGGTGCGGAACCCCAGCACCATCAGGATCGCGCCTACGGCAGGCAGAATCACATCCAGATACAGGAAATGCAATGTCAGGGTGGTCAGTCCCAGTCCCCACAGCACCAGACACATGGCCTCCCGCCATGGATTGACCTCCACACCGGGCGGCGGCAGCGCGGCGGCATCCTCTGTCAGCATCTGGTCAAAACGCAGATCGTCACTCACAGAAGTCACCTCCCAACATGGCCCGCAGCCGCTGCCGCAGGCGGTACAGCCGCCCCTCGACCGCCCGCTCCGTCAGACACAGTTCCGCGGCCATCTGTGCGGTAGGCTGGCAATAGTAATACTTTCGGTAAAACAGATTCCGCTCCTCCGGCGGCAGCGCGGCAATGACTGCTTTCAGCTTTGCCTGCCGTTCCCGGCGCAGCAGCGCCTCCTCGGCGCTGCCTGCCTCGTGGGGCATATTCTCCTCCAGCGGCGCGTCCGCTTCGGCGCGGCGGCGGGCATGATTCAGGGCGCTGTTACGGCTCAACACCGTCAGCCACGCTTTCAGCGTTCCTTTTGTCTCATCAAAGCTGCCTGCCGTCTGCCAGATCTTCAGGGAAATATCAGCGTAGCATTCCTCCCGGTCCCGCTGATCCGGCAGGATGGGACGCAGGATATAGCGGATCAGCGGCCCATACCGCCGCAGCAGCGCTTGCAGGGCGGCTTCATCACCTCCGGCGATCTGTTTCATCAGCGATGCGTCCTCCAACCATATCTCCTCCCCTCCAAATGGCACTCTCTATCCTATACTACACCATTTCTGCCAAAAACCCACGGAAAACTTGGCAAGTGATGCAAAACCCTGACGCAGTGCGTCAGGGCTTTGCATCACTTGCGGGTTTATTTCAATTGTTCCAATGCGGCCCGGGCGGCGGACTGCTCCGCCTCCTTTTTGCTGTGGCCGGAGCCAAGACCCACCACCTGACCATTCAGTGTTACCGCCACGGCGAATACCTTGGCGTGGTCGGGGCCGCTCTCTGACACCAGTTCATAGTGCAGCACCTGATTGGGCTTGCGCTGCACCAGCTCCTGCAGTTCCGTTTTGCAGTCCCGGCGGCGGCTCTCCACCACCTCCTCCTGCCCCTTGTCCAGCAGGACACGATGGATCAGGGCGCGGGCCTTTTCGATGCCGCCGTCCAGATATACGGCGGCCAGCACTGCCTCCACGGCGTCCGCCAGAATAGACGGACGGCGGCGGCCGCCGCCGCTCTCCTCGCCCTTACCCAGCAGAAGATAGTCTCCCAGGTGCAAGCCCTGCGCCACCTCATACAGGCTCTCCTCGCACACCAGCGCGGCACGGATGCGGGTCAGCTCTCCCTCCGGCAGATCCGGGTGCTTGCGGTAAAGGAAATCCGCCGACACAAAGCCCAGCACAGCGTCCCCCAGAAACTCCAGCCGCTCGTTGCTGCTGACGCCCATAGCGCGGTGCTCGTTGGCGTATGAGCTGTGGTACAGCGCGCCGCGCAGCAGTTCGATATTGGTAAAGGTATAGCCCAGACGCTCCTCCAATTGATGCAAAGATTCCATGATTTCTCCTTTTCCGGGCCGTCGCCCATAATATCCCGCAGCGCGGAATACCATGGGCGGTGGCCCAAAACCTGTTTTCGAAAAAGAAACCCCACCAGGTGGGGTTTCTTTTCATATGTCCGTATATAAGATCGCGCAGCGCTTACTCAATGTGGCTGCTGAGATAGCGGACGCAGTCGCCAACGGTCTTGAGACCCTGCAGATCTTCTTCATCGATCTCGCCGATGTCGAATTCCTCCTCCATCGCCATCACCAGCTCCACCAGATCCACGGAATCCGCGCCCAGGTCGTCCACAAAGGAACTATCCATGGTCACCTCGTCTGCCTCAATGGCAAACTGCTCCGCGATCAGATCCTGCATGGTTTTGAAGATCGTTTCCGGTGTCATTGGGAGTTACTCCTCCTTTCAGGTATCTTTATCTTGAAAAATAATACGGCAATCATACTGGCCTGTCAATACCTTTTTCGTAAAATTATTATGAATTAGGCTTCAATGGTCATTTCGTCCACATGGGCGGCGATCTCATCCACAAGACCGCTGGCGGCAACCTCTTTTGCCTGGCCGATGGCGTTTTCGATCGCCTCCTCATTGGAGGAGCCGTGGGCCTTGATGACCGGCTTGGAGATGCCGATGAACGCAGTGCCGCCCACCTTATTGGGGTCCAGCTGTGCCTTGAAGGCGTTCAGTCCCGGCAGCACCATGGCTGCGGCCAGCTTGGTCAGCAGATTCTTCCTGAAGATACCTTTCAGGGCGTTTCCGGCGAAGGAGCCCACACCCTCGATGGTCTTGAGCATGATGTTGCCGGAAAATCCGTCCGTCACCAGCACATCGCAGCCGCCCTTGATGGCCTCCTTGGCCTCGATGTTGCCGATGAAGTTCAGCCGCGGCTGCTGCATCAGCAGCGCACGGGTCTGGCGCTGAAGGTCAGTTCCCTTTTCCGCCTCCACCCCGATGTTGAGAAGGCCTACGCGAGGATTTTCAATTCCCAGCACATGGCGGGCGTAAAAGCTGCCCAGATAGGCGAACTGCAGCAGATATTCCGGCGTGCACTCGGCGTTGGCGCCGCAGTCGATCAGCACGGCCCGGCCGGTAACAGTGGGCATAATGGGGGCCATGGCCGCCCGCCGGATGCCCCGGATGCGCTTGGTGATAAGGGTCGCGCCGGTCAGCAGCGCGCCGGTGGAGCCGGCGGAGATAAAGGCGTCACCCTGTCCGTCCCGCAGCAGCGTCAATCCCACCCCCATGGAGGTGTCCTTCTTGCGGCGGAATACCGTGGAGGGATCATCTTCCATGGTGACCTCCTCGGTGGTGGGCACGATATCCATGCCCTGCGGCAGCGCAGTGACGCCGCACTGGATCAGTGCCTGCCGGATGGCAGCTTCGTCTCCGGTCAGGGTAATGTCCACACCCCAGCGCTTCTGTCCCTGCAGCGCGCCCTTGACAATGGCCAACGGTGCGTTGTCGCCGCCCATTGCGTCTACGATGATCCTCATGTGGAGAGTACCTCCTCCTCCCGGATGGCGTCGATGATGGCCAGCGAACGCTGGCTCAGTTCCGCGTTTTTGTTGCGTTTTCCCTTTACCCGGTGGTCCAGCGGCGGAATGATGCCAAAGTTGATGTTCATGGGCTGGAACTCCGTCACGGATTCATTGCTGACATACAGCCCCAGCGCGCCAATGGCCGTCTCCCGGGGAAAGTCAATGGGCGCTTTTCCCTGCAAACGGCGGGCCAGCTCTACCCCCACCAGAAAACCGCTGGCGCAGGACTCCACATAGCCCTCCACACCGGTCATCTGTCCGGCAAACGCAATGCGGGGATCGCTTTTCAGGCGGTAGTACCGGTCAAGAAGCCGGGGAGAATCCAGATAGGTGTTGCGGTGCATGACGCCGTAGCGCAGGAACCGGGCGTTTTGCAGGGCGGGAATCATGGAGAATACCCGCTTCTGCTCCGGCCATTTCAGGTGGGTCTGGAAGCCCACCAGATTATAGATGGTGCCGTCGGCGTTGTCCTTACGCAGCTGCACCACCGCGTAGGGATCCCGGCCTGTTTTGGGATCAGGCAGGCCCTTGGGCTTCAGTGGGCCGAAGCGCAGCGTATCCTCGCCGCGGCGGGCCATCACCTCCACAGGCATACAGCCCTCAAACACATTGTGATCCTCGAAGCCGTGGACCTCCGCCTCCTCTGCGGCAATCAGCGCCTGCCAGAAGGCCAGATACTGCTCCCTGTCCATGGGACAGTTGATGTAATCCGGCGTGCCCTTGTCATAGCGGCTGGCAAAATAGGCGCTGGTCATATCCACACTGTCAAAGGCCACCAGCGGCGCGGCAGCGTCAAAGAAGTGGAGGGTATCGCTATCCCCCAGCAGTACCGCCAGCTTGTCCGCCAGTGCGTCGGAGGTCAGGGGGCCGGAGGCGATGACCACATCGCCCTGCGGGATCTCGGTCACTTCCTCCGCCACCACCGTGATATTGGGGTGGCTGCGGATGGCCTGCGTCACCATAGCGGAAAAACCGTGGCGGTCCACCGCCAGCGCACCGCCGGCCGGCACCGCCGTGGCGTCGGCGCACCGCAGGATCAGGCTGTCCAGCCGCCGCAGCTCCTCTTTCAGCAGGCCTACGGCGTTTTCCAGACCCGCGCCCCGCAGAGAATTGGAACAGCACAGCTCGGCAAAATCGTCCGTCACATGGGCGGGCGTCCGCTTGAGGGGCTTCATCTCCCGCAGCGTCACCTGTATGCCCCGCTGGGCCAACTGCCACGCGCACTCGCTGCCCGCAAGGCCCGCGCCGATTACAGTCACTCGGTTCATTCCGCGCCGCCTTTCTCCGCTGCTTTCTTGGCGGCGGTCTTTTTCGTGGCTGTGGTTTTTTTCGCCGTACCGGTCTTTTTCGCGGCGGTGGTTTTCTTCGTTGCGGCGGCTTTCTTGGCGGCAGGCTTCTTTGCCGCCGTTTTTGTTGTGGTTTTCTTCGCGGCAGACTTCTTGGCTGTCGATTCCTCCGCCGCCGGTTCCGCTGCGGCCTCGCCGCCCTCGGCGGCGTCCTTCTTGCGGTGATAGCCCCGCTTATCCTCAGGCAGGAAGTTGGCGCACTGCTCGTTGACACAGAAAGGCTTGCTGAATCCCCGGCCCGCCCGCTTGAACATGGTCTGGCCGCACAGGGGACAGTCCTCCTTGGTGGGCACATCCCACGTCATGAAATCGCAGGTACGCTCGCCCTTGCGGTTGTTGGTGAACTCACAGCAGTAGTAGGTATACTGCTTGCCGGAGCTCTTGCTGGTGCCGCTGCGCTTCATCAGCCGTCCGCCGCACTTGGGACAGCGGCCCGGCATCTCCACCACCAGCGGCATGGTAAAGGTGCACTCCGGATAGCCGGGGCAGGCCAGAAACGGACCGAACCGGCCCTCACGCTCCACCAGATTGCGGCCGCACACAGGGCACAGCTCCTCGCTGACGGTAGGCTCGGGGCGGATATAGTCGCCCTGCTCGGCGTCGGTCAGGTGCTGGGCAAAGCCGTCGTCATAAAACTGGTGCAGCACCTGCTTCCACGGCAGCTTGCCCTCCTCCACGTCATCCAGCCGCTGCTCCATGTTGGCGGTGAATTTCAGGTCGGCAATGTCAGAGAAATATTTCTCCATCCAGGTGGTCACCGCCTTGCCCAGATTGGTGATGAGCAGGTACTTGCCCTCCTTCTTCACATAGCGCCGGTCAAGGATAGTGGACACCGTAGGGGCGTAGGTGGAGGGACGGCCGATGCCGTTTTCTTCCATGGCCCGGATCAGCGCCGCCTCAGTATAGTGGGCCGGCGGCGTGGTAAAGTGCTGGCCGGGCGTGAAATCCTTCAGCGTCAGCGCCTCGCCCTCCCGCAGATCCGGCAGGGCAGGCTCCTTCTCCTCCTTATCATCGTCGTCCCGGCTCTCCTCATACACGGCGGTATAGCCGGAGAACTTCAGCTTACTGGCGGTGGCCCGGAAGCTGTGACAGTCGGCGGAGATATCCACGGACACGCTGTCATAGACGGCATTGGCCATCTGGCTGGCCAAAAAGCGGCTCCAGATCAGCCGATACAGTCGGTACTGCTCCTGGGTCAGATCGCCCCGGATGGCCTCCGGCGTCAGCTGCACGTTGCTGGGACGGATGGCCTCGTGGGCGTCCTGCGCCCCGGCCTTCGTCTTATACTGGCGGGGGGAAGCGGGCACATAGCCCTTGCCGTAGCGCTCCTGAATAAAGCTCCTGGCGTCGCTTTGTGCCTCGTCGCTGATGCGCAGCGAGTCGGTACGCATGTAGGTGATCAGACCCACGGTGCCCTCGCCGGTGATGTCCACGCCCTCGTACAGCTGCTGGGCGATGGCCATGGTGCGGCGGGGCGTCATATTCAGCTTGCGGGACGCCTCCTGCTGCATGGTGGAGGTGGTAAACGGCGGCGCCGGAGAGCGGTTCTTGTCGGTACGCTTTACCGATTTGACGGCAAAGGCAGCGCTGCGCAGCTCATCCATGATGGCCTGCACATCCGCCTGTGTCTGCGGCTCGTATTTCTTGCCGTTCTGCCCGTAATAATGGGCATGAAAGGCGGCCTTATCCCCGTTTTCCAGCAGGGCGTCCAATGTCCAGTACTCCTGCGGCTGGAAGGCATCGATCTCCTGATCCCGGTCAGCCACCATGCGGGTGGCGACACTCTGGACGCGGCCGGCAGACAATCCCCGGCGGATCTTCTTCCACATCACCGGGGAGATCTGATAGCCCACCACACGGTCCAGCACACGGCGGGCCTGCTGGGCATCCACCAGATTTTGGTCAATGGTCCGGGGATGGGCAATACTCTCGTTCACCACCTTGCGGGTGATCTCGTTGAAGGTCACACGCTTGGTCTTGTCATCCGCCAGCCCCAGCAAATGCTGCAGGTGCCAGGAAATGGCCTCGCCCTCGCGGTCCGGGTCGGTGGCCAGATACACGGTGTCGCTGGCAGCGGCCGCCTTCTTCAATTCGCGGATCAGCTCTTCCTTGCCGCGAATGGGTTTATAGTCAGGTTCAAAATCGTGTTCGATATCCACGCCAAGGGTACTCTTCGGCAAATCCCGCAGGTGGCCCATGCAGGCCGTTACCTGATAGTCAGGCCCCAGATATTTGCCGATGGTTTTGGCCTTGGCCGGAGACTCCACGATCACCAGATGCTTCTTGCTCATGCTTTCTTCTTCCTTTTGCTTCCTTCTTACTCTTCTTCCGGCAGTTCCACCGTGCGCACAAAGCTGCGTGCGCCATTCTGGACTGCCCAGCCGCTGATCTCCAGCAGCGTCAATGCCGGCAATACCCGCTGTATGGGCAGGCCGGTCTCCTCCGCCAGCTGATCGGTCAGCAGCGGCATATCCGTACGCAGCGCCCGCAGCACGCTGCGTTGGTCCTCCGACAGTGCCGCTGCTTCGTCCGCCGTCAGCCGGGACAGCGAAGCGGGCGTCTCCTGCTCCTTCTCCGTTTCTTTCCGCTTTGCCGCTTTTGCGGCCAGCACATCACGGGGCAGCGGCGGCACCGACACCTGCTGGCGGCGTAGCTTGTGGGGATACCGGCTCTCGTATTCCCCCAGAATATCCCACGCACACGTTACAAGTCCCGCACCCTCCCGGATCAGCTGATGGCATCCGGCACTGTTGGGCGCATCGATGGGGCCGGGGACGGCAAACACCTCTCTGCCCTGCTCCACCGCGTTGCCGGCAGTGATCAGCGCACCGGACTTGGCCGGAGCCTCCACCACCACGGCGGCAACACTCAGACCGCTGAGGATCCGGTTGCGCACCGGGAAATGCCACGCCTCCGGCCTTGTCTGGGGCGGGTACTCCGACAACAGCACACCGGTGGCGGCGATATCCTCATAGAGCCGCCGGTTTTCCGCCGGATACACCACGTCCACACCGCCGCCCAATACACCGCAGGTGAAGCCCCCGGCACGCAGTGCGCCCCGCATGGCCGCCGCGTCGATACCCTTGGCCATACCGGAGACCACCATACCGCCCTGCTGGGCCAATTCATAGCCCAGCTTCTCGGCGCAATGGATCCCATAAGGCGTACCGTCACGGGTACCCACCACGGCCACTGCCACCTCCTCGTCAAAAAGGGGCATGGCTCCCTTGCCGTACAGCAGCAAAGGCGGCTGGTAGATGTTACGCAGCCGTTCCGGGTACAGGGCATCTGCCATGGTGATGAGAAATATCCCCTTTCTGGCACAGTCGGCTAAAATGCGATCCGCCTCTGCCATGGACTTGTTGTCCAGCAGCGCCGCCTGCTCCTTTCCCAGTCCCTCTACCTGCCATAGAACTTCCTGATCCGCGTAGTATATGTCTTCCGGTGAGGAAAAATGCTCCATCAGCAGAAGTTTATTGTATTCTGTCAGGCCCGGCAGCGTGGTCAGCCAGACCCAGTATTTCAGCGCCGCCATGACCTGCACCTCCTGTTCTTTCAGCGATAGCTCTCCCACAGAAGCACCGCGGCGGCAATGGCCGCATTTAAGGACTCGCAGCACTCCGACATGGGGATCTTCAACGTTTTCCGGCACATGGCCAGCACCGCGTCGCTGAGGCCCTGTCCCTCGCTGCCAATGGCGATGGCACAACGCTCAAGCGATACCCCACGGACGTCCTCCGTATCCTGCCGCAGCGCCGTACCGTACAGCGGCAGACCGCTGCGCTCCAATAGCCCGGGCAATTCAGCCGCTCTCATACACCACACGTCACGGCGGAATACCGCCCCCATGGACGAGCGTACTGTTTTGACGCTCCACGGGTCGGCGCAGCCCTCCAGCAGCAGCAGTCCGTCAAAATCGAAGGCGTCCAGCGTCCGCAGGATGGTACCCACATTGCCGGGGTCCTGCACACCGTCCAGCACCATATAGCGGCTGCCCGGCAAAACCGTAGGCACGGACGCCTCCGGCAGGGCGCAGGTAAACAGCGCCCCTTGCGGCGTTTTCATGGGCGAAACGGACGCCATCACATCCTCCGGCACCTCCACCGTCCGGATCTCCCCGGAAAGCGGCGGCAGCGCCGTGCCGGCGGTGACAACGATCTCCTTTACCGGCGCGTGCCACTTCAAGGCCTCCGCCAGCAGCTTGGGACTGTCGCACAGATACACACCCTGCTGACGGCGATAGGAGGCCGAGGCGGCCAATTTCTTCATATGCACCAGCAGCGGATTGCTGCGGCTGGTGATCTTTTCCATTCTGGCCGTCTCCCTTCTTTGTTGGAATGGAAAGGCTGACCCGACAAGCTTTTGTCGGGTCAGCGGGGGTAAATGTGCTTAGTCCAGCGGCTTCATCGTCGGGAACAGGATCACATCGCGAATGGAATCCGTTCCGCACAGCATCATGGCGCAGCGGTCGATGCCGAAGCCCAGACCGCCGGTGGGAGGCATACCGTACTCCAGCGCCATGACGAAATCATCGTCCATCATATCCGCCTCCTCATCGCCCTGAGCACGCTTCTCCGCCTGCGCCTTGAAGCGCTCGTACTGGTCGATGGGGTCGTTCAGCTCGGAGAAGGCATTGCCCATCTCACAGCCGCAGATAAAGGCTTCGTACCGCTCGGTCAGATGGGGATCGGCGGGACTGCGCTTGGCCAGCGGGCTGACCTCCACGGGATACATGGTGATGAAGGTGGGCTGCACCAGCGTCTCCTCCACCTTCTGGTCGAAGGTCTCATACAGGGCGTTGCCCCAGGTGTGGGACACACCCTCCATATCCACACCCACGCTCTTGGCCAGCTCCACAGCGGCGTCAGCATCGCCCTCAATGGCCATGAAGTCCGCTCCGGTGACATTCTTCACGGCGTCAGCCATGGTGACACGGGGCCAGCCGGGGGTCAGGTCGATATCGTTGCCCAGCCACTTCACCTGATAGGTACCCAGGATCTCCTTGGCAGCGCCGGAGAGGATCGCCTCCAGAATATCCATCATGCCGTCCAGATTGGTGTAGGCCTGATACAGCTCACAGGTGGTGAACTCGGGGTTGTGCTTGGTGTCCATGCCTTCGTTGCGGAAGATGCGGCCCACCTCGTACACGCGCTCCAGACCGCCCACGATCAGCCGCTTCAGATGCAGCTCGGTAGCGATGCGCATATACATATCGATATCCAGCGTGTTGTGGTGGGTGATAAAGGGACGGGCATTGGCGCCGCCGGCAATGGGGCTGAGCACGGGGGTCTCTACCTCCATGAAGCCCAGAGAATCCAGATAGCGGCGCAGATAGGCCACGAACTTGCTGCGGATCTCAAAATTCCGCTTGCTCTCAGGATTTACGATCAGATCCACATACCGCTGGCGGTAGCGCATTTCCTTGTCGGTCAGGCCGTGGAACTTCTCCGGCAGGGGACGCAGGGACTTGGACAGCAGGATGATCTCATGGGCGCGGACGCTCATCTCACCCCGCTGGGTGCGGAACACCTCGCCCACGACGCCCACGATATCACCGATATCGTACTTCTTGAAGCGGTTATAGTTGTCCTCATCCATCTCGTCCTTGCGGGCGTAGAGCTGGATGCGGCCGGACTTGTCCTGCATATCGCAGAAAGATACCTTGCCCATGCCGCGCTTGCTCATCAGGCGGCCCGCCACCCGGACGGGAGTGCCTTCCAGCGCGTCAAAGTTGTCCTTGATATCCTGCGCGTGATGGGTCACGTCAAACTTGGTGATCTGAAAGGGATCGCGGCCCTCATCCTGCAAAGCCTTCAGCTTGTCCCGGCGGATCTGGAGCAGTTCGCCCAGCTCCTGCTGTTCGTTGGGGTTGGTCACATTGGTATTCTGATCTGCCATAACGGTCTCCTTATCTCAGCCTCGATCGGCGATCGAGGGTCTTATCGTTCAATACTGTCTACACGGTAGCGGATCGCGCCCCGGGGCGCCTCCACGATCACTTCATCGCCCGCCTTGCGGCCCATCAGAGCTTTGCCGAAGGGAGAGTCCTCGCTGACCGCGCGGCTCATCACATCGGCCTCCTGAGAACCGACGATTTTATAGGCGGGCAGCTGTTTTCGTGTATCCAGATTGGTCACAACGACCTTGCAGCCAATGGAAATTTTATCAGAATCTATCTCCGCTTCATCCACGATGACGGCGTGCAGCAGGATATCCTCCAACTCCGCGATGCGGGAGTACAGCTTGCCCTGCTCGTTTTTGGCCTCATCATACTCGCTGTTCTCGCTGAGGTCGCCAAAGCCGCGGGCCTCCTTGATCAGTTCCGCCACCTCATCGGCACGGGTAGTCTTGCTGTAGTCCAACTCTTTCTTCAGCTCGTCATACCGGGCCTGACTCATCTTGAATTCTTTTGCCATGCTGCACATTCCTTTCTATTGCATCCCCTGACAGCGATCCGTCATAGGGTATACTTATATTATAATATAGTACGTTACGTTGCATTATAGTAAGTTTCCGGCCCTGTGTCAAGCGTTGGTGACAATTGTTTTTACACGAATTTCCTCTTTTTTGATCCCTCCAGCCTCAAAAAGTGCCGCCAACAGCTGCTCAGACAGTGGCCAGGTCCCTAATTTCTCCCCTGACAAGCTGTACTCTATCCGCTGGTAGAGGCGGCAATCCTCCCCCAGACAGATGGTGCTGCCGGACGGTGCGCCGCCGAAGGACACTGTTACCACCGGCCGGCCTACGCACCCCACGCATAAGCCAAGCCGCTGCCGCAATTCACGCGCCAGTATCTCCGTACCGCCGCCTGTATCAAGAGACAGATACCGCACCCGCCGCGCCAGCAACAGCGCCGCGTCATATACCGCCGGAGACACATGTCCGGCCCGCAGCAGCGCCGTACTGTGCCGCAAATCGCCCTGTATCTCCAGCAGTTGCGGCAGCATGGCCCGACGCAGTTCATACACCGCCACCGGCAGAAGGCCGAATCCGGCCGCCTCCTCTGTCATTTCCGGCGGCAGCACACAGCGCGTTACGCCCGCTTGACGCAGCATATGCAGGACGCGGCGGCATCGATACCGCGCCAGAAATCCTTTTTTCGGCACCACCGCCACCGCAAACCACACACCCGCTACCTGCTGCCGCATCAGGGCAGGGCGGTCACCCCATATCACATAGCCATACATAAAAAAACGCCACCTCTGCACCAGTGTATGGTGCAGAGGCGGCATTTATCCAACCTTATCCAATACGCCCGCTTAACCGTAATACTGCCAACCGGTCAGATAGTTCAGCGGATCCACCCAAGCGTCGTTCTCCATGATGCCGAAGTGCAAATGAGGGCCGGTGGAGTTACCGGTGTTACCGGAATAGGCAATCACCTGTCCCTGCGTCACGGTGTCACCCACCTTGACGTTATATCCGCTCAAATGGCCATATAGCGTGGAGTTGCCCTTGCCATGGCTGATGATCACACAGTTGCCATAGCCGCCGTTCCAGCTGGCCCAAGTAACGGTACCGCTCTTGGCCGCCAGAATGGGGGTGCCCATCGGCGTTCCGATATCCACGCCCTTGTGGTTGGTGCTGCCGATACCGCCGGGCGACTGCCGTCCGCCGAACAGAGAGGTGATCCACCGGATGCCGTTGCAGGGCCATGCATAGCCGCCTACCGTGCCGACAATGTCATCCAGGCCCAGTTCCCGGGCCTTTTCCTCTGCGGCGGCGATCAGGCCGTCCAGCGCCTCCTCCTCAGCCTTGATGGCGTCATACTCCGCCTGCTTGCCCTCCTCGG
Source organism: uncultured Clostridia bacterium (assembly GCA_945877515.1). Lineage (GTDB taxonomy): Bacteria > Bacillota > Clostridia > Oscillospirales > Oscillospiraceae > Vescimonas. The sequence continues at coordinate 5,463 of CAMCSE010000016.1, read as the reverse complement.
TCTTGATGTACTCCGCCAGCAGCTTCATGCTCTCGGAGATCTGGCCTTCCAGCTCCTGCTTAGAGGCACTCAGCGCTTCATTCTGCTCCTCCAGTGCCGCCTTGTCCTCAGCCAATTCCTGTCGGGTCTGACGCAGATTGTCGATCACCTGATGGTTATACCGGACGATCTCGTTGATAAAGTCGATGCGGCTGATCAGATCAGAGAAACTGGTCGCCTTGAACAGTACCGACCAGTAGGATACCGTTCCCTGTTCCTCCTCCATACGAATCTGCTTGTGGAACAGCTCTGTCTGCTGCTGTTCCAGCGCCTCGTTGGCGGCGATACTGCGGGTGTTAAGTTCAATTTGGGCCTCCAACAGATTGATCTCCTCCGTCAGAGCAGAATTGCGCTGATCCAGCAAATTCTTCTTTTGCTGGGTGTTGGCTTTGTCATTTTTGATCTTGTCCAGCTCGTTTTTCAGGTCATTCATTTCCTGCCGCTTATCATTGATCTGCTGCTGGAGCTGTTCATACTCCTTGCGGACAGCGTCGGCGTCGGCAGAAGAATCAGTGGTCGTGCCGTACACTGCGGCAGGCGGCAGCAGTGCCGCCGTCATCAGCAGCGCGCACAGCAGGGCCAATACCTTCTTTCCGGTCTTTACATGTCTCATGGTGTATCCTTTCCTAAGCGGTGCGGGACGGCCTGTCCCACGGGTCTGGTTTATACCTTCAGAAAGCGCCGGATGGCCATCAGGCTTCCGCCCACGCCGATCACGACGCCGGCTCCGGCGAAGATCCCCGCCACCGGCTGCCAGATTTTCCGGAAGGGAACGACTTCCAGCAGCTGCATGGTATCGGAATTGCCGATGCCGTTGGCAATGGCAACGTACAGCAGCCATTGCAGGCCAAAAGCGATGGCCGCGCCAAAGAGGCCCAGCAGCAACCCCTCAAATACAAAGGGCCAGCGGATAAAGCTGTCGGTAGCGCCCACCATCTTCATGATGGCGATCTCCTCCCGGCGGTCGAAGGTCGTCAGCTTAATGGTGTTGGAGATGATCAGCAGCGAGACCATCAGCAGAATAGCGATCAGCGCGGCAGAGATCACGCCCGCCACATTGCGTATGGTGATAAAGCCGGCGGAGATCACCTCGTCGGCCCGCACCTCGTCAATCCCCGCTACCTCCTCCACCAGCAGCTTGGTCTCAGAGATCTTGTCGGGATCGGTCAGGTGGATCACATAGCGATGCCGGAACACCTCCGGGGCCAGATCCTTATACATGTCATCCTCGTCATATTCGGCCACATAGGCGTCCCGCGCCTCCTGCCGGGAGACAAACGTGCAGTCAGCCACGTTGTCCACCTTTTCCAGCTTGCTTTGCAGCCCTTTGGCCCGGCTCTCCGTCAGAGAGTCGTCTACAAAGGCCACCATGGCGTTCTCCCGCTGCAGGTCCGCCAGATTCTCGTTGGCATTGTAGGCCACCAGAGAAAACGTGCCCATGATCAGCAGACAGGCCACCGTAACGCCGATGGCCGCGAAAGACATGAAGCCGTGGGAGAACATGTTGCGGGCGCCTTCTTTGAAAAAGTAACCGAGATTTTTCATTGCGGTGCCACCCCCTCATATGTACCGGTGGCGTCGCCCACCACACGGCCGCTGTCCAGATAGATCACGCGCTTATTGAAATGGTTCACCAATCCCCGTTCGTGGGTCACCACGATCACAGTGGTGCCAAGGGCGTTGATTCGCTCCAGCAGCGTCATGATCTCCAGGGAACGGGCAGGGTCCAGATTGCCGGTAGGCTCATCCGCCACGATGGTGCTGGGATTATTGACCAGCGCGCGGGCCACAGACACACGCTGCTGCTCGCCGCCGCTGAGCTCATCGGGATAGTTGTTCTCCTTTCCCTTCAGTCCCACCAGCTCCAGCACATAGGGAATACGCGCCCGGATCTCCCGGGGAGACGCACCCACTGCCCGCATTGCCAATGCCAGATTATCGTATACCGTCCGCCCTGGGATCAGGCGGAAATCCTGAAAGATCACGCCAATGGTGCGGCGCATCAGGGGGAGCTGTTTTTGCTTGATGCGGCTCATGGAAAAGCCGTTGACCATTACCCGTCCGCCGGTGGGTACGATCTCACCGGTCAGTAGCTTGATAATGGTGGATTTTCCGCTGCCGGAGGGGCCCACCAGAAAGACAAATTCTCCGTCATCTATTTGAAATGAGATCCCACGAACGGCCCGTGTGCCGTTTTCATAGGTCTTTTCTGCATCTGTCAGTCGAATCATGGCACTACCTCAAATTTTCTCAAAATGCAACATCTTGTGGCAAAAGGCCACTACTTGTTACATTATATATAAACTTCCGCCAAATGGCAACAGGAAAACCATGATTTTTAGGTAACTCTGACAGGCAATACGTGCCATTATTGTTATAGACAACCAAAAGTGCCAAAATGTTCCCCAAAACAATAGTATTTGTCATCCAAAGGCGGTCCAATATCCCGGTTCTCTCTTCATAAAAATGAGACGGCCGATAGCCGTCCCACTTTTATGCTTTTACGCCTCGATACCGCGGCTGGTGAGATACTTCTTCACCATCAGCGCCACTTTGAACGTGATAGCGTCGTCAAACTCCCGCAGGTCAAGGCCGGTCAGCTTCTTGATCTTCTCCAGCCGGTACACCAGTGTATTGCGGTGGACAAACAGCTTGCGGGCCGTTTCAGACACGTTCAGGTTATTTTCAAAGAACTTGTAGATGGTAAACAGGGTTTCCTGATCCAGTGCGTCGATGGGGTTCTTCTTGAACACCTCCTGCAGGAACATCTCGCACAACGTGGTGGGCAGCTGGTAGATCAGGCGGCCGATACCCAGATTCTCGTAGTTGATCACGTAGCGCTCGGTGTCGAACACCTTACCCACTTCGATGGCGATCTGGGCCTCCTTGTAGGCCTTGGCCAGTTCCCGCAGGTGCTGGGCCATGGTGCCGATACCGACGAACACACTGCTCTCGCCGTCGATCCGCAGAGTCTCCTCGATCCGCTGGGCCACCTTTTCCAGTTCAGCGCCGGTGGCGTTCTTATCCATCTGGTGGATCAGCACCACATCCTGCTCGCCCACGCTGAGAACGAAGTCGTTCTGCCGGTCCGGAAATAGGCTCTGAACCATATCCAACGGTGCAGACTCCATCCGCTCATCCACCGGACGGATGACAAACACGCCGCGGTTTACCTCGGCGGCCACGTGCAGTTCCTTCGCTCGCATGTAAATATCGCTGATCAGTATGTTATCAGAAATGATGTTCTTCATGAAGGAGCCCTTGTCATGCTTCTCTTCATAGTAGCTTTTGGCGGAGTTCAGCGCCACAGCCGCCATGGCACACACCGTGCGTCCAATGCCGTCGTCACCGCTGGCAAACACCGCATAGTCAAAGTGGCCACCCCAGCCGGGCAATGCCTTAAAGGTCTTGCCCTCCAGCGCCACACACTCACCGTCAGCCTGCTGGATGGTCTCCACATACTTGCTCCACTTTTTGCCGATACCGGTCAGTTCGCTGCACGCGATGACCGTGCCCTCCGCATCGATTACACCGATGGTCCGATCGGTGGTTTCCTTGAATTGCAGCACTACATTCTGAAAAATTCTTCCGGACATGACAAGCCCTCCTGCTCTCTCTTCAAAGCGCCGCCGGACAGTTTGTGCAAACTGCCAAGGGGTCACTGATATTATATCGGCATAATCACGATTTTGCAAGCATTTTTTTATCTTTTCCACAAAAAAAGTCGGGATTCTTTTGGCGGTTTGTCGATATAATCACAAGCCACATGTGCTACGCAGTGCCATCAACTCCTGATCTGTCAGCAGACGGCATTGTCCCGGCATTAACTCCGCTTCCAGCTGAAGCGGTCCCATCGCCAGCCGCTTCAGGTACAGCACCGGTTTTCCCCGGGCAGCCAGCATCCGCTTCACCTGGTGGAATTTTCCCTCCCGCAGCGTCACGAGACATTCTCCCGGGCCCAAGGGCTCCAGTCTGGCCGGCAGACATTGCAGACCGTCGTCCAATTGCAGGCCCGCGGCAAAGGCCGCTGCGTCGCCAGCATCCGGCGTACCCTCCACCCGGGCGTAATACACCTTATCCACATGGTATTTGGGACTGAGCAGCCGGTGGGTCAGTTCCCCGTCATCCGTCAGCAGCAGCAGGCCCTCCGTATCTTTGTCAAGCCGTCCCACCGGCGCAAGACCACGGCGGCGCCAGGGCTCCGGCACCAGATCCAGCACCGTGGGCTGGCGTTTGTCCTCGGTGGCTGTCAGCACTCCCGCCGGCTTATGCAGCAGCAGATACAAATACCGCTCGCCGCACACCGGCACGCCGTCTACGGTGATGGCTGCTGTTTCCGGGGAAATCTTCATATCCGGTGCGGCTGCCGGCACACCGTCCACCAGCACGCGGCCCTGCCGCACCAGTTCCTTTACTTCCCTACGGGAGGCGATCCCTCTGTTGGCAATGATCTTATCCAGACGCTCCATAGCGGCCTCCTCCATGATAATGGCCATAGTATAGCATAATTTTCTCCCCTTGGGAATATGCATCAACAAAGGAGTTGATGGATACGATGCGTGTCATTCATATTTCACGGCGGCGCATGGTACTGCTGTCGCTGGCTCTGGGACTGGTGATCGGCTCGGCGCTGATGTTGGCCGGTTGCTTCGGCGGCGACAAGGCGCCGGAGATCATTACCGCCGCAACAGCGGAGGAGCGGGTCGCTTATCTGGAGGGATTCGGCTGGCAGGTAAACCCACAGCCCATCGAAACGCTGGACCTCCAGCTTCCGGAGCGGCTGGAAAACGAGTGGGAGACCTACGCCAAGCTGCAAAAAGGACAGAACCTGCCTTTTGCGGATTTCGCCGGGCAGGCAGTCAAACGGTACACCTATACCGTCACCAATTATCCCGATATTCCCCAGGGGGTGCAGGCAAATCTGTACCTGTGGGGCGATCAGATCATCGGCGGCGATATTATTGTCATCGGGCAGGGTGGTTTCCAGACGGACCTCTCTTTCCCACAGACGTAAATGGCGCAAAAAAAGAAAAGCCCTTGCGGGCTTTTCTTTTTTTGAAATTCAATTAGTCCTCGATCTCGATGACGACACCGGAACCGACGGTACGGCCGCCCTCACGGATAGCGAAACGCAGACCCTTCTCGATAGCGATGGGGGTGATCAGCTCCACCTTCATGTCGACGTTATCACCGGGCATGCACATCTCAGTGCCCTCGGGCAGGGTGATGATACCGGTCACGTCGGTGGTACGGAAGTAGAACTGGGGACGATAGTTGTTGAAGAAGGGGGTGTGACGGCCGCCTTCATCCTTGGTCAGAACGTAGACCTGGCCCACGAACTTGGTCAGAGGATGAATGGAACCGGGCTTGGACAGAACCTGGCCGCGCTCGATCTCGGTCTTGGCAACACCGCGCAGCAGGGCG
>CAMCSE010000015.1 GCA_945877515.1 uncultured Clostridia bacterium | reverse complement strand
CAGTGACCCCCTGCTTGTAAGGCAGGTGCTCTAACCAGCTGAGCTATGCTCCCGTCCTTGCCATTTCTTTCGTAAACGGCGAGTGTTATTATACTAAAATTGCCCCCAACTGTCAACAAAAAAATCGAAAATTTTCAAAAAATTTTTCGCTCGCTTACAGGCCGGCGATGAGAGTGCGCAGCTCTTCACCGGAGAAATCATACACCGCGTCGCAGAACTGGCAGGTCATGCTGCAGTGACCCTGCTCCTCCAGCAGCTGCTGCAATTCCTCCTTGCCCAGCGAGATCAGGGCCCGTTCCACCCGCGCCCGGCTGCAATAGCAGCGGTACTCCACCGGAGAGGTTTCGAGAATTTTCAGGTCGAAATCGGACATGACCTGCCGCAGCAGATGCTCCGGGTCATCGTCCCTGTCCAGAATGGCGGAGACATTGCCGGCGGCCATGATACCGCCCTCCACCTTGACAATGGTATCCTCAGTGGCGCCGGGCAGCAGCTGAATCAGATAGCCTCCGGCGGCCTTCACACTCTGGTCACGGTCCACCAGTACGCCCAGTCCGCAGGCGGTGGGGATCTGCTCGGACTCTACAAAGTAGGCGGCCACATCCTCGGCGATCTCGCCGCCCAGCAGGTCGATGGTGCCCACATAGGGCTCCTTCATATGCAGGTCCTTGATGACGGTGATGGTGCCCTCGCGGCCCACCGCGCTGCCTACGTCCAGCTTGCCGTCCTCCCGGAGGGGGAGATCCACCTGAGGGTTGGTCACATAGCCCCGGACGTTGCCCTGGTTGTCGGACACGGCCAGTACGGTGCCCAGCGGGCCGCCGCCCTTGATCTGAAGGGTCAGGCTGGCGCCGCCGTCCTTCAGGGCATTGCCCATGAGACTGGCGGCGGAAAGCGTGCGGCCCAGCGCCGCCGTGCCTACCGGCAGAAGCTTGTGAATTTGCCGTGCCCGTTCCGTCAGGTCGCGGCTGCAGATGGCGGCGGCCTGTACCAGACCGTCGGATGAAATGGCTCTTACGATTCTATCCATAAATAAGGTATTATCCTCCTGTGTTTACTTGCGGATGGCGGTGAAATAGACGCGCTGCTCCCCTTCACGGGGACTGCGGCGCACCATGTCGCCGTAGGTGCGGATATCGCCGAAGCCGGCAGCTTTCAGCCACGCGGTCAGCTCCTCCACGGTATAGGCCCGCTGGCGGTGGATTTCCCATTGCCGGTTCCAGGCGCCGTCGGGCTGCAGGCGGAACAGGTCCACAAAATAGGTACACAGACCGCGGCGGTACTCCGTGCGCCAGACGCAATAGGTATCCTCCGTCTCGTCCAGAAACACCTGACCGTCCAACGCCGAAAGCTTCTCCACGGTGTTTACGTCAAACACCAGCAGTCCGCCGGGGGCGATGAACAGGTGCAGCCGCTGAAAGGTGCGCTGCACGTCGGCGGGACGGGTTAGGTAATTGAGACTGTCCAGACAGCAGACGGCAGCATCCACCGTGCCGTACAGATCCAGCTTCGGCATGGACTGATGCAGGAAGATGGGGGCGATGCCCTCCGCGGCGCCGCTTTTGCTCATGGCGGCGGCCAGCATATCCTCACTGTTGTCCACAGCGATCAGCTCATAGCCCCGGGCGGTGAGGATCCATGTCATGGTACCGGTGCCGCAGGCAAGGTCCAGCACCGTATGCACCGGAATACGGCTGCGGTGGAACAGCTTCTCGATAAAATCTGCCCGCTTTTCATACTGTACGTCGCCGGTCAGCGCGTCATAGCGGGAGGCCAGCGCATCATAGGCGGTCATTCCTTCGGCTCCTTTTCCGCCTTCTCCTTTTCTTCCAGCTCCTTCATCTTTCCCAGTACGCTTTCGTAACCGCCGGCACCGTAGATCAGGCTGCGGTTGACGCGGCTGATGGTGGCGCTGGAGGCGCCGGTGCGCTCCAGAATATCATTATAAATAAGCCCGTTGTTCAGCAGCGTGGCCACTTCGTAGCGCTGCTCCATGGAGCGCAGCTCCGGGATGGTGCACAGATCCTGAAAAAAGTTATAGCACTCCTCCTCGGTCTCCAGCGTCAGGATCGCTTTATACAGGCGGTCGTTTTTTTCTTTCTTGGCGATCTTGCATTTTGCGGCATGTACGGCCATAGTCAATCCTCCCTTTTTGTTCCAACTTTCCCTGTAAGTTCCTGTTACTTTCATATTCTAACGCTTTCACACGTGAAAGTAAAGCGCGAAAAAGAAAAATTTCTGTTAAAAACGCAAAACAGGAACATTTTACCTTGACTTTTCGTCACAGGGATAGAACAATGGGGGAGGAGACAGCATGAAGAAAGCGAGAGCAATCCTGTGCGGCGTGCTGGCGGCGCTGATGCTGGCAGGCTGCGGCGGACAGCAGGGAGGAGCAACCATGGAGCTGAAACAGTATGCCGTCGCGCAGGCGGTTTATCCGGACTATCCCAGGCGGCCCATTGAGGCGGATTATTACAGGGATGACGGCCAATGGGATGACAGCGCCTATGAGGCGGATTATGAGAAGTATGTTGACGGGCTGCAGGCGCTGGGAAAGGGTGACGAGTGGGTGGACACCACGGCGCTGACGGCCTTTGGCGGCAATACCGCGGCGGCCATCTTTACCACGCAGGAGAACACCGTATATTCACCGGTGAGCCTGTATGTGGCGCTGAGCATGCTGACGGAGCTGACAGACGGCGAGACGAAGCGGCAGGTGATGGATCTGCTGGGTGTCACTGACAGCGGCACGCTGCGGGAATGGACAAAAACGCTGTGGGAGCAGCTGTACTGCGACGACGGCGTAAATACCCTGCGTCTGGCCAACGCGGCGTTTTTGAACGAAACCGTGCAGTTCAGACAGCCGGCGCTGGACACGCTGGCAGAGAGCTTTTATGCGTCATCTTACCGTGTGCCCATGGGTACGACGGCAGCCAATGACACCATCGGGGCCTGGATCAATGAGCAGACCGGCGGCCTGCTGGCTGACGCTGCCAACGGGATCACCACGCAGGCAGACACATTATTGAAATTATACAATACCATTTACTATAAGGCCGGCTGGATGAATTGCTTTTTGAAAGAGAATACCTCCGCCGATACCTTTACCGCCGCCGATGGCACCGGGCAGACGTGCGACTTTATGCGCCGGACGGTGAACGGCGAGAACTATCGCAGGGGCAGGGACTATCTGGCTGCGCAGCTGGCCATGAATGACGGCGGATGCATGACCTTTATCTTACCGGATGAGGGCGTGTCTCCGGAAACGCTGCTGAAGCGGGAGGGATTCCTGACAGAGATCGCGGAGCAGGATGACTACGGCAAGATCCACTGGTCGGTGCCCAGGTTTGATGCCAGCTCCACGGTGGAACTGGAGGATGCGCTGCAGGCATTGGGCATTACGGATGCCTTTGACGCCGACAGGGCCGATCTCTCGCCGCTGACGGATGACGGCGCCTATGTATCCAACGTGACACAGGCCGCACGGGTCAAGGTGGATGAGCAGGGCGTGGAGGCCGCCGCCTACACGGAGATCGCGATCGCCCGCACCGCCCTGCCGCCGGAGAACCTGCCGGTAGTGGAGATGAACCTGAACCGGCCGTTCCTGTTCGTGATCTGGCAGGGCGATGTGCCCCTGTTCATCGGTACGGTGCAGACTTTGGAGGCATAACGGGCTGTGACGGGCAAAGTGCTGAAAATTTCCTGTATTTTTTAGAAAAATAAGAGAAAATCCCCTTGACAACAGGGGGATTTTCCTTTATTATTAGCAAGTACGCGCGTTAAGGGTGCTGCACACCCGGAGGCGTTTACAACTGCGATGAACCGAAAGATTGCGGCTTCGCCGGTAACTTTCGGGGAGTATGTCCGATAATCGGGCGGCTGAGAGAGTTCTGCTACGTCAGCGTAGATCGCTGCGCCAGAAGCACACCGGCCGGATTGCGCCGGTGTTTCTTGTGAGCCGGAATGATACGCACGGAACGGCGTATAAGAAATTTCTCACCGTACGGCATTGGTCAAAGCAACAAAAACCGTACAAATTTAGGAGGAACAAACCAAAATGGCAAAAGAAATGATCCGCATTCGTCTGAAGGCCTATGACCATCAGGTCATCGACCAGTCCGCAGAGAAGATCGTCGAGACCGCCAAGCGCACCGGCGCTTCCGTGTCCGGCCCCATCCCTCTGCCCACCAAGAAAGAGATCGTCACCATCCTGCGCGCTACCCACAAGTATAAGGACAGCCGTGAGCAGTTCGAGCGCCGCACCCACAAGAGACTGATCGACATCACCAACTCCACCCCCAAGACCGTCGAGGCCCTGATGGCTCTGGACCTGCCCGCCGGTGTGGAGATCGAGATCAAGCTGTAAGGTACACATTATAATAAGTACCCGGCGATCTCAAAGCGAATCCCTTTTATCATGCTTGCAACCCAATGTCCGCTGACTTGCGTTAAGGCGGACGGGTTACGTCGGCAGAGCAAGCGGTCTCTACCCAATGGAGATTGAACTATGTCGACCAATAACCTTACTAGGAGGATCATACATGAAAGCGATCATCGGCAAGAAAGTCGGCATGTCTCAGATCTTCGACGAAAACGGCAAGGTGATCCCCGTCACCGTGATCGAGGCGGGTCCCTGCGTTGTCGTGCAGAAGAAGACAGCCGAAAAAGAAGGCTACGCCGCCGTGCAGCTGGGCTTCGAGGACGTCCCCGAGCGTAAGCTGACCAAGCCCGAGATGGGCCACCTGAACAAGGCCGGCGTGGCACCCAAGAAGTACCTGCGCGAGTTTGACCTGGAGAATGCCGCCGAGCTGAACGTGGGCGACATCATCAAGGCCGACACCTTCAAAGAGGGCGACTTCGTGGACGTGACCGGCACCAGCAAGGGTCACGGCTACCAGGGCGTTATCAAGCGCCACGGCGCCCAGCGCACTCCCATGAGCCACGGCGGCGGCCCCGTCCACCGTCATGCCGGTTCCATGGGCTCCACCACCGATCCCAGCCGTATCTTCAAGGGTAAGATCGGCGCCGGCCAGATGGGCGGCGACCAGATCACCATCCAGAACCTGGACATCGTCAAGGTGGATCCCGAGCTGAACCTTATCGCTGTCCGCGGCGCTGTTCCCGGCTGCAAGGGCGGTCTGGTGCTGATCAAGAGCACTGTCAAGACCCACCGCGTCAAGCATGCCGACAGCGGCATCAGCAACAACCCGCAGAAGGCTTCCGGCCGTAATCCCCAGAAGGCTTCCGCACGTACTAAGTAAGGAAAGGAGTGCTTAAGGTAAATGTCTACTATTAAAGTGTTGAACATGGCCGGCGCAGAAGTCGGTACTGTTGAACTGAACGACGCCATCTTCGGTATCGAGCCCAATCAGGCCGTCGTCCATGAAGTGGTGAAGAACCACTTGGCAAACTGCCGTCAAGGCACCCAGAGCGCTCTGACCCGCGGCGAGGTTTCCGGCGGCGGCAAGAAGCCCTGGCGTCAGAAGGGTACCGGCCACGCCCGTCAGGGCAGCACCCGTGCTCCCCAGTGGACCCACGGCGGTATCGTGTTTGCCCCCAAGCCCCGCAGCTACTCTTACGTTCTGAACAAGAAGGTCAAGAGACTGGCTCTGAAATCCGTTCTGTCCGCCAAGGCCGCCGCCGGCGAGATTATCGTCGTCGACAGCATCAAGATGGACAGCATCAAGACCAAGGACTTCCGCGCGTTCCTGACCGCCGTCAAGGCTGACGGCAAGTCTCTGGTGGTCACCCCCGCCAAGGACGAGATCATCGTCAAGAGCGCCCGCAACATCCCCGGCGTCGAGACCAGCATGGCCAACCTGATCAATGTCTATGACATTCTGAAGGCCAAGTACCTGGTGCTGGATCAGAACGCCCTCGCAGTAATCGAGGAGGTGTTCGCATAATGGCTAACGTATACGACATCATCATCCGTCCCGTCATCACCGAGCGCTCCATGGCCGCTGTCGCTGACAAGAAGTACGTCTTCGAAGTGGCTCCGGAAGCCGGCAAGATCGAGATCAAGAACGCCGTGGAGGAGATCTTCGGCGTGAAGGTCGCCAAGGTCAACACCATCAACTATGATGGCAAGGCCAAGCGCCTGGGCGCCGGCCGTCCCGGCCGCCGCAAGAGCTGGAAGAAGGCTTATGTCCAGCTGACCCCCGATTCCAAGACCATCGAAATGTTCGAGGGTATGGTGTAAGAAAGGAAGGAGTGTTGAAAAATGTCCATTAAAACTTTTAAGCCGACCACCCCTTCCCGCAGACACATGACTGTTTCCGGCTTCGACGGCATTGATAAGCACGCCAAGCCCGAAGCAAGCCTGACTGAGGTCCTGAAGAAGAACGCTGGTCGCAACAGCTATGGCCGCATCACCGTCCGCCATCGCGGCGGCGGCGAGAAGCGCAAGTACCGCATCATCGACTTCAAGCGCGACAAGATGGACATGGAAGCCACCGTTCTGCGCCTGGAGTACGATCCCAACCGCAGCGCCAACATCGCCCTGGTCCAGTACGAGGACGGCGAGAAGCGCTACATCATCGCTCCCGTCGGCCTGACCGCCGGTGACAAGGTGCTCTCCAGCGCCGCCGCCGACATCAAGCCCGGCAACTGCCTGCCCATCGCCAACATCCCCGTGGGTACTGTGATCCACAACGTGGAGATGCATCCCGGCAAGGGCGCGCAGCTGGTCCGCAGCGCCGGCGCTTATGCCCAGCTGATGGCCAAGGAAGGCGATGACGCCCAGATCCGTATGCCCTCCGGCGAAGTGCGTATCATCCGCACCAACTGCAAGGCCTGCATCGGTCAGGTGGGCAACCTGGAGCACGAGAATGTCCAGATCGGTAAGGCCGGTCGTAAGCGCCACATGGGTTGGCGTCCCACCGTTCGCGGCTCCGTCATGAACCCCTGCGACCACCCCCACGGCGGTGGTGAGGGCAAGTCCCCTGTCGGCCGTCCCGGCCCTGTCACTCCCTGGGGCAAGCCCGCTCTGGGTTACAAGACCCGCAAGAAGAAGAACCCCACTGACAAGTTCATTGTCAAGCGTCGTAACGTGAAGTAAAGGAGGCAAGAGAATATGAGCAGATCTATTAAAAAAGGCCCGTATGTTGCCCCTGAGCTCATGAAGCGGGTGAATGAAATGAATAAGACCGGCGAGAAGACCGTGCTGAAGACTTGGAGCCGCAGCTCCACCATCTTCCCCGCCTTCGTCGGCCACACCATCGCAGTGCATGACGGCCGCCGTCACGTGCCCGTCTATATCCAGGAGGATATGGTCGGCCACAAGCTGGGTGAGTTCGCTCCCACCCGTACCTTCCGCGGTCATGCCAAGAAAGCGTAAAGGAGGATGCAGAGACAATGGAAGCTAAAGCATATCTGAGATACGTCCGCATCTCTCCCCGCAAGGTCCAGATCGTCTGCGATCTGATCCGCGGCAAGGATGTCAAGACTGCCATGGCCATCCTGATGCAGACCCCCAAGGCTGCGTCCGAGCCCCTGATGAAGCTCCTCAAGAGCGCCTGCGCCAATGCGGAGAACAACTTCAGCATGGACGCCGACAAGCTGGTGGTCAGCCAGGTGTTTGCCACCCCCGGCCCCATTCTCAAGAGAATGATGCCCCGCGCTCAGGGCCGTGCCTATCGCATCAACAAGAGAACTTCTCACGTGACGCTGGCCGTCGCTGAGAAAGACTAAAGGGAGGAGACAGTTTATGGGACAGAAAGTAAATCCCCACGGCATGCGCGTGGGCGTCATCAAAGACTGGGATTCCCGTTGGTATGCCAGCAATGAGAAGGTCGGCGATCTGCTGGTCGAGGACCACAAGATCCGCGTCTACCTGAAGAAGCTCCTCTATGCCGCCGGCGTCTCCAAGATCGAGATCGAGCGCAGCAACGAGGTCGTCACCATCTATCTGCATGTGGCCCGTCCCGGCATCGTCATCGGCAAGGGCGGCGAGCAGGTGGAGGAGTATCGCAAGAACGTTGAGAAGCTGATCGGCGGCAAGACCGTGAAGCTGAACATCGTGGAAGTCCGCAGCCCCGACATGGACGCGCAGCTGGTGGCCGAGAACATCGCCGCGCAGCTGGAGAAGCGTATTTCTCACCGCCGCGCCATGAAGAACGCCATGGGCCGCGCCATGCGCGCCGGCGCCAAGGGCATCAAGTGCAACTGCTCCGGTCGTCTGGGTGGTCGTGAGATCGCCGGCTCCGAGCACTATCACGAGGGCACCATCCCCCTGCAGACCCTGCGTGCCGATATCGACTACGGCTTCGCTGAGGCTGCCACCACCTTCGGCCGCATCGGCGTGAAGGTTTGGATCTACAAGGGCGAGATCCTGACCCAGACCCTGCGCACCACCCCGCGCACCCTGGATACCAGCAAGCCCTATCAGGAGCGTCGTGAGCGTCGCGGCAACCGTCGTGACGGCGACCGCCGCGGTGGTTTCCGCCGTGACGGCCAGAACGGCGGCTTCAATCGCGACCGTCAGAACGGCGGCTTCAACCGCGGTCCCCGTCCCGAGGGTGGTTTCCGCAAGCCTGCCGAGAAAAAGGAAGGAGGCGCACAGTAATGCTTCTGCCTAAGAGAGTTAAGTACCGCAGAGTACACCGTGGCCGCCTGACCGGCAAGGCCATGAGAGGCAACACCGTTTCCTACGGTGAATTCGGCCTCGTTGCGCTGGAGCCCGCATGGATCACCAGCAACCAGATCGAAGCAGCCCGTATCGCCATGACCCGTTATACCAAGCGTGGCGGTCAGGTCTGGATCAAGATCTTCCCCGATAAGCCCATCACCGAGAAGCCCGCTGAGACCCGTATGGGTTCCGGTAAAGGTTCTCCCGAGTATTGGGTAGCAGTCGTTAAGCCCGGCCGTGTCATGTTTGAGATCGCCGGTGTCCCCGAAGACGTCGCCCGTGAGGCCCTGCGTCTGGCCAGCCATAAGCTGCCCATCAAGACCAAGGTCATCAAGCGCGAGGTCGTCGAGTCCCAGGAAGTAGGTGAATGAGATGAAGGCAACTGAAGCACGTGCAATGACCGTGGAGCAGCTGAACGAAAAGCTGGCTTCCCTGAAGAAGGATCTGTTCTTCCTGCGTATGCAGCATGCGACCAATCAGCTTGACAACCCTCTCAAACTCGCCGAGACTAAGCGTGATATTGCCCGCGTCAAGACCGTTATCCGTGAAAAGGAGGAGAAGTAAAATGGAAGAAAAGAGAACATCCTCCCGCAAGGTTCGTGTGGGTAAGGTCGTGTCCGACAAGATGGATAAGACCGTGGTCGTCGCTATTTCCGACCGCGTCGCCCATCCTCTGTACAAGAAGATCGTTGGCCGCACCTATAAGCTGAAGGCCCATGATGAGAACAATACCTGCGGCGTAGGCGATACCGTGAAGGTGATGGAGACCCGTCCCCTGTCCAAGGACAAGCGTTGGCGCGTGGTCGAGATCGTCGAGAAGGCCAAGTAAGGGAGGTAGCCGAGAATGATTCAGCAAGAGTCTTATCTGAGAGTTGCCGATAATACCGGCGCCAAAGAAATCAAGTGCATCCGCGTTCTGGGCGGCTCCAAGCGTAAGTACGGCAACATCGGCGATGTGATCGTCGCTTCCGTGCGCAAGAGCACTCCCGGCGGTCAGGTAAAGAAGGGCGAGGTCGTCCGCGCCGTCATCGTGCGCAGCGCCAAGGGCGTCCGTCGTGCCGACGGTACCTATGTCCGCTTTGACGACAACGCCGCCGTCCTGATCAAGGACGACAAGAACCCCAGAGGTACCCGTATCTTTGGGCCCGTTGCCCGTGAGCTGCGCGACAAGGATTACATGAAGATCCTGTCCCTGGCTCCCGAAGTTATTTAAGGAGGGCCTGAGAATGAATAGTTTGAAGATCAAGAAGAACGACACCGTCGTTATCCTGTCCGGCAAGGACAAGGGCAAGAAGGGCAAGGTCCTCGGCACCGTTCCCAGCGAGCGCAAGGTCGTTGTGGAAGGCTGCAACATGGTCACCTGCCACATCAAGCCCCGCCGTCAGGGCGAAGAGGGCGGCATCATGAAGCGTGAGGCTGCCATCTACGCCAGCAAGGTCCAGGTCGTCTGCCCCAAGTGCAACAAGGGTACCCGCGTTGCCATGGAGATCAAGGGCGACAAGAAGGTCCGCGTGTGCAAGCACTGCGGCGCCGAGCTTTAAGAAAGGAGAGTAGAAAATGGCACGTCTGAAAGTGAAATATACTGAAGAAGTGGCTCCCGCTCTCTTCAAGAAGTTCGGTTACAAGTCCACCATGCAGATCCCCAAGATCGACAAGGTCGTCGTGAACGTGGGCTGCGGCGAGGCTCGTGAAAACGCCAAGGTTCTGGATGCTGTGTGCGGCGATCTGGCCACCATCACCGGCCAGAAGGCCATCGTCACCATCGCCAAGAAGTCCGTTGCAAACTTCAAGCTGCGTGAGGGCATGCCCGTGGGCGCCAAGGTCACGCTGCGCGGCGACAAGATGTGGGAGTTCCTGGATCGTCTGTTCAACGTGGCGCTGCCCCGTGTCCGCGACTTCCGCGGCATCAGCGCCAACGCCTTCGATGGCCGCGGCAACTATGCCCTGGGCATCAAGGAGCAGCTGATCTTCCCCGAGATCGAGTACGATAAGATCGACAAGATCCGCGGTATGGATGTGGTCATCTGCACCACCGCAAAGACCGATGAAGAAGCCCGCGAGCTGCTGACGCTGGTCGGCGCTCCCTTTGAACGCTGATTAGGAGGAAACAAAACATGGCAAAACTGTCTATGAAGCTGAAGCAGAAGGCTCCGGCAAAGTTCTCCACCCGTAAGTACAACCGCTGCAAGATCTGCGGCCGCCCCCACGCCTATCTGCGTGACTACGGCGTGTGCCGTATCTGCTTCCGCAACCTGGCTTACAAGGGCGAGATCCCCGGCGTTCGCAAGGCTTCCTGGTAAACAAGACCCCAAGCGTATCAATGAGGCAAAGCCTCTTGGTATAAAGGATGGCGAAAGGTCACTGGTAATTAAACAGAGGGCTTGCCCGACGGATTAAATTATCAGTGATACCTCGCTGCCTGAACAGGCGCAAGCCTGTAACTCTAAAATAGGAGGAACTACTAGTATGCACATCACCGATCCTGTTGCTGATATGCTGACCCGTATCCGCAACGCCAACAACGCAAAGCATGAGACCGTTGACGTACCCGCTTCCAACATGAAGAAGAGCATCGCTCAGATCCTGCTGGACGAGGGCTACATCAAGTCTTTCCAGATCGTGGAGGACGGCACCCAGGGCATCATCCGCATCACCCTGAAGTACAACGCCGGCAAGGAGAAGGTTATCTCCGGCCTGCGCCGTGTCTCCAAGCCCGGCCTGCGCGTGTATGTGGGCGCCGATGAGCTGCCCCAGGTACTGCGCGGTCTCGGTATCGCAATCGTGTCCACGTCCAAGGGCGTCATGACCGACAAGGCTGCTCGTGCGGCTCACGTCGGCGGCGAAGTCCTGGCATTCATTTGGTAAGGAGGGTATTGAACAATGTCTAGAATTGGTAGAATGCCCATTACCGTCCCCGCCGGTGTGGAGATCACCGTGGCGGAGAACAACGTTGTCACCGTCAAGGGCCCCAAGGGCACTCTGACCCAGGCCCTGCGTCCTGAGATGATCATTGAGCAGGAAGGCAACGTGATCCATGTGAAGCGCCCCTCCGATGACAAGATGCATGTGGCAATGCACGGCATGACCCGCGCTCTGCTGCACAACATGGTCGTCGGCGTCAGCGAAGGTTTCAAGAAGACGCTGGAGATCAACGGCGTCGGCTATCGTGCCGCCAAGGAAGGCAACGAGCTGGTCATGAACCTGGGCTATTCTCACCCCGTGAAGATGGCCGAGATCGAGGGTATCACCATTGAGGTCCCCTCCCAGAACCAGATCGTCATCTCCGGCCCCGATAAGCAGAAGGTGGGCCAGTTCGCCGCCAACGTGCGCGAGAAGCGTCCCCCCGAGCCTTATAAGGGCAAGGGCATCAAGTATGCCGATGAAACCATCCGCCGCAAGGTGGGTAAGACTGGCGCGAAGAAGTAAGGAGGTGTGCCGTAAATGATTAAGAGACCCAATACAAACGCCCAGCGTTTGAAGCGTCATAAGAGAGTCCGCTCCAAGGTGTTCGGCACTCCCGAGCGTCCCCGTCTGAACGTATTCCGCAGCGAGTGCAATATCTACGCCCAGGTGATCGACGACGTCGCCGGCAATACGCTGGTGGCTGCCTCCTCTCTGGATAAGGAGATCGAGGGCAACGGCGGCAACAAGACTGCTGCCCGTGCCGTTGGCAAGCTGGTGGCCGAGCGCTGCAAGGCCAAGGGCATCGACAAGGTCGTGTTCGACCGCGGCGGTTACCTGTACCACGGCCGTGTGGCTGAGCTGGCAGAAGGCGCCCGCGAGGGCGGCCTGGAATTCTAAGGAAGGAGGACTTATCAATGGCTAGATTTGAAAGAGAGCAGAGCGAGTACATTGAAAAAGTAGTCGCTACCAACCGCGTTTCCAAGACCGTTAAGGGTGGTCGTGTCATGAAGTTCTCCGCCCTGATGGTGGTCGGCGACGGCAAGGGCAAGGTCGGCTACGGTTTGGGTAAGGCCGCCGAGGTGCCCGAGGCCATCCGCAAGGGCATCGAGGACGCCAAGAAGAACATGATCAACGTGTCCCTGTCCGGCAGCACCATTCCCCACGAGATCATCGGCGAGGCCGGCGCCGGCCGCGTGCTGATGAAGCCCGCCGCTCCCGGTACCGGCGTGATCGCCGGCGGCCCCGTGCGTATCATCATGGAAGCTGCCGGTATCAAGGATATCCGTACCAAGTGCCTGCGTTCCAACACCGCTGTGAACGTGGTGGCCGCCACCTTTGAGGGCCTGAAGGCTCTGCGTACCCCGGAAGAGGTCGCCCGCACCCGCGGCAAGAGCGTGGACGAGATCGTAGGTTAAGGAGGCAGTGAACAATGGCTAAGAATCTGAACATCAAGTTGGTCAAGAGCCTGAACGGCAGACTGCAGAAGCACATCGCCACTGCCAACTCCCTGGGCCTGCGCAAGATCGGTGATATCACCGTTCAGCCCGACAACGATCAGACCCGCGGCAAGATCGCCAAGATCGGCTATCTGCTGCAGGTCACCGAAGAGAACTAAGGAGGTGCGAGAGAATGAAACTGAACGAACTGTCTCCCGCAGCCGGCTCCGTTAAGGAAGCTTACCGCAAGGGCCGCGGCAGCGGCTCCGGTAACGGCAAGACCGCTGGCCGTGGCCACAAGGGTCAGAAGGCCCGCTCCGGTGGCGGCACCCGCATCGGCTTTGAAGGCGGCCAGATGCCTCTGGCACGCCGCATCCCCAAGCGCGGTTTCAATAACATTTTTGCCAAGCCCCTGGAAATCATCAACCTGAGCGCCCTCAATAAGTTTGAGGACGGCGAGATCGTCACCGCTGAAGCCCTCCTTGCCAAGGGTATCCTGAGCAAGTGCGAGTACGGCTACAAGGTCCTGGGTAACGGTAAAGTTACCAAGAAGGTGACCGTGCAGGCCGCTGCTTTCTCCCAGGCTGCTAAGGAAGCGATCGAAGCAGCCGGTGGAAAGGCAGAGGTGATTTAACGTGATCCAGACGATCAAAAAGGCGTGGGGTATTCCCGAGCTGCGCAAGAAGATCGTGTTCACGGCCTTGATTCTGCTGATCTTCCGCATCGGTAACGCCATCCCCGTACCCTATGTGGATGCCGCTCTCATGGAGACCTATATCACCCAGATGAGCACTACGGTGCTGGGCCTGTATAACGTCATGTCCGGCGGCGCGTTCGCCAATGCTACCATCTTCGCCTTGGGCGTACAGCCCTATATCAACAGCTCCATCATCATCCAGCTGTTGACCATTGCCATTCCTGCCCTGCAGCGTATGGCACAGGACGGCGGCGAAGAGGGCAAGAAGAAGATCCAGTCCATCACTCGCTATGCGACCGTGGCTATCGCCATCCTGCAGGGCTGGGGCTACTATACGATCATGAAGAGCAACGGTTTCCTGACCAGCAGCGGCGTATGGCCCGCACTGGTTATCATCGTGTCCTTCATTGCCGGCTCCTCCTTCGTGATGTGGATGGGTGAGCAGATCACCGAGTTCGGTATCGGCAACGGTATCTCCATCATCCTGTTCGCGGGCATCCTGTCCCGTGTACCCAGTATGGTCGGCACCGGTATCAGCTATGTCCGCTCGGATCCCACCAAGTGGTGGGCCATCCTGCTGGTGGTGGTGGGTATGCTGGCGCTGATCGTACTGATTACCTGGGTCAACGGCGCGGAGCGTCGTATCCCTGTTCAGTATGCCAAGCGGCAGGTGGGCCGCAAGATGTACGGCGGCCAGTCTTCCAGCCTTCCCATGAAGGTGAATATGTCCGGCGTTCTGCCCATCATCTTTGCCCAGTCCATCGCCATGATCCCTTCCACCATCGGTGCTTTTGTGCAGCCGAAGGAAGGGGGCTTCTGGGCCGGCTTCCTCAAGGCCATCGACACTTCCTCTGTGGTGTATATGATCTTCTACTTCCTGATGATCATTGCATTCAGCTATTTCTACGCAACCATCCAATTCAATCCCATTGAGATCTCCAACAATCTGAAGAAGAACGGCGGCTTTATCCCCGGCTTCCGCCCCGGTAAGCCCACATCCGACTTCATCCGGAAGGTCCTCAACAAGGTGACGCTGTTTGGTGCCATTTATCTGGGCATCGTGGCTATCCTGCCCCTCATCATCGGCAAGATCGTCAATGTTTCTGCCCTGTCCATCGGCGGTACCTCCGTCATCATTGTGGTGGGCGTTGCGCTGGAGACCGTACAGGCATTGGAATCCCAGATGCTGATGCGTCAGTATAAGGGCTTCCTGGAATAAGAGGTGTCATAATGAAACTGATCCTTTTAGGCGCTCCTGGTGCCGGTAAGGGCACACAGGCAGACATTATCAAGAAGCAGTTGGGGATCCCCACGATCTCCACCGGCAACATCCTGCGTGCCGCCGTCAAAAATGGGACTCCTACCGGACTGAAGGCCAAGGAGTACATGGATGCCGGCAAGCTGGTGCCTGATGAGGTCATCATCGGCATCATCAACGAGCGCTTGCAGGAACCTGACTGCGCCAACGGCTATATTCTGGACGGCGTGCCCCGCACGATCGCACAGGCGGAGGCCATGGAGCAGGCGGGAATCAGATTCGACGCCGTGGTGGCGCTGGAAGTGCCCGACGAGAAGATCGTCGAGCGCATGGGCGGCCGCCGTGTCTGCGAAAACTGCGGCGCCAGCTATCATATCGTCAACATCCCTCCCAAAAAGGAAGGCGTGTGCGATGTGTGCGGCGGCGCGTTGAAGCAGCGCAAGGATGATGACCCCGAGACGGTGAGAGACCGTCTGGCGGTTTATCATAAAGAGACAGAGCCTCTCAAGGGTTTCTACGAGGCCCGGGGGATTCTGAAAACTGTGGACGACTATCCCACTGTGGAAGAGACGACACAGGCGATCTTGAAGGTTCTGGGGTGCTGAATCTATGATCACCCTGAAATCCGAGCACGAGATCGAACTGATGCGCCGGGCGGGAAAAATTACCGCGGCTGCCCGTGCTTTGGCACGGGATATGGTAAAACCCGGCGTAACAACCCAACAAATTGACAAGGCAGTGTATCACTTCATCAAGTCTCAGGGGGCGACACCCTCGTTCCTGAACTACAACGGCTATCCTGCCAGCGTATGCGTCAGCGTCAACGACGAGATCATCCACGGCATTCCCGGTAAACGGATGTTGAAGGAAGGCGATATCGTCAGCGTGGATGTGGGCGCGTACATTGGCGGTTTCCATGGCGACTGTGCCGGCACCTACCCCTGCGGGCAGGTGTCCGACCAGGCCCTGGATCTGATCCGCGTGACACAGCAGAGCTTCTTTGAGGGCCTGAAGTTCGCGCGGGAGGGATACCGCCTCAGCGATATCTCCCATGCCGTTCAGGAATACGTGGAGAGCCACGGCTACAGCGTCGTGCGGGAGTATGTCGGTCACGGCATCGGCCGCAGGATGCATGAGAGCCCCGAGGTGCCGAATTTCGGCAACCCCGGCCACGGCCCGCGTCTGCTGCGGGGCATGACCATTGCGGTGGAACCCATGGTCAACGCCGGCAGCGCCGCCATCCGCCAGATGTCCGACGGCTGGACCGTCAAGACGGCGGACGGCAAAAACGCCGCCCATTACGAGAACACCATCCTGATCACTGACGGCGAGCCGGAGCTTCTGACGGACGCCTCCGCATCTTTGGTGTAACGCTTATGGACATTGCCAAATCCAACATCGTAAAATCGATCGCCGGCAGGGATGCAGGAAAATATTTCTTCGTGCTTGCGACGGAGGAGGATTTCCTTCTGCTGGCTGACGGAAAGCACAGGCGTCTGGAGTCACCCAAGCGCAAACGGTCACGGCATGTGCAGTTTGTGGCGGAAAGCGACAGCGCCGTAGCTGAGAAGATCAGAAGCAGCGAAAAAATCACAAACAGTGAGCTTCGTAAAGCCATCGCCGCATATGTCGGCGGTAATCAAGACCAGGAGGGATAGAAACTTGGCAAAATCCGATATGATTGAAGTGGAGGGTGTCGTCGTCGAGTCGCTGCCCAACACCACATTCCAGGTAGACATTGGAAATGGACACACCATCCTAGCGCATATTTCCGGAAAGCTCAGAATGAACTTCATCAGGATTCTGCCCGGTGACAAGGTGACAGTGGAAATGTCCCCTTACGATCTGACCCGTGGCCGGATTACCTGGCGTAGTAAGTAGGAGGTTTATCAAAATGAAAGTAAGACCGTCCGTGAAGCCCATGTGCGAGAAGTGCAAAGTGATCCGCCGGAAAGGCCGTGTCATGGTCATCTGCGAGAATCCCAAGCACAAGCAGCGTCAGGGCTAACTAGAAAAGTGGAGGTGCTTTAAGAGTATGGCACGTATTGCCGGTATTGACCTGCCCAAGGATAAGCGAATCGAGATCGGTTTGACCTATATCTACGGTATTGGCAGAAAGAGCGCCCAGGATATCCTGGCGCAGACTGGTATCAACCCCGACACCCGCGTGAAGGATCTGACCGAGGAAGAGGAAGCCAAGCTTCGTGAGGCCATCGACCAGAGCTACGTGGTGGAGGGTGACCTGCGCCGTCAGGTGGCGCTGGACATCAAGCGTCTGACCGAGATCGGCTGCTATCGCGGTATGCGTCATCGCCGCGGCCTGCCCGTCCGCGGTCAGCGCAGCAAGACCAATGCACGTACCCGCAAGGGTCCCAAGAAGACCATTGCCAACAAGAAGAAGTAAGGAGGGGAGAATAGTTTATGGCTAACGTAAAAGGCAAGAAGGTTATCCGCCGCCGCCGTGAAAAGAAGAACATCGAAAAAGGCCAGGTCCATATTCGTTCTTCCTTCAACAACACCATGGTGACCGTTACCGACTCTCAGGGCAATGCACTGAGCTGGGCCTCCTCCGGTGGCCTGGGTTTCCGTGGCAGCAAGAAGTCCACTCCCTTCGCCGCACAGAGCGCCGCCGAGACCGCGGCCAAGGCCGCTATGGAGCATGGCCTGAAGACCGTCGAGGTCTTCGTCAAGGGTCCTGGCCAGGGTCGTGAAGCCGCCATCCGCGCACTGCAGGCCGTGGGTCTGGAAGTGACCATGATCAAGGATGTCACTCCCATTCCTCACAACGGCTGCCGTCCGCCGAAGCGTCGTCGTGTGTAATCGGAATAAGGAGGATCATTAGAATATGGCTAAGAATATGCAGCCTATCGCCAAGCGCTGCAAGGCGCTGGGTATCTCTCCTGCCGTTATGGGTTACTCCAAGAAGGAGACCAAGCGCAACCCCGGCGGTCAGATGAGAAAGAAAAAGAGCGAATATGCCATCCAGCTGAACGAGAAGCAGAAGGTGAAGTTCGTCTATGGTATTCTGGAAAAGCAGTTCCATGCGTACTATGAGAAGGCTTCCGCCATGCCCGGCAAGACCGGCGAGAACCTGCTGACGCTGGTGGAGCGCCGTCTGGACAACGTGGTGTATCGTCTGGGCTTTGCCATGACCCGCCGCGAGGCCCGTCAGCTGGTCAGCCACGCTCACTTCACTGTCAACGGCCAGAAGGTCAACATTCCTTCCTATCTGGTCCGCGTGGGTGATGTGATCGAGGTGAAGGAAGGCAGCCGCAGCGCCGCCTGCTTCAAGCGCCTGACCGCTGAGGACGCTCCCATGGTGAATGTACCCCAGTGGCTCCAGCGCGACAAGAATGCGCTGAAGGGTACCGTAGTGCAGATGCCCGCTCGTGAGGACATTGACATGCCCATCGAGGAGCACCTCATCGTTGAGTTGTACTCCAAGTAATAGGGGAAACGACCCTCACAACGAAGCAACCACGAATGTGCGGGATTGCCCGTATCGCCACATGAATTTGAAGGAGGGTACTGCATGATCGAGATTGAGAAGCCCCAGATCGAATGTGTTGAAACACCTGGTGATGCTTCCTATGGCAAATATGTGATCGAACCCCTGGAGCGCGGCTACGGAACAACGTTGGGCAATGCGCTGCGCCGCATTATGCTTTCTTCTCTGCCCGGCACGGCGGCCACCAGCATCAAGATCGCCGGTGTGCAGCATGAGTTTTCCACCATCCCCGGTGTGAAAGAGGACGTGACAGAGATCGTTTTGAACATCAAGAAGCTGCTGACCAAGCTGCACTGTGAGGGCACCAAGACCGTCTTTATCGAGGCGGTGGGTCCTTGTGTTGTGACAGCCGGCGATATCAAGAACGACGGTGAGGTAGAGATCCTCAACCCTGAGCTTCCTATCGCCACCCTGGATGTGGGCGCCACCCTCAGCATGGAGATCTGTCTGAGCCATGGCCGTGGCTATGTTTCCGCTGACAAGAACAAGGCCCTGCATCCCACCGCTATCGGTGTGATCCCCATCGACTCCATCTATACCCCGGTGTACAAGGTCAACTATACTGTGGAGAACACCCGTGTGGGCGCTTCCAGTGATTATGACAAGTTGACGCTGGAGGTGTGGACAGATTCCACCATCTCTGCCCGCGATGCAGTGTCTCTGGGCGCGAAGATCCTGTGCGATCACTTCGCACTGTTTACGGATCTGTCCGACACGCTGGGCGACAAGTCCACCGTGGTGGAAAAAGCGCAGGATTCCAAGGACAAGATGCTGGAGCTGACCATTGAGGAACTGGATCTCAGCGTCCGCAGCTTCAACTGCCTCAAGCGCGCCAATATCAATACCGTCGAGGACTTGATCTCCAAGACCGAGGATGAGATGATGAAGGTGCGCAATCTGGGACGCAAGTCTCTGGAGGAAGTCATCAACAAGCTGGCTATGATGGGCCTGTCCCTGGCCAGCGAGGAAAACAACTAACATCCTATCAAGGAGGAAACGTAACATGCCCGGAACTCGTAAGCTCGGTAAGACTACCGATCAGCGTATGGCGATGCTCCGTCAGCAGGTCACCGATCTTCTGGCCAACGGCCGCATGGAGACTACCATTACCCGTTGCAAGGAGATCAAGCCCCTGGCTGAAAAAATGATTACCCTGGGCAAGAAGGGTGATCTGGCTGCCTATCGTCAGGCACTGAGCTTCATCACCAAAGAGGATGTTGCCAACAAGCTGTTCAAGGAGATCGCTCCTGAATATGCCGAGCGCAACGGCGGCTATACCCGCATCATCCGCACCGGCGTCCGCCGCGGCGATGCTGCCGAGACCGCTATCATCGAGCTGGTGAAGTAACACTTCTCAATAAAAAAGCCCTTTGCTATGGCTCAGCCGCTATAGCAAAGGGCTTTTTTGCTGCGCGGGCTTGCCGCAGTCGCTGTTTATATGCTATACTTGTCATGTCAACTTTCGTTGGCAGGGGTTTGAGGCGCATTTTGGAGAAAAGCAACTTCAAGTTGCTGTACAAATACTGTGTGATATGTCATACTCTGGATAGAGATAGGGGAAATGAGACGGACAGAGGGAGGGAGACGGTATGCCCAATATAAAATGCAAGGCCTGCGGGCGGCGGTACAGCTACCATAACAGCGATTTGTGCCCCCATTGCGGTGCGTATAACCGCCCGCCCCACCGGATGCGGGTGGATTTCGACAAGGACGGCAAGGCGGAGCTGCTGAACGAGAAGGAGTTTTTGCGGCAGAGCAAGGCAGGCCGGCAGCGGGAAAAGGTCTGCTATGAGCGCAAGGAGTGCCACGAAGAACAGGTGCGAGTATCCCAGAACACTATTGATGCGGATTGGCTGCGGGTGAAAGTGAAGCAATACGGCGGGAAGTTTTTCCAGACTGAGGACGGTGAACTGCCGGATGCCGCCAAAGCGGTTCTGATTGTACTCGCCATTGTGCTTGGCTTAATTGTAATGTGATAAGGAGAGATGGCTATGCCGAATAAAACAGAGGACGGGGGAAATACCCCGTCCTTTTTCTGTGCTGGAACTGCGGCTCCGGGCATATACTGTGCGGGGTGATGGGATGAAACGATGGATGTATATCACATTGGCCGCGCTGGTGCTGGTGACGGTCTGCGCCGGGGCGAGAGAAACCGACCGGCAGGATACCGCAGGGGAAGTGCTGGCCGTTGACAACGCAGAGAGCGTGGAGGAAGCAGAAGAGAACGTCCAATATGTGGCGCTGACCTTTGATGACGGGCCGTCACCCCGGTGTACGCCCCGCCTGTTGGACGGATTGCAGGAACGGGGCGTCTGTGCTACCTTCTTTGTGGTGGGCTGTCAGGTGGTGAAAGACCCGGATATCGTGATTCGGATGGCCGCTGAGGGACATCAGATAGGGAACCACTCCTATGACCATCAGAAACTGGATAAGCTGTCGCTCCAGGAAGCGGCGGAAGACATGGGCAAGAATAACGATCTGCTGTGTCAACTGCTGGGGGAGGGGGACTACTGGATCCGGCCCCCCTATGGCCTGCTGTCTGAAGCGGAGCTGAAGGAGATCACCGTGCCGGTGGTGGGGTGGTCGGTGGATACGGAGGATTGGAAAAGCAAGGACACGGGAAAAATACTGGACGTCATTTACCGGGAGATATCCGATGGGGATATTATCCTGCTGCACGACCGGTACCTCAGCTCTGTAGAGGCGGCGCTGCAGGCCGTGGATCATTTGCAGCAACAGGGCTATCAGTTTGTGACGGTGGCGGAGCTGCTGGCGCTGCGGGGCATTGAGCCGGAGGGCGGCGTCACCTACCGGTGTGCGAAATGAACTTGCCAGTTGGACACAAAGAAAAAGGTCCCGATGCGTCAGCATCAGGACCTTTTCAATTACAGAAAGCTTACAGACCGGCAGCAACCATACAGTTGAGAACCAACGTCAGTACAACAAACACAGCACCCAGCCACTTGGTGCTCTTGGCCAGCTTGGCATCCAGAGAACGGGCCTTGCTCTTCGCCATATAAGAATCAGCGATGCCGCCGATAGTGCCGGACAGACCCTGGCTCTTGCCGGACTGGAACAGCACGATCAGAATCAGCGCCAACGCAGTAAACAGTTGCAGAATTGTAACAAAGAGAACCATACGGAAAACCCTCCAAACCTATTTCCTGCCTGTCCAACCGACAGGCATATCTATCACAGTAAAACTTATACTACCACAGTCAAGGGCAAAAAGCAAGGGAAAAATAAAAAATATTTTAGAACAAATGTTGCAATTTGCAATGGAATATGATATACTGCCTGTATATAACACAGGCGCGGACAGAAAAGGGGAGTGGAACATGGCACAGATGACAAAGATGCAGCAAAAGATCTACGATTACATTGCCCAGACGCTGGCGCAGCAGGGCTATCCGCCCTCTGTCCGCGAGATCGGCGACGCGGTGGGCCTGAAATCACCCTCTACGGTCCATTTCCACCTGAAGCATATGGAGGAAATGGGCGTGATCAACAAGTCAGGCCGAAAAGGACGGGCCATCACACTGGCACAGCCTGCGGCGGATACGGCCATTGCTCCGGAGGCGCCGCAGGAGGTAGAGCCGCCTGCCGGACGAGTCCCCATTGTGGGAACGGTGGCGGCGGGAACGCCGATTCTGGCGCAGGAGTGCATTGAAGATTACCTGACCTTCGATACCGGCGGACGGGACGGCGAGTATTTTGCGCTGCGGGTACGGGGTGAGTCCATGCTCAACGCCGGTATCCTGCCGGGCGATCTGGTGGTGGTACACCAGCAGCAGGAAGCCCACAACGGCGAGATCATTGTGGCGCTGATCGAGGATGAGGCCACGGTGAAGCGGCTGCGGCGCAAGGACGGACAGGTGTGGCTGATGCCGGAGAATGACGCATACAGTCCCATCGACGGGCGCAACGCTTCCATTTTGGGAAAGGTCAGCGCTGTGATCAGAACATACTAAAAAAAAGAGACTGCCTTGGCAGTCTCATTTTTTAGTCCTCTTTTTGCTCCACGGTGCCCCAGTTGACCGCCCAGTTTTCCAGTTTGTAGAAGGGATCGGCGGCAGTGGGTGTGATGGTGTCCACAGCGCCGTAGGGCAGCAGAACAGAGGTGCGTTTGAAACAGATGGGAATAATGGGCGTTTGGGATTGCAAACGGCGGCACACAGCCTCCAGCGCGGCGGCGCGGCTACTGTCGTCCGCGCGGCAGCAGGTTTCCAGCAGAGAGTCGGTGAGAGGATCGGACCAGCCGCCGTAGTTCAGACTGCCGCCCGTGTACAGAAGGGGCGTCATGTCCCAGTCGGCGGTCATCTTGTATTCCCCGTAGTACAGGTCGAAACGGCCCTCTGAAAGGGCGGCCAGATATTCCTCCCAGGGCAGAGCATTGACGGTGACATTGAAATCGTACTGATTGAGCGCCTGTGCGATTCCCTGCGCGGCCGCCACCTTGAAGGTGTTTTCACTGTTTACCAGCAGCGTCAGGTCATAGATCCCCTCGCCGTCGGCCATATTCAGCTCCGCCATGGCAGCGGCACAGTCATCAGCGGTATAGGACCGTTCCAATGCTTTGGGGTACAGGGGGCTGGCGGGGTTGATGGGATACTGGGTGACGGCGCCGTGGCCCACCAGATAGGCACTGACAATGGCGGAACGATCCACCGCCATGCTGATGGCCAGGCGCATGGCGTCATCCTCAAACAGCCTCCGGGACATGTTAAATCCGAGGTACTGCAAAATGGTGGTGTCCGTGTCGGTATGGCTGCCGCTGGTGGACGCCACATCGCCGCCGACGCCGGTCAGGTCACAAAAGAGCAGATGCACGTCATGGGAGGAAAAGGCGTAGGCTGCGGCCTCCTCACTCTTGCAGGGCAGCAGGCCAATCTCCTGAAACGGCAGGGAGACAGAACGCCACCAGTGATCGTTCGGGTATAGCGCTTCTGTATCGGAGCCTTTGGTGTAGGGGCCGGTGCCGGTGGGAACGAGATTCGTCTCGGTGCCGGACTTGACAATGGGGATATCCAGCAGCGCCGTAAAGCCCCGGCGATCCTGTGCCAGCTGAATCTGGAGGGACGTACTGTCTGTGGCTGTGACGGCAGTTACATCCGACAGCCGGGCCGCATAGCGGGAGGACTGCTGTGCCCGCAGCAGCGTGTCCGCCACATCGCGGGCCGTCAATGACGCTCCGTCGCTGAACCGTACATCGCTGCGCAGGCGGATAGTGTAGGTGAAGGTAACGGCGTCATAGCTTTCGCTTTGCGCCAACACATTCTCCACCGTAAACTGCGGCGTGAGCCGGTACAGCGGTTCGTACAGCAGGGTAGACAGCGTCAGCTGGATACCGTCGCTGCAGGTGATGGGATCCAGCGATTCGCCGCTGCGATAGGGCAGGGAAAAGGAGGTCAGCGCCGGTATTTCCTCCTCAATATCCGTTTGATAGTACTTGGACAACTCACCCAGCGGGTCATTGGAATATGTCTCCTCATCCCAGTTGGCGCAACCGGAAAGGATGGCCAGCATCATCAGTGCAGCCAGCAACAGGGAGAAAATGCGTCGTTTCATAACCGATCCTCCAGTGAGATCATGGCGATCTGACTGCCTCGGGCATTGCCCTGCTTGCGGTGGCTCCAATAGAGGTCGTTTCGGCAGGCGGTACAGTCATCGCTGATATCGATCTCTGTCACACCGGCTTGACGCAGCCACAGGGCGTTGATGCGCTTGAGATCAATGTGGTACTTGCGGCCGTTCCATGTGATATAGGGGGATGCATCGTCGCCCAGTGCGGCGCGGAGGGCTTCCGGCACGTCGCTGTCTGTCTCAAAGCAGCACTGGCCGATGGCAGGGCCGATGGCGGCGCGGATCCGGGAGGGGTCGCAGCCGAAAAGCCGCACCATCTCCCCCGCCGTCTTGGCGGCGATGCCAAGCGCGGTACCCCGCCAGCCGGCGTGACAGGCGCCGATGGCCCGGCGGACGGGATCGTACAGCAGGATCACATTGCAGTCAGCGGAGAATACCACCAACGGCAGATGGGGTACGTCGGTGACCATGCCGTCCACGGAGGCGTAATCTCTGTCACGCCAAAGCCCCTTGCCGGCGTCCGCCTCCGTCACATGGCGCACCACATCCTCGTGGATCTGCTTGGACAGCACCACGCGGTGCGCATCTGTCCCCAGTGCGGCGCAGAAGCGGCGGTAGTTTTCGCGGACGTTCTCGATGTTATCGCCGCGGCCCACGCCTAAGTTCAGACTGTCCCAGGGGGCGGGGGAAACGCCGCCGGGACGGGTGGAAAACCCGTGGCACACGCCGTCAAGCGCATCGGAGGTCAGGTAGGTGACGGTATTTTTGGCTTGGGTGTGAAACATGGGGCATCTCCTTTTCCGGGGGGAAGAAAATGTCACGCGCCGGTGGGCGCGAAACGCGAAGGGAAAATGCTGACAACAGGGCGGCGGCAAACGCCGCCGCCCTGCGTGTTCAGGAGTGATACTGCTTGCAGTCGCACTTTTTCCATTTCAGACCGCTGCCGCAGGGGCACAGGTCGTTGCGGCCGATTTTGACTACCTTTTTGGGCTGCTTTTTCACGGTGCCGTCGCCGCCCACGTTTTCGGTGATGCCGCTGGCCACCCGCTCGCGCTTGATCTCCTCGTTGCGCTGGATGCGGACGCTGTACAGACGGCGGACGGTCTCCTCCTGAATGGCGGAGATCATCTCCTCGAACATCTCAAGGCTTTCCTTCTTATAGGCGATGACGGGGTCGGTCTGGGCGTAGGCCCGCAGGCGGATGCCCTGACGCAGATCCTGCATGGCGTCGATGTGTTCCATCCAGTATTCGTCCACCACGCGCAGCAGCACAACACGCTCTACCTCACGCATGACGGGAGAGGTGAACTCCTGCTCCTTCTTTTCGTAGAAGTCAGTGGCGGCGGCGATAAACCGCTCGGTCAGCTCCTCGGCGGTCAGGGAGGGCAGCTCCTCCTCGCTGATCTTTACCGCGTACTTGGGGAAGTAAACGCCCTCAAGGCTCCGCAGCAGTTCTTTGCACTGGGCGGCGTCGATGTGGGGCTGGTCCAGGAAGATGGCATTGACCTGATTGGTAATGGCGGTGCTCATCATGTTCATGATGGTGTCCTTCACGTCCATGCCGTCCAGCACCTGCTTGCGCTGACCGTAGATAATCTCGCGCTGCTTGTTCATCACGTCGTCATACTCCAGCACCGACTTACGGGTCTGGAAGTTGCGGGATTCCACCGTGGTCTGAGCCTGCTGGATGGATTTGGTGAGCAGCTTGTTCTCAATGGGCATATCCTCCTCCACATTGAGCCGCTCCATCATGTTGGTGATCCGTTCGCCACCGAACAGACGCATCAGATCATCCTCCAGTGAGATGTAGAACCGGGTCTCACCGGGGTCGCCCTGACGGCCGGCACGGCCGCGGAGCTGGTTGTCAATACGGCGGGAATCGTGCCGCTCGGTGCCGATAATAAACAGGCCGCCGGCCTGACGGACCTTCTCGGCCTCGCCGGCGATCTCATCCTTGTGCTTTTGCAGGCGCTCGGCAAACAGCTTGCGGGCGTCCAGGATCTCCTGATTGCCAGTCTCGGCATAGCCGGTGGCTTCGGCGATCAGCTCGTCGCTCATGCCGGCCTTGCGCAGATCGTTTTTGGCCAGATACTCGGCGTTGCCGCCCAGCATGATATCCGTACCACGGCCGGCCATGTTGGTGGCCACAGTGACAGCGCCGTATTTACCGGCCTGCGCCACGATCTCGGCTTCCTTCTCATGGTTCTTGGCGTTCAGCAGATTGCACGGGATGCCCTCCCGCTGCAGCAGATGGCCCAGCAGCTCGTTCTTCTCAATGGAGACGGTACCCACCAGCACAGGCTGGCCCTTGGCGTGGCACTCCTTGACCTGCTTGATGACGGCGCGATATTTACCGTTCTCCGTCTTATAGACGCTGTCATCATAGTCGATACGGGCAATGGGCCGGTTGGTGGGGATCTCCACGATATCCAGATTATAAATGGTGCCGAATTCCTCTTCCTCCGTCAACGCCGTACCGGTCATACCGGAGAGCTTGCTGTAGAGACGGAAGTAGTTCTGGAAGGTGATGGTGGCCAGCGTTTTGCTCTCCCGCTGCACCTTCACCCGCTCCTTGGCCTCAATGGCCTGATGCAGGCCCTCGCTGTACCGGCGGCCGAACATCAGACGGCCGGTAAATTCGTCCACGATGATGATCTCGCCGTCCTTGACCACATAGTCCACGTCGCGACGCATGGTGCCGTAGGCCTTGATGGCCTGATTGATGTGGTGGGAGATGGTGCTGTTTTCCGGATCGCCCAGATTGTCCAGATGGAAGAATTCTTCCGCCTTGGCAATGCCGCGGGCGGTCAGCGTGGCGGTCTTGGCCTTCTCATCCACGATGTAGTCGGCATCGATGTTGGGGTCTTCCTCCTCCTTGGCGTCGGTCTCCGCAATGACGAAGCGCTTCAGCTTGCGGACGAAAGCGTCCGCCATGTCGTAAAGCTGCGTGGACTTGTCGCCCTGACCGGAGATGATCAGCGGGGTACGGGCTTCATCGATCAGGATGGAGTCCACCTCGTCCACGATGGCAAAGTTGTGGCCCCGCTGCACCAGCTCGCTGGAATAGATGGCCATATTGTCACGCAGATAGTCAAAGCCCATCTCGTTGTTGGTGCCGTAGGTGATGTCGGCCTGATAGGCCTTCTGGCGCTCCTCTTTGGTCAGGTCATGGATGATCAGGCCCACGCTCAGCCCCAGGAAGCGGTGAACCTTGCCCATCCACTCCGAGTCACGCTTGGCCAGATAGTCGTTGACAGTGACGATATGGACGCCCTTGCCGGTCAGCGCGTTCAGATAGGCCGGCAGCGTCGCCACCAGCGTTTTGCCCTCACCGGTCTTCATCTCGGCGATGCGGCCCTGGTGCAGCACGATGCCGCCCACCAGCTGTACCGGATAGGGACGCAGACCCAGCACACGGTCCGCCGCCTCGCGGACGGTGGCGAACGCCTCCGGCAGAATGTCGTCCAGCGTTTCGCCGTTGGCCAGACGCTCTTTGAACTCCGGCGTCTTGGCCTGCAGCTGGGCGTCGGTCAGCGCCTTGTATTCCGCCTCCATGTCCTCAATCTTATGGACGATCGGCCAGATGGATTTCAGTTCACGTTCGGAATAGGTGCCGAACAGTTTTGTGATCAGTCCCATGTATTTGTATCCTTTCTGCGAAAAGAGTTTGTACATCACATAGTAATACAAATATCAGTATACCACACTTATCCCGCATATGCAAAGGAAATTTGGCGGCTTGCTTACGGCGGAGAAAAGTGGTACAATAAAACAACAGTGCAGAATAATCCACTGGGACGATATGTATTTGGGAAAGGATGTACGCCATGAAGCTGAGCTTTTTCGGCGCTGACCAGTGCGTCACCGGCAGCTGCCATTGTCTTGAGGTAAACGGAAAGCATATTCTGATCGACTGCGGCTTGCAGCAAGGTCGGGACGAGGTGGACAACGCCACGCTGCCCTTCCATCCGGGCAGCATTGACGTGGTGCTGGTGACCCACGCCCACATTGACCATTCCGGCCGCATCCCCATGCTGATCAAAAACGGCTTTCAGGGCCGTATCATCACCACCCGGCTGACGGCCAACCTGTTGAGCATCATGCTGGCGGACTCCGCCCACATTCAGGAGAGCGACGCGGAGTATCAGAACCGCAAAAACCAGCGTGCCGGCCGTCCTGCGATAGAGCCGCTGTACACCGTAGCCGACGCCATGCGGGTGCCGGAGTTTTTGCAGACCTGCGAGTACGGCGAGACCGTCAATGTGTGCGAGGGCGTGAAGGCCACCTTTATCGACGCCGGACACCTGCTGGGCAGCGCCTCCATTCTGATGGAGCTGACCGAGGGCGGCGAGACGCGCACCATCGTGTTCTCCGGCGATATCGGAAATGTGGATCAGCCCATCATCCGGGATCCCCAGTTCTTCACCGGGGCCGACTATGTGGTGATGGAGAGCACCTACGGCAACCGCAATCACACCGAGGTGTGGAGCTATACCGACGATCTGGCCCAGATCATCGATGAAACGCTGGGCAAGGGCGGCAATGTGGTGATCCCCTCTTTCGCCGTGGGCCGCACGCAGGAGCTTTTGTATTTCATCCGTGAGATCAAGGACCGCCATCTGGTGACCTCGGTACAGGATTTCCCCGTGTATGTGGACTCGCCGCTGGCGAAGTCCGCCACCAGCATTTTCTGCGGCGACCTGCGGGGCTATCTGGACGAGGAGGCGCTGGCACTGGTGAAGGACGGCACCCATATGTTCAGCTTCCCCGGGCTGCATTTGACCGAGTCGGTGGAGGAATCGAAGCTGCTGAACATGGACAAGGTCCCCAAGGTCATCATTTCTGCCAGCGGTATGTGCGACGCGGGCCGTATCCGCCATCACCTGAAGTATAACCTGTGGCGCCCCGACAGCGCCGTGGTGTTTGTGGGCTTCCAGTCCCCCGGTACGCTGGGCCGTACCCTGCTGGACGGCGCCCAGAGCGTGAAGCTGTTCGGCGAGGATGTGGCCGTGCGGGCCAAAATCGTGAATTTCCAGGGTCTCAGCTCCCATGCTGACCGGGATCATCTGCTGGACTGGATTTCCCGCTACAAGGCCCCCAAGCCCCAGCATGTGTTCGTGGTCCATGGCGACCGTGAGGTGGCCCCCCTGTTTGCCGAGACCATCAGCGCCATGGGCTTTACCGCCCACGCGCCTCAGTATACCGAGGAGTACGACCTGATCACCTGCCGGCAGCTGGCTGCCGGTTATCTGCCGGAGCGCAAGAAGGTGTCCTTCGACGGACAGGGCAGCCGGGCCAGCGTGGTCTATCAGAAGCTTTTGCAGGCGATGGACGCCCTGCAGGCACTGGTACGCCGCAGCAAGGGCCGGGACAACAAGACGCTGGGCGCTATGGCCGAGGCCATCCGCAAGATCACGGAAAAGTACGAATTTTAAAACATTGCAGGGAAA
Source organism: uncultured Clostridia bacterium (assembly GCA_945877515.1). Taxonomy (GTDB): domain Bacteria; phylum Bacillota; class Clostridia; order Oscillospirales; family Oscillospiraceae; genus Vescimonas. Next base: position 7,886 of record CAMCSE010000015.1, on the reverse strand, counting down.
CCTCTGGTTTCCCTGCAAACAGTTTCCGGCCCTGCCGCATACCGTATAGGGGCCGGGCTGAAGTAAGAGAAGATGCCGCAAGGAGAAGCATATGGAACCGCTGCGAAAAAATCAGACCGTCCGTGCCGTCATTGAGGGGTATTCCTCCGAGGGATTGGGCATTGCCCGGGTAAACGGGCAGGTGGTGTTTGTCCACCGTGCCATCCGGGGAGAGGACTGCGATATCCTCATCATGAAGGTGCTCAAAAACGCCGCTTTCGGCAAGGTAAAGAAGATCCATACGCCGTCGGTTCACCGGCAGGAGCCGGACTGCCCGTATTTTGGCAAGTGCGGCGGCTGCGATTTCCGTCACATGGACTATGCCGAGGAGCTGTCCGCCAAGCGGCAGCGGGTGCAGGATGCCCTGCAGCGGATCGGCGGCAGTGATGTGGTCGTGGAGGAGATCCTTGGGGCGGCGGAGATCGACCGCTACCGCAACAAGAGCCAGTATCCCATTGCCAATAACGGCGCGGTGGGCTTCTACCGTGCCCGCAGCCACGAGGTGGTGCCGGTGGAACAGTGCCGCATCCAGATGGCGCAGGCCGACGCGGCGGCGCAGGCGGTGCGGCAGTATATCCGCCGGTTCCGGGTACCCTGCTACGATGAAAAGACAGGACGGGGACTGCTGCGGCATTTGTATGCCCGCACCAACGGCGCGGGAGAGAGCCTGATCTGCCTGCTGGGCAACGGGGAACGCGCCCCTCATGAGTCGGAGCTGGTGGAACTGCTGCGGCAGGCTGTCCCCTCTGCGGTGGGGATCGTATGGGGCGTGAACCGCAGGAAGGGCAATGTGATTCTGGGGGACAGCTACCGGACGCTGTGGGGAGAGGATACCCTGCGGGATACCCTGTGGGGGCTGACCTTCCGGCTGAGCGTACCCTCTTTCTATCAGGTGAACCGTGCGCAGGCGGAGGTACTGTACCGGAAAGCGGTGGATTTCGCCGGGCTGACAGGAGAGGAGACGGTGCTGGACCTGTACTGCGGGGCGGGCACCATCACGCTGTGCATGGCCCGGCACTGCAAACAGGCCATCGGCGCGGAGATCGTGCCGGAGGCCATCGACGACGCACGGCAGAACGCCAAAGCCAACGGCGTGGAGAATGTGGAGTTTTTCTGCGGCGATGCAAAGGAAACGGCGGCGGAGCTGGCGTCCCGGGGACTGCGGCCTGACGTGATCTGCGTGGATCCGCCCCGAAAAGGGCTCGCGCCGGAGATGGTGGAGGCGGCCGCGGCCATGCAGCCCCAACGCATCGTCTATGTCTCCTGTGACCCTGCCACGCTGGGCCGTGACGTGAAGCGATTCGCGCAATACGGCTATACGGCCGTCCGTGCCGCCGCTGTGGACTTGTTCCCCCGCACGGCAAATATTGAGAGCGTGGTATTGCTCGAGCGGGACAAATAAAAACAAAAGCGCACCGGCGAAATTTTCACCGGTGCGCTTACTTTCTCTTGACAAGCATCCAAAAATATGGTAAACTTAAGCGCTTATATTGGGATGATGGGGACATATCCCCTTTTACAGTCCCAGTATACCACCGCCAAAAGGGAAATACAAGGGGTTTTCGGTAAAATTAGCAACAACTCCGCGTGTATCAAAAGACGGTCTCACACAGTTCAGAAAAATTTGAAATACAGCGGCCAAGGCAGGCTGCCGGCAGCGGCGGCAGCGGCGGAGGCGGCAGAACAAACAGAAAGGCGTGATGGACGAACATGGCCAAGGACAAGTACTACGGCAAGACGCTGCGAAAGAACTTTGCCCGACATGAAGAAGTGGTAGCAATGCCCAACCTGCTGGAGATTCAGAAGAGTTCCTACAAGTGGTTTCTGGAGACCGGCTTGAAGGAGGTATTTGCCGATGTGGATGTGATCTCGGACTATGCCGGTAATCTGGAGCTGAGCTTCATTGATTACACCATGGACGAGAAGCCCAAGTACGACGTGGAGGAGTGCAAGGCCCGTGACGCCACCTATGCCGCCCCCATGAAGGTGAAGGTGCGCCTGCATAACAAGGAGACCGGCGAGATCAAGGAGCAGGAGATCTTCATGGGCGATTTCCCCCTCATGACCCACTCCGGCACCTTCGTCATCAACGGTGCCGAGCGCGTGGTGGTCAGCCAGATCGTCCGCTCTCCCGGCATCTATTACGGCAAGGAGATCGATCTGAAGACCGATCTGCCCCTGCTGACCAGCACGGTCATCCCCTATCGCGGCGCTTGGCTGGAGTATGAGACCGACACCTCCGAGGTGTTCTGGGTCCGTATCGATAAAAACCGCAAGCTGCCCATCACCTGCCTGATCCGCGCGCTGGGCCTCAAGACCGACGCGGAGATCCTGGAGCACTTCGGCGATGACGAGCGCATCGTGGCCACGCTGGAGAAGGATACCTGCAAGACCTACGAGGAGGCCCTGCTGGAGATCTACCGCAAACTGCGTCCCGGCGAGCCTCCCACGGTGGACAGTGCCCAGACGCTGCTGCAGAACCTGTTCTTCGATCCCCGGCGCTATGACCTGAGCACCGTGGGTCGCTATAAGTTCAACAAGAAGCTGACCTTCTGGGCCCGTGCACGCGGTCAGATGCTGACCGATCCCGTGGCCGATCCCGCTACCGGTGAGCTGTTGTTTGAAGAGGGCCATGTGCTGACGGCTGACGACTGCACCGTGATGGACACCGTCGGCGTGAAGGAGATCTCCGTCACGCTGGATACCGGCAAGATCCTGCGCATTACCGGCAACGGCATGTGCGACATGTCCCACTATGTGGACTTTGATCCCCGGGAGAAGTGCGGCATCAAGGAGCGGGTCCGCTTCGACGTGCTGCAGGAGCTGCTGAGCCAGTATCAGGGCGAGGAGCTGATCGAACAGTGCCGCCTGCATGCCGACCAGCTGGTGCCCAAGCACATCATCGTCGATGATATCTTCGCGTCTATCAACTATATGAACGCGCTGGCCTACGGCCTTGTGACCAAGGACGACATCGACCATCTGGGTAACCGCCGTCTGCGCTGCGTGGGCGAGCTGCTGCAGAACCAGTTCCGCATCGGCTTCTCCCGTATGGAGCGTGTCATCCGCGAGCGCATGACCATTCAGGATCTGGATATCGTTACGCCCCAGAGCCTGATCAATATCCGTCCCGTCACCGCCGCCATCAAGGAGTTCTTCGGTTCCAGCCCCCTGAGCCAGTTCATGGATCAGACCAACCCGCTGGCCGAGCTGACCCACAAGCGCCGTCTGTCCGCTCTGGGCCCCGGCGGCCTCAGCCGCGAGCGCGCCAACATGGAAGTGCGAGACGTGCACTACTCCCACTACGGCCGCATGTGCCCCATTGAGACTCCCGAAGGTCCCAACATCGGCCTGATCTCCTATCTGGCCACCTATGCCCGTGTCAACGAGTACGGCTTCATCGAGGCGCCGTTCCGGGCCGTGGATCATGAGACCGGCAAGGTCTCCAACGACATCACCTATATGACCGCCGACGTGGAGGATCAGTATATCGTCGGTCAGGCGGCGGAGCCGGTGGACGAGAACGGCTGCCTTACCAACCGCCGTATCACCTGCCGTCACCGCGACGAGATCGTGGAGGTGGACCGCAGCAATGTGGACTATATCGACGTCAGTCCCCGCATGATGGTCTCCATCGCCACGGCCATGATCCCCTTCCTGCCCAACGACGACGCCAACCGTGCCCTGATGGGCGCCAACATGCAGCGTCAGGCTGTGCCTCTGCTGAAGCCGGAGGCTCCCATCGTGGGTACCGGTATGGAGCACAAGATCTGCCTGGACTCCGAGGTGGCGGTGCTGGCCGAGGGCGACGGCGTGGTCACCAAGGTGGACGCCACCAACGTCTCTGTCAAGTACGACAGCGGCGAGACCAAGGATTATAAACTCATCAAGTTCCTGCGCTCCAACCACGGCACCTGCATCAACCAGAAGCCTATCGTTTCCGTGGGAGAGCGGGTCCACGGCGGCGACGATCCCACCGTGCTGGCCGACGGTCCCGCCACCGAGCAGGGCGAGATCGCGCTGGGCCGCAATATCCTCGTGGGCTTCATGACCTGGGAAGGCTACAACTACGAGGACGCCGTGCTGCTGAACGAGCGGCTGGTGAAGGAGGACGTGTATACCTCCATCCACATTGAGGAGTACGAGATCGACGCCCGCGACACCAAGCTGGGACCCGAGGAGATCACCCGGGACATTTCCAACGTGGGCGAGGAGGCCCTGAAGGATCTGGACGAACGCGGCATCATCCGCGTGGGTGCCGAGGTCCACGCCGGCGACATTCTGGTGGGTAAGGTCACCCCCAAGGGCGAGACCGACCTGACCGCCGAGGAGCGTCTGCTGCGGGCCATCTTCGGTGAGAAGGCCCGCGAGGTCCGCGATACCTCCCTGAAGGTACCCCACGGCGAGAGCGGCATCGTGATCGACACCAAGGTATTTACCCGTGAGAACGGCGACGAACTGGGGCCGGGCGTGAATCAGGTGGTCCGCGTCTATATCGCCCAGCGCCGCAAGATCCAGCCCGGCGACAAGATGGCCGGCCGTCACGGCAACAAGGGCGTTGTGTCCCGTGTACTGCCCCAGGAGGATATGCCTTTCCTGCCCGACGGTACGCCGCTGGATATCGTGCTGAACCCCCTGGGCGTTCCCTCCCGTATGAACATCGGTCAGGTGCTGGAGGTCCATCTGGGCTACGCCGCCAAGACCCTTGGCTGGAAGGTAGCCACCCCCATCTTCGACGGCGCCACCGATAAGGACATTACCGAGGCGCTGGAGCTGGCCGGCCTCGATCCCGAGGGCAAGAGCTGGCTGTACGACGGCCGCACCGGCGAGCGTTTCGACAACAAGGTCACCGTGGGCTATGTGTACTTCCTGAAGCTGCACCATCTGGTAGATGATAAGATCCATGCCCGTTCCACCGGCCCCTACTCTCTGGTGACCCAGCAGCCTCTGGGCGGCAAGGCCCAGTTCGGCGGCCAGCGCTTCGGCGAGATGGAAGTCTGGGCGCTGGAGGCCTACGGCGCCGCCTATACCCTGCAGGAGATTCTGACCGTCAAGTCCGATGACGTGACGGGCCGTGTCCGCACCTATGAGTCCATCGTCAAGGGCCACAACGTGCCCACGCCGGGCGTGCCGGAATCCTTCAAGGTGCTGGTGAAGGAGTTGCAGTCCCTGTGTCTGGATATCCAGGTGCTGGATAAGGACGGCAACCAGATCGAGCTGAAGGACGATGAGGACGCCATGGACACCTTCAATCTGGCCCGCATGGATGCCGATAACGACCGGCAGAACCGCTACGCCGATGAGGATGAACTGGCCGACGCAGGCTTCGATTACGTCAGCGACGAGGAAGTGGACGCTTCCTATGACGACGTTGACGATGACGATGAATTTTGAGAAAGAGGAGGAGCTGAACAATGAGTTACGCAACCTTTGACGCCATTAAGATCGGCATCGCTTCTCCGGAGATGATCCGCGAGTGGTCCTACGGCGAGGTAAAAAAGCCGGAGACCATTAACTACCGCACGCTGAAGCCGGAACGGGACGGCCTGTTCTGCGAGCGTATTTTCGGGCCCACCAAGGACTGGGAGTGCCACTGCGGCAAGTATAAGAAGATTCGCTATAAGGGCAAGATCTGCGACCGCTGCGGCGTGGAGGTCACTCGTGCCAAGGTGCGCCGTGAGCGCATGGGCCACATCGATCTGGCCACCCCCGTCAGCCATATCTGGTATTTCAAGGGTATCCCCTCCCGCATGGGTCTGCTGCTGGATATCAGCCCCCGTATTCTGGAAAAGGTGCTGTACTTCGCCGCCTATATCGTCACCGATCCCGGCGAAACGCCCCTGATGAAGAATCAGATCCTGTCGGAGAAGGAATACCGCGATTACCGCGAGAAGTATGAGGACGATTTCCGTGCCGGTATGGGCGCGGAGGCTGTGAAGGAGCTGCTGCAGCAGATCGATCTGGAGCAGCTCAGCGAGCAGCTTCACGCCGAGCTGAAAACCACCTCCGGCCAGAAGAAGGCCCGTGTGGTGAAGCGGCTGGAAGTGGTGGACGCTTTCCGCCTGTCCGGCAACAAGCCGGAGTGGATGATCATTGACGTGCTGCCGGTGATCCCGCCTGAGCTGCGCCCCATGGTGCAGCTGGACGGCGGCCGTTTCGCCACCTCCGACCTGAACGACCTGTACCGCCGCGTCATCAACCGCAACAACCGTCTGCGCCGCCTGATGGAGCTGAACGCACCCGATATCATCGTGCGCAACGAGAAGCGTATGCTGCAGGAGGCGGTGGATGCCCTGATCGACAACGGCCGCCGCGGCCGTCCCGTCACCGGCGCCAACAACCGCGCCCTCAAGTCCCTCAGCGATATGCTCAAGGGCAAGCAGGGCCGCTTCCGCCAGAACCTGCTGGGCAAGCGCGTGGACTATTCCGGCCGTTCCGTTATCTGCGTCGGTCCCGAGCTGAAGATCTATCAGTGCGGCGTGCCCAAGGAGATGGCCGTGGAGCTGTTCCGCCCCTTCATCATGAAGAAGCTGGTGGAGGACGGCAGCGCCAACAACATCAAGTCCGCCAAGAAGATGGTGGATAAGGGCCGTACCGAGGTGTGGGACGCTCTGGACGAGATCATCAAGGACCATCCCGTCATGCTGAACCGTGCGCCTACGCTGCACCGTCTGGGTATTCAGGCTTTCGAGCCGGTGCTGGTGGAGGGCCGTGCCCTGAAGCTGCACCCCCTGAACTGCACCGCCTTCAACGCCGACTTCGACGGCGACCAGATGGCCATTCACGTTCCCCTGTCCGCCGAGGCGCAGGCTGAGGCCCGTCTGCTGATGCTGTCCGCCAACAACCTGCTGCGTCCTCAGGACGGCGGCCCCGTCACCGTCCCCACGCAGGATATGGTGCTGGGTTCCTACTACCTGACCTTCGAGCGGTTTGAAAACGGCGTTTCCCAGATGGACAACGACGAGTACTGGCCTCAGGGCGTGGACTTTGCCCTGGCCGGCAAGAGCTACGACGAGCTGACCGACGAGGAGAAGGCCAACACTCACCTGAACATTTACCGCGACGAGGACGAGGTGCTGATGGCCTACAACGAGCACATCATCGGCATCCATCAGCCCGTCTGGGTCCGTGTGGAGAAGGAGTTCAACGGCGAGACGCTGTCCCATGTGGTGCGCGCCACTGCCGGCCGGATCATCTTCAACCGCAACGTGCCCCAGACGCTGGGCTTTGTCAAGCGTCTGGATGAGAACGGCCAGCCCACTGACAAGTTCTTCGACTACGAAATCACCGAGACCTGCGGCAAGAAGCTGCTGGGCAAGATCGTTGACCGCACCATCAAGCAGTTCGGCTTCACCATCGCCGCCGAGGTGCTGGATAACATCAAGGCCACCGGCTATAAGTACTCCACCCGCGGCTCCATCACCATCTCCATCGCGGACATGGTGGTGCCTGCCAAGAAGTACGAGCTGATCCAGGAGACGGAGGAACGGGTGCTGGACATCGAGGACCAGTTCAACATGGGCTTCATCACCGACGAGGAGCGCTATAAGCTGGTGGTCCGCGAGTGGGAAAAGACCACCAACGACGTCACCGACGCACTGACCGCCAACATGAACAAGTACAATCCCATCTTCATGATGGCGGATTCCGGCGCCCGCGGCTCCATGAAGCAGATCCGTCAGCTGACCGGTATGCGCGGCCTGATGGCCAACACCGCCGGTAAGACCATCGAGATCCCCATCAAGGCAAACTTTCGTGAGGGCCTGTCCGTGCTGGAATACTTTACCTCCAGCCGCGGCGCCCGTAAGGGCCTGGCCGATACCGCTCTGCGTACCGCCGACTCCGGT
>CAMCSE010000014.1 GCA_945877515.1 uncultured Clostridia bacterium | reverse complement strand
CTTAGCGTGTAAATAGGTGGAAAGGCGCGGTTCGACGCTATTAAACTCCATTTCTGGCCCTCCTCAATTGGGTCTCCAGCATGGGCGCTTTCCTCCCGTCACCTGTTCTTTTTATGCCGCATAAAATGCGCCTAATTTATCATAATAAACTATACCATTTCCAGCAACTGAAAGCAATACACCTTATCAAAAAACTTACCCCATTGAGTCTCTCAACAGGGTAAGTCACCGCTTATTTTTCATCTTTCACCGCCGGAGCGTATGCCGACCGGATCTTCATCTGCATCGCCCGGTATTCGCTCTGGCTAATCAGGCCCTTTTCCAGAAGCACTGTATTGTAGTATTGTAGCATACCTTCCCGATACGCATTTTCTTTCATCGCATTGACAGTCGGCATCACGCATCCTCCTTCCCTGATATAATAATGTCCGCAGCTGTTTCAAAAGATACACGGCTTCAGGCTACCGTCCTTGCAAATTTCCACCGTGTCCCACTCTTCATCCAGTATCTTCAGGATCATCAACAGCGACGGTAATTTCTTTACCGGATATTTCTTACGCAGCGGAACGGGATGGATCCCCAGAAGTTCAAAATGCCCTATGCAGGTTTTCCACTGTTCACCTGTCAGGCCGCGTCTTGCGTGTCGCAGTGAAAAATCAGCTGCCTCATGTAAAATGTCTCTCAGCCGCTTGCGGACTTTCTTCTTCATTCCATCAGCTGATTCGACAACGTCTAATTGCTCCTTCAACTTCCGGAACATGCCGCCGTACATGCATTTCCCTGCGTATGTAATGATCAGCTCACGACTGTTCTTCCCCAGCGTCTCAATAAGCTCGGTTGTCGTTCTTCGATTCTTTTTTTAGGAAAACTCCCGCAGCCAAGCTCGTCCGCACCGCAGTTCCACCCTCAGCACACTCTTCGGTAGTTTTTCCTTTTTACACAAGCCTTGCCGCTTCATTTGCAGCAGCTTGTCATAGGCCACCAGTTCCAGCTGTCCTTTGCTATAGCGCACCTCGTGCCGTTGTCCGGTTGTTGATTTCTCAAAGCCGGAGAGTGTCAGGTCCTCCACTCGCATCAGCCGGATCAGCTCAGCGGCTGCCCCCTTCCGGCTCCAGCAGATATTCACACACAGATCCAGCCGATGTAATTTCCATGCGTTCATATCCTCCGGCAGCCCAGCTTTTCGCATGACCAAAGTCACTAACAAGATTTCGGGACAGCTTGATTCGGCAGTGGAGCAAGCAGATGGTGGAGTTAACAAATATCCTTGACAAGGTTTTCCCTGAGTTTAAACCCTTTTTCAAAGGAAGATTTTCGGCAACAGCGCTGTATATGTCGATTCTTACCACGATCAGATCATCGAGAAGCCGGACTCGAAGGAGGAGGCGGAGAAGCACTTGGCCGATGATGCCGCCGCGTTTCGATATACGTCAAAGAAAGGGGCACTGAAGGAACGAGAACTGCTTGTGTACACCAAGGATTCGATTCTGCGTTTGCTGGAGCCGATAGGGCTTACCTCCGACCTGTACAGCACATTTTGCGGCCGCTGTGAGGAGGCTGGATTGCTGCGCAAGCGCGACCACACGATCACATTGCAGGGTGGCTCGTTCCACGGTGTGGCCTTCGACTACACGGAACTGACGGCTTATCAAAGCTGAAGAAAGGAGAACCAGACTATGATACTCTATAGAAAAGGGCTGCTTGCGCGCGCCATGAGGACTTTGGAAATCAAGGAACTGCACGCTTGGCAAGCTCCGGTGTTCAAGGACATCCTGGCCTTTCGGGATGTGCTGTACACGGCGCCAACAGGGCAGGGAAAGTCGGTGTTATTTCAGCTGCCGGCGGTGATGGAGGGAGGTGAGCACCTGACGATCGTCGTTTCGCCGATGCTGGCCCTGCAATACGATCAGGTGAAAAAATTGAAGAGCAAAGGTGTGGCGGCCTGCGCGTTGAATTCAGATCTGACTCCTGCGGCACGGCGTGCGATGCTGGAGGTGCTGCCGCATATGATGCTGCTCTACCTGGCACCGGAGCAGCTATCCCGTGGGGATCTGCGAGAAGCACTCAGGCACTGCGATGTCAGCCGTGTGGTGCTGGATGAGGCCCACATGCTGGTACAGACGAGGGATTCTTTCCGGCCCAGCTACGGCATGATCGGTGACTTCATCCAAGCCTTGCCGAATCGTCCTCAGACCATCGCCTGTACAGCTACCGCCACAAAGCAGGAGCGTCAGGAGATCCAACAGGCCCTTGGCATGCGGAATTGCGTCTGTCACTGCACCTCAGTTTATCGGGAGAATCTGTACCTGACCGTCAGGGAAGTCGGCCATCTTGACCAGATGCCCGCTGCGGTACTGAGTGAGCTGGAGGACTGGAACCGAAAGGGCTTGGCGCTGGTGTTCTGCCAGACTGTGCAGGAAGTGCAGTCCCTGACAAAGTACCTGGAAAGCCGTGATTGGAGAGCTTGCGGGTACTATGCCGAGATGTCGAAGAAGGAAAAGGAAGCTTGTGCCAATGACTATGCAGATGGGAAGTACAACGTTATGATAGCAACGTCTGCTTTCGGCTTGGGAGTCGATATTCCCAACATCCGTCTGGTCATTCACGCAGGCTTGCCTCTGGGACTGAGCGACTACACCCAGCAGATCGGCCGCGGTGGGCGCAATGGAAAGAAGACCCGCTGCATCCTACTCTATGCACCGGGCGACGAGAAACGTGCGTTGCGTATCCTTAAAGGGAACGCCGGAGAGGATGTGTCCCCTATCAAAAAGCATGGGGTAACTGCGCTGGTCAAAGCAATACAATCCTCCGATTGCCTGTGGGCCTCCATTGCTAGGTACTACGGCGAACGGGTGGAAGTATCCTGCGGGCATTGCACCCAGTGCCGACGAAAGAAAAATATCGCCTAGCAGAAAAGCTCCCGGTCGTCAAAACCGGGAGCTTTCTATATCGCCGCACATCAGCCGCATCACAGCAAAAATGAATTCAGTTTTTTATGCTGTGTAGGCTTCTTTCCGTCCGTGCTGCGCGACCATGTTTTGACCGTCTGTGCTTCCAGGAAATGCACCAGCGGGGCCAAGTCCTCCTGCTCATCGTAGGCTTGCAGCGCGTCATAATAGGCACGGCGATCCTCCTCATAGACGATGGTGGGTGGATAGTCATTAATCATCAGCCAGTAGTTCAGCAGCGTTCGCCCCACGCGCCCATTTCCATCCGCAAAGGGATGGATGTTTTCAAAGCGGGCGTGGAGGTACGCACCCGCCTTCAGAGGGGCTTTCGCGCCGATGGCGTTGACTTCCTCGATCAGCTCCGCAAGGTCACGCTCCACCTCATCAGGCTGCGAACCGACCTCATTTTTACCGGTCACATAGTCGTGCTTCTTGAATTCGCCGGAGCGCTCGCCGTTCACAATGTAGCGGCGTTCATCATAGGTGCCCTCCGTCAACGCACGGTGTATGGTGCAGATCAACTCGATGGACAGCGGCTCTTTTGCAACGATCTTGTCTTGTAAAAGGTCGTAGCACACCTTCTGATTCTGCTGCTCAAACAGGGTTCTGGTGCTGCCGGAATAGCCTACGACCTTACCGTTTTCAAAAATCTCGCGGGTGTCGTGGTAATTGATCTCGGCGTTCTCGATTTTGCCGGAGTTATAGGCAAACAGAATACGGAAATTGTCCAGCCGCAAAGAAAGGTCATCAACCGACCGGATATTCCAGTCCTGCCACATTTTCACAACAGTGTCATATTGACTCATGGCATGCCTCCGTCACAAGAATAAACCAAGTATATCATACTTTTTGCCCAAGCGGGGAAAAATTTAAAACTTTTTTGTTTGGACATACAGCAGAAAAGCCCCCGGTTATCCAAAACCGGGGGCTTGCTTGTTATCCGACTCATGCGCTTACGGAAGCGGGTCTCTTATTATTTCCCCGTTTCTTTGATAGCAGCCTGTGCGGCGGCCAGACGGGCAATGGGCACACGGAAGGGAGAGCAGGACACATAGTCCAGACCCACCTTGTGGCAGAACTCCACGGAGGAGGGATCGCCGCCGTGCTCGCCGCAGATGCCCAGATGGATGTCGGGGCGGGTGGCGCGGCCCATCTTGCAGGCCATATCCACCAGCTTGCCGACGCCGGTCTGATCCAGCTTGGCAAACGGATCGCTCTCATAGATCTTCTTGTCGTAGTAGGCGCCCAGGAACTTGCCGGCGTCGTCACGGCTGAAGCCGAAGGTCATCTGGGTCAGGTCGTTGGTGCCGAAGGAGAAGAACTCGGCCTCGGTGGCGATCTGGTCCGCGGTGAGAGCGGCTCTGGGGATCTCGATCATGGTGCCCACCAGATACTTCATCTTCATACCGGCAGCAGCCAGCTCCTCGTCAGCGGTCTTGACTACCACGTCCTTGACGTACTTCAGCTCCTTGACCTCACCCACCAGCGGGATCATGATCTCAGGCTCCATGGTCCACTCGGGATGGCGCTTCTGGACGTTGATAGCGGCACGGATGACGGCACGGGTCTGCATCACGGCGATCTCCGGGAAGGTGACAGCCAGACGGCAGCCGCGATGACCCATCATGGGGTTGAACTCATGGAGGGAGGCGATGATGGCCTTGATCTCGGCAACGGACTTGTTCATGTCCTTGGCCAGCAGCTCGATATCGGCTTCCTCAGTGGGAACGAACTCGTGCAGCGGGGGATCCAGGAAACGGATGGTGACGGGGCAGCCTTCCATGGCCTCATAGATGCCCTCGAAGTCACCCTGCTGCATGGGCAGCAGCTTGGCCAGCGCCTTCTCACGCTGCTCCACGGTGTCGGAGCAGATCATCTCACGGATGGCGGCGATACGGTCACCCTCAAAGAACATGTGCTCGGTACGGCACAGGCCGATGCCCTCTGCGCCCAGTTCACGGGCCTTGGCAGCGTCGTGGGGCGTGTCGGCATTGGTGCGGACCTTCAGACGGCGATACTTGTCAGCCCAGCTCATGATGCGGCCGAAGTCACCGCCCACGCTGGCGTCCACGGTGGGCATAGCGCCGTCGTAGATGTTGCCGGTGGAGCCATCGAGGCTCAGCCAGTCACCCTCGTGATAGGTCTTGCCGGCCAGCGTGAACTGCTTGTTGGCCTCGTCCATGTTGATGGCGCCGCAGCCGGACACGCAGCACTTACCCATACCACGGGCCACAACGGCAGCGTGGGAGGTCATACCGCCGCGAACGGTCAGGATGCCCTGGGCGGCCTTCATGCCCTCGATATCCTCGGGAGAGGTCTCCAGACGGACCAGCACTACCTTCTCGCCGCGGGCAGCCCATGCCTTGGCGTCCTCAGCGGTGAACACGATCTTGCCGCAGGCAGCACCGGGAGAGGCGGGCAGGGCCTTGCCGATGGGGGTGGTGGCCTTCAGGGCCTTGGGATCAAACTGGGGATGGAGCAGGGTGTCCAGGTTGCGGGGATCGATCATGGCGACAGCCTGCTGCTCGGAGATCATGCCCTCGTCCACCAGGTCGCAGGCGATCTTCAGGGCGGCGGGAGCGGTACGCTTACCGTTACGGCACTGGAGCATATACAGCTTGCCGTGCTCCACGGTGAACTCCATATCCTGCATGTCACGATAGTGATCCTCCAGGATATTGCAGACCTTCACAAACTCATCATACGCCTCGGGGAACTTCTCCGCCATCTCAGCAATGGGCATGGGGGTACGCACACCGGCCACCACGTCCTCGCCCTGGGCGTTGGTCAGGAACTCGCCCATCAGCTTCTTCTCACCGGTAGCGGGGTCGCGGGTAAAAGCGACGCCGGTGCCGCAGTCGTCGCCCATATTGCCGAAAGCCATGGACTGCACGTTGACGGCAGTGCCCCAGGAGTAGGGGATGTCGTTGTCACGGCGATATACGTTGGCGCGGGGGTTATCCCAGCTGCGGAACACCGCCTTGATGGCGCCGATCAGCTGCTCCTTGGGGTCGGAGGGGAAGTCAGCGCCGATCTTGGCCTTGTACTCGGCCTTGAACTGCATGGCCAGTTCCTTCAGATCTTCGGCGGACAGCTCCACATCCTGCGTCACGCCCTTCTTCTCCTTCATGGCGTCGATGAGCTGCTCGAAATACTTCTTGCCCACTTCCATGACCACATCGGAATACATCTGGATAAAGCGGCGGTAGCAATCCCACGCCCAGCGGGGGTTGTTGGACTTCTTGGCGATAACATCCACCACTTCCTCGTTCAGGCCCAGATTCAGGATCGTATCCATCATGCCGGGCATGGAGGCGCGGGCGCCGGAGCGGACGGAAACCAGCAGGGGATTCTCATGATCGCCGAACTTCTTGCCGGTGATCTTTTCCATCTTCTCAATATATTCCATGATCTCGGCCATGATCTCGTCATTGATCTGGCGGCCGTCCTCATAGTACTGGGTGCAGGCCTCGGTGGTAATGGTAAAGCCCTGGGGCACGGGCAGACCGATGTTGGTCATCTCCGCCAGATTGGCGCCCTTACCGCCCAGCAGCTCACGCATCTTTGCGTTGCCTTCAGTGAACAGGTAGCAGTACTTTTTGCTCATTTGCATATCCTCCATATCACAAAAAAATATCTTAATTTTCAGTAATTTTTGGTAATTTTATGGCCTTTTCCCTTAATTTTGTTAAATGTGCTCTTTTAACCGCTTTATTATAACCAGCTTTTCCCGTAAAAGCAAGTATATTTTCGGTTTCTTTTCCTGTTTTTCGCAGAAATATGCAAAATGGAGCAAACTTTTTTTGCGAATCCACAGGCAGGACTTGCGGAAAGCGCTGTTTTTGTGGTATACTGATATGAATTTGTGAGCTGAAAGGGTCAATTTACCATTGCGGGAGGACAGGATGACACAGGCGGAAAACCACAATTCCACATGGGTCAAGGCCATCCGCGCCGCGGCACAGCATGGCCGGCTGAGCCATGCCGTGATCCTCACCGGCGAGGGAGACAAGGTGCAGGCCGCCCGCTATATCGCGGCCGCCCATCTGTGCCGCGCCGAAAGCGGACGCCCCTGTCTGCAGTGCAATGCCTGCCGCAAGGTACTTGACCGCATCCACCCCGATGTGACGGAGGTGCAGGACAGTGAGCGGAAGGAGCTTCCGGTGGAGACCATCCGCGCCCTGCGTCAGGATGCTTACATCCGCCCCAATGAGGGCCGGCGGAAGGTCTATCTGTTTACCGACTGTGCCCAGCTCAACGAACGGGATCAGAACGTGCTGCTGAAGATCGTAGAGGAGGGCCCGCCCTACGCGGCCTTCGTGTTCTGCGCCGACGCCGTTCATTCCCTGCTGCCCACCATACGCTCCCGCTGTGTGGAGCTGCGGATGGATGCGCCGCAGGAATCCGCTCAAGAGGATGAAGCTGCCGCTGAACTGTGCCGCGTCATCGCCCGCCGGGACGCACTGGCGTTGACCGCCCATCTGACGGCACTGGAAAACCGCCGTTTCAAACGGGAGCAGCTGCTGTCGATGGTAGAGGGCGCGTGGCAGATCACGGCGGACGCACTGCTGTCCCGGTGCGGAAAGCCCGGAACATGCGGTGAAGCGGCGGACATGCTGGGCCGCGCCTTTGACCGCAGACAGCTGCAGAAACTGACGGATCTTTTCCGCCGGTACTGCGGCGAATGTCAGTATAATGTAGGCGTGGGCCATGTGCTGGGCGCGCTGGGCGCGGAACTGGCCCAAACGCTGGCTCTTTGATTTTTTCCCTTCAGAAAGGAAGGTATACCACATATGACAACTGTGATTTCTGTCCGCTTTCGCAGCGGCAGCAAAACCTACTATTTTGACCCCGGAGAGCTGACGCTCCACGCCGGTGATGACGTGGTGGTGGAGACCGCCCAGGGTCCGGAGTTTGCCCAGTGCGTGGAGGGCAACCACGAGGTCAGCGACGACGCGGTGGTCAAGCCGCTGCGGAGCGTGCTGCGGGCCGCCACCGACAATGACCGGCACACGGCGGCCTATAACCGCAGCCGGGAAAAGGAAGCCTTCGACATCTGCCAGAAGAAGATCCTGCAGCACGGGCTGGAGATGAAGCTGGTTCGGGTGGAGTGCAGCTTTGACGGCAGCAAGATCCTATTCTTCTTCACCGCCGACGGCCGTGTGGATTTCCGTGAGTTGGTAAAGGATCTGGCCGGGGTATTCCGCTCCCGCATTGAGCTGCGGCAGATCGGCGTCCGGGATGAGGCCAAAATGCTGGGCGGCCTTGGCATCTGCGGTCGGCCCTTCTGCTGCGCCTCCTATATGGACGAGTTCGTACCGGTGTCCATTAAAATGGCCAAGACCCAGAATCTGAGCCTGAACCCCACCAAGATCTCCGGCACCTGCGGGCGGCTGATGTGCTGTCTGAAATACGAGCAGGACGCCTACGAGGAAGCCATCAAGCGTATGCCCAAAGCCGAGTCCTTTGTGGTAACGCCTGACGGCCCCGGCAATGTCAGCGATATCAACATTCTGAAAGAAACGGTAAACGTCCGGCTGGACGATCGGCCGGAAGCGCCCCGGTGCTACCACAACTGCGAGGTGTGCGTGCTGCGCAACGGCAAAGGCAGCCGCGAGGGCATCACCGTCCCCAAGGAACGGCCCGAACGATATGTGGAGCCGGTAGCCGCCGAGGAAATGCTGATCCCCAATCTGTTCGCTGACTACGATGCCGACACCCCTGAGACAAACGAGGACGAGACCCCCTCTCGTTCTTCCCGCCGCCGCAGCCGTGGCGGACGCCGCCGCGGCAAGAGCGGCGCATCTGCGGAAAACAAACCGCAAGTCTCCGAGACCGCGCAGAAGAAGGAAAAAGCGGAGCGCCCCGTCAAGCCCGTAAAGGCCGCTAAGCCCAATGCAGAACAGACCGGTGTCGAGAGCAAAGAGACTCCTCGCCGTGAAGAGGAAGATCAACACCGCCGCAGGCCACGCAGGCGAGGCCGGGGCGGCACAGGCAAACCACAGGACGTGGAGCAAAACAGCAAGCCGAATAACGCACCGTCGCCGGCAGTCTCCGCCCCTCAGGAGGGCGCCGGGGAACAGCATCGCCGCCCCCGCCGCAGCCGCGGCGGACGCCGCGGCCGTAGAAGCGGCAGCGGCACACCCTCTGCCAGCGAGGCATAAGTGAGATGGGAAAGTTTACAGGCGTATTGCTTGCCAGCGATTTTGACAACACGCTGGTCTATACCGAAAACGCGCTGAAGGGGCTGGAGCCCATGCCGGAACTGCTTCCGGAAAACCGGCAGGCCATCGAATACTTCATGGCCGAGGGCGGCACATTCTCCATTGCCACAGGCCGCGCCCTCCCCTCCTTTGAGATCGTGCGGCCCGGCCTGCCCATGAACGGCCCTGCCATTCTGTTCAACGGCGCGGCCATCTACGATTTCAAGGCGGAGCAATATCTCTGCACGGCGTTCCTTCCGGATACGGTGCGGCCCCATATCATGCAGGTATTGGACGCGTGGCCGGAGGCCGCGGTGGAGCTGTACCATGATGACAACGCCATTTTCGCCCTCCATGCCAATGAGCTGACGCTGGCGCACCTGCACCTGACCCATGAGGCCACGGAAATGCTGGAGACCATTGACCAGGCTCCCTCTCCCATCAGCAAGGCGCTTTTTGAGATCGTTCCGGAGAAGATGGCGGCTTTGCACCGCTATGTCACCGGTATGCCCTGGGCCTCCCGGTACGAGATCGTACCCAGCAATTCCTACCTGCTGGAGCTGACGGCCAAGGGCGCCAGCAAGGGCGACATGGTGCAGCGTCTGGCGCAGCTCCTGCATATTGCGCCGCAGAACATCTACTGCGTGGGCGATCATGCCAACGATCTGGGGATGCTGGCCGTATCCGCCATTCCCTTCGCCCCCGCTAATGCCATTGAATGTGTTCGGCAGGTACCCGGCATCCACATTTTGCCGGATGCCCGCAACGGCGCGATTGCCGCGCTGATTCGTCAACTGGACGAGCGTTACTGAGTGTATTTTGGAATTTTTTGGAAACCTCTGTTCATAAATTATTCACTTGACGCTTCGGCTGGATGATAGTATGATATCTTTTGGATAAATTTTAGAACTTTTAGGTGAGTATCCCATGAAACAAACGCAAACAACACCCACACCCCAGAAAGAACGACGGCAGATCCCCTCGCCGGCAACTCTTTGGCGGATGTGGATGGACAATCTGAAGGAATGGCGCTTCTATCTGGAAGAAAATCATCGTCAGCGCCTGGATATCTCGGGATGGATCGACAAGCTGCGGCTGCGGTGCCGGACCTTTATGACTTCCCTGCGCCGCGACATGCGCCATCAGGCCAATGCCAGCCGGCACCGGAAATTCCCTGAATCAGAATCCGGTCTCGCCCAGCTTTTCCTGTATGCCGCCGGCAGCGTTCCCCGCCTGACCTCCGCCCTGCGGGACCGCTTCACGCTGCGCCGCAGAAAACAGATCGACGCGGCCCATGCTTTCCAGAAGCAGGTGGACAAGATCAAGCAGCACCCGGTAGCCTTTCTTAGCTGTGCGCTGGTGGTGGTCGCTCTGTGCGCCCTGCTGTCTCTGTATACCATTGGCACCACCGCCGTATATGACGGCAGTGAGCTGGGTACCGTGTCCGGTATCCGCACCGTTAACGCTGTGGTCAGCGATATCGAGGACATCACCCGCCAGACGCTGGGGGATGAGGACTACACCGTCAACCGGGACAAACTGGACACCACCGTCGGTGTGGTGCCCCGTCAGGCGGTGGAAAGCCGCGAGGAGTTTACTGACAACCTTTCCGACGAGCTGGGTCTGGTGGAATACGCCTATGTGCTGTATATTGACGGCGAGCCTGTGGCCGCCACCACCTTCCCCAACGCATTGGAGGAAATGCTGGATCAGCTGAAGAAAAGCTATATCACCGCCAACACCGTTGACTCCTACTTTGTGGAAAACGTGGAGATCAAGCAGGAATACACCGACGCCTCACTGGTGATGAATCTGGGCAACATTGCCGAGATCCTTAACGCCACTAAATCCGGCGAGGTCACCTATACCGTGGAGGCCGGCGACAGCTACTACTATATCGCCGAGCTGTACGATATGTCCGTGGACGATCTGCTGGACATGAACCCCGGCTATGATCCCAAGCTGCTGCGGGTGGGCGATGTGCTGACCATCTCCAACGCTGTCCCCTACCTGACGGTGGTGGACGTGGAGCGGCAGAACTATGTGCAGGACGTGCCCTATCAGGTGGAGTATCAGGATGACGACACCATGTATCAGGGCGACTATAAAGTACTCTCTCCCGGTGAATACGGCAAGGCGGATGTCACCGCCAACGTCACCTATATCAACGGTGAAGAGACAGACCGTCAGGTAGTGGCCTCCGTCACCCTCAGCGAGCCTGTCACGGAGACACAGGCCCGGGGCACCATCCCCCGTCCCACCTGGTTCCCCACCGGCAGCTTCCGCTGGCCCTGCAGCGGTACCCTCACCTCCTATTTCGGACGCCGCAACACCGGTATCCGCGGCGCCAGCACCTACCATGAGGGCATCGACATTGCCAACAGCTACGGTACCGCGATCTATGCTGCCGATGGCGGCACCGTCTCCTACTCCGGTTGGCGGAGCGGCTTTGGCTATCTGGTAATTATCGACCACGGGAACGGCTACCAGACCTATTACGGTCACAACAGTTCCCTGCTCGTATCTACCGGTGAGCATGTCTACAAGGGCCAGCAGATCGCCCGTATGGGCTCCACCGGTATCTCCAGCGGCAACCACTGCCACTTCGGCATCAAGATCAACGGCACTTTTGTGAACCCCCTGAACTATCTATAAATAAAAATTTGGGAAAAGAGGAGAAATTCCATGAAACACTTCGTTTCTGTCCTGCTGTGTGCCGCAATGTGCACGCTGCTGACGGTGGCTGCCTGGGGCATCACCCCGGCTCTTACCGGCGATACCAGCAACATTCCCCTGATGATCGCGCTGCTGGCTTTGGCCATCATCGCCATCGTGGTGGTGCTGATCCTGATGAACAAAAACAAGCGGAAATGAGCGCAGCAAAAAGTCCCCGGCCGGTGGCCGGGGACTTACTTTTGTCAAGCCCTCGCATCGTCAGCGCCCGCAGGCGCCTGTTTCGGCTCAGAACAGCGTCTCCTGATAAGGCAGGTCAAATTGGCCGATGCCCCGCATTTGGGCGGCATTCTCCGCCGCCAATGCGTCGCAGATGGCCATCTTGCGGATGATGTTCTGTACCGTGAGGTCCAACGCCGTCCCCTCCCGGTAGTCGGCGGGGAAGATGAAATCCACACGCCTCTTGGCCAGCAGTTCCTCCACACCGGTGCGATTGGACTCCTGATACACGGCAATGGCCTGGCCGCCGTAGGAGCGCATCATCTTCATGCAGGGCACGTCGGACAGTCCGTCTCCCACATAGATCATGTTGGTAAAGGGCACCCGCTTGCTGTCGTCAGGCATGGAGTCGTTGAGCTTTTTGTCCTCACTGACGTCCAGCACACCCTTGTTGATGCGGTAGACGAACTGGGTCTTGTTGGTAAAATTGACGTCCAGCTTGGGCCAGCAGGCCACGCCGTCCCGGTAGTAGAACTCGCAGGCGTAGATCTTTTTAAATTGATGGGCGATACCGCTGCCCTCAATGATCTCCTTCAGTCCGGAGGACAGCACATAGTGTTCCACCGTGACGCCCAGACTGTCGCCGAAAGCGTTGATCCGGTCAAACCACTCCCGCACGCCGGGAAACAGTTCGATGGCCTCGCCGCATTTCACCAGATACTCCCGGTTCAGCGTTATGCCCTGCTCCCGGCACTCCTCGATCATGGTATACATATACGCCAGCAGCCCGTCCATCTGATTCTCCCATCCAAAGCTGTTGGCCTTTTGCCAGAACTGCGCCGGGGTATAGCCCAGACTGGGAATGAAGGAGTAATCCTCCATATCGGTGGTACACAGGGTTTTATCAAAGTCGTACAGCAGGGCGATAATGGGTCTTTCGCTCATGTATGCATCTCCTTTTGGGGTAAAAAAGCGGCCGAAAGGCCGCTTTTTCAATGTTTATTCGCCGGTATAGTTGCGGCCGAACTTCAGCTCGTCCAGGCTCAGCTTGAAGTCGTTGGGGATCGCGGAGCCGGTGGGCACATCCTGCGGAGCAGGTGCCTCCTCCTCCACGTCAGTCCCGGTCTCCACATCCATGGCGTCAATATGCTGCATGATATCATGTTGGATATCGTCCACGGGCCCGGCCGCAGCAGCATTCTCCTCCGGAGACAGCTGCATCTCCGGCAAAGAGTTCAGGAACGCCGCCTGCTGGGCGCACAGTTCGCTGCCGTGGCGAACGAAGTCCGCCAGACTCTGCTGGGCCATGGTCAGCTTCTCGTCCGCCTCATGCCGCTCTTTCTCCAGCTGCGCCAATTGTGCAGCATGCTGCTCTCTGGCCTCCTTGAGAAGATTCTCCTTCTCAGTCTGGGCCTCCTGCACCAGCTTGGCAGCCATTTTCTGGGCCGTCAGCAGCGTGGAACGCATGGCATCCTCGGTGGCACGATACTCCTCCACCTTCTCTGCCAGGATCTTCAGCTTGGCTTTCAGCGTCACATTCTCTTTATACAGCGCCGTATAATCCTCGGTCAATGCGTCGAGAAACTCGTCCACAGCGCCCATGGCATAGCCGCCTGCGCCGAAAGAGGACTTGGGAAATACTTTTTCGGAAACTTCCTGCGGTGTAAACATAGCATATCCCTCCGTTTATCCCGCCTGCTTACAGATACAGGCCGTTGTTTTCCAGTTCGTCGATCAGGTCGCCCATGATATCCACACTGTAAGGCGTGATGATATACGTATTGGCGGCCACCTTCTTGATCTTACCGTCACCGGCATAGGCCACGCCGGAAAGGAAGTCGATCAGACGGCGGGCCACGTCCTTATTGGTGGACTCCAGATTCATCACCACCGTGCGCTTTTCGCGCAGATGATCCGCGATCTCGCTGGCATTCTCAAACCGCTCCGGCTTCACCAGCACCACCTTCAGCGCGGCGGTAGCATGGATATTGACCACCTTGTTGTGGCGATCCTCCGGCTGCTTGCGTTCCTCGCGGCGGTCGTCGAAAATGCTTCTGCTGTCGCTCTTTTCCGACTGCTCCAGTTCTTCCTCCTCGTAGTCGTAATCCTCGTCGTCATACGGGTGAATGATCTTTTTCAGCTCGTCCATGAAACCCATTTGAAAGCCTCCCTGTCGTATATTTTACTTGGTATACTGCCGCGCACCGAAGATGGCGGAGCCCACACGCACCATGTTGGCGCCGCAGCGGACAGCGTCCGCATAGTCGTCACTCATGCCCATGGATACATATTCCCATTTATTATCGTACATTTCTCGGCTTATGTCAACAAAAAGACGGTAAACTTTCTCAAAATATGGTATATTCCCGCCTTTTTCCACCGCAACCGGTGGTATCGTCATCAATCCGCGGACACGGATGTGCGCCAACGTCTTGGCATAGGCCGCCGCCTGGGCCAGTTCCTCCGGGGCGAAGCCGGATTTTGCCTCCTCGCCGCCGATATTGACCTCCAGCAGCACGTCCTGTACCAGCTCCAGCCGGGCGGCCACCTTCTCGATCTCGTCCAGCAGCTCCTTGGAGCCCACGGACTGGATCAGCGTCACCTTGCCCACCACCTGCTTGACCTTGTTGCGCTGCAGATGGCCAATGAAGTGCAGCGGGGCGCCGTTATAGGCGTTTTCCTTCAGCTTTTCCGTCATCTCCTGCACCCGGTTCTCACCCAGCGCGTCGATACCGGCGGCAATGGCCTCCTGACACGCTTCCGGGCCGTTCATCTTGCTGGCGCCCACCAGCGTAATGTCCCGTCCGGTGCGTCCCGTTTCACGGGCAGCCGCGTCGATCTCCTGACGGATGCGTGCGATATTTTCCGCAATAGACATGGAAGTTTTCCCCTTTCTATCTGGTGAAATTCTAAAAAAGCCGTGAACGCAGCGGCGCTGCGTCAGCCTTTATCCGATCACTTTCCCGTCAAACAGCTCCGCCGTGGTGACGATCACCTGATCGCCCTGGCGCAGCATACTGGAATCCTCCGTGGCGGAGGCCGCCTCCACCAGCGCGTAGCCGTCCCCCTGATACACCACCTTCACCGGTTTGAACTTGGCCCGGACGCCCAGCACGCAGTACACACCGCTCACACCCTCGTCGCTGACCCGCAGCGCGTTGGCAGGCAGACGCAGTCCCTCGTAGGTCCGCAGCACCAGCGTAGCGGCCTGATGGCGCAGTAGCGTGGTCTGGGCGATATACTTGTCACTGGACAGCAGCAGCACTCTGTGTCCGTTCTCACTGCGGGAAATACTGACCACCGTCATTTTCAGATCCATGGTCAGCCCCTTGGCAAACCGCAGCGTCACGGTGGAGCGCCCGTTCAGTTCCTCCGCCTGGGCGTCAGTGATGCTGGCGGCATAGTACCATGTGTTGCCGTAGATCAGCTTTCCCACATTGGCGTTGTCGTTGTTCAGCGGCTTGACGCTCTCCAATTTTCCGGATGTCAGATCGTCCTCCAGAAATTCCGGAGTCAGCACCGTCTCATAGCCGTCGCAGGCGGCGGAATAGATCCCCGCCTCCGGTGCGGTGATGGCCGTACCGCCCAGAGAGCGTTCCAGCTCACTGATCTCCCGCTCCGTTTCCCCGATGCTCTCCTCGATCTCGTCCTGCGTAACAGAGGTATAGTCCCGCTTCAGGATCGCGCCCTTCAGTGAGGACAGCTCCTCCTCGGCGTTGCTGTACTCGCCTCCCGTTATGGACTGGCGCAGCGACAGGATATCGGCATTGATGGAGGAATCCAGCTTCAGCGCCGCATCAGGGTCAAGATAGGAGACCAGCGAGAAGGCCAGCTGCTCCTGCCGCAGCTTCAGCGCCTCCAGCCGTTCCACCCGGGTCAGTGCGCCGCTGTCGGAATAGGCCATGGCCAGCGTCTGGCCCTTGCCTACGCGCTCCCCCTCTGACAAGGTGTGGGCCAGCGTTCCCGCGTCGGAGTGAAACGTCTCCTCGTCCCGGATCAGATAGCCGTTGACCTCCAGCACCGTCTCCTCCGTGGAGGCATAGACAAGGGTGGTATTGATAGGGTCGGAAAAGTAGCGGTATGCCTGCACGGTAAAATAGATCACCACAGCAGCCAGCATGACCGCCGACAATATTTTGAAAATCGGTGTGGAGGCTTTCATATCCCGCTCCTTGCTGTCTTTTGTGTATTGATGTTTTCCCACGCAGCACGCTGCAGCGGGACCGGAACCATGGGCGGCTTGACAGAAACTGCCCGCGTTTCAGAATTGTAAAGTTGATTTACTTGTCAGAAGTCAAATCTTCTTCCTCGCGGAAATCCACTGTCCTCGCCGGGGCAATGGTGGATATGGCATGCTTGTAGATCACCTGCTGCTTGCCCTCGCTGTCCAGCACTACTACAAAGCAGTCAAACCCGGTGATCAGCCCCCGCAGCTGGAACCCGTTCACCAGAAACATGGTAACAGGGATCTTCTGCTTGCGTGCCTGTGTCAGAAATACTTCCTGTAAGTTGTTGGTCTTTTGCATAGCGTCCTCCTGATATATGTCTTTGTACGGACGCTGTTGTTTCTATACCGCAGCCTCCGCCATGGTTCAGCATAAACCACGGCTATGGAGATATTCTGTCGCTTTTTGCAGGCCCTCCGGGAAATTTGGCCGTCTCTCCCAGCGGACCCAGAAAATGTCCGGATTCCGCCGCAGCCACGTCAACTGCCGCTTGGCGTACTGCCGTGAGCGGAGCTTGACCTCCTCAATGGCCTCCTGCCGGGTCGCCGTCCCCTCGGCCACCGCCAGGAACTGCTTGTAGCCGATGGCCTGCAGGGCCGTGGCGTCCCGGGGCAGTCCGCTGGCCAGCAGCGTCTCCACTTCCTCCAGCAGCCCCTGCTCCACCATCGTATCCACCCGCCTGTCAATGCGGTCACGCAGATCCTGTCGGTCAAGAAAATCAAGGCCGATATACAGGGCGTCATATTTGGGCGGTCGCTGCCGCTCCTGCCGGTCATGCTCCGTGATGGTGCAGCCGGTCTCATACCAGACCTCCAGCGCCCGGATGATGCGCTTTTCGTCCCGCAGGTGCAGCTTCTGCGCCGCCGCCGGGTCGATACGCCGCAGCTCCTCCAGCAGCGTCTCCGTGCCCTCCTGCCGGGCGCGGCGCTGCAGCTGCTGCCGCAGCTCCGTACCCTGAGAGCCGGCAGCGAAATCCGTCCCCCGGATCAGGGCGTCCAGATAGAGGCCCGTACCGCCCACCAGCACCGGCAGCCTGCCCCGCCCCAGAATATCCTGCACACACGCGTCTGCCGCGTGCACATACCGGGCCGCCGACCAGCTCTCCGCCGGGTCCGCCACCGCCACCATGTGGTGGGGTATCCCCTCCATCTCTTCCCGCGTGGGAGCGGCGGTACCGATGGCCATGCCCCGGTAGAGCTGCATGGAATCCACGCTGACCACCTCGCCGTCAAAGCGTTTGGCCAGCGCCACGCCCATCTTCGTTTTTCCCGTGGCGGTGGGGCCCACCACGCAAAGGACTGTCGCCATGCGCTTTCTCCTGTTTTGCTTATGCTCGTTTGAACATCTTTTCGATGTCGTATTTGCTCAATTTGTATTTCACCGGTCGGCCGTGCGGGCAGTACAGGATCTCTCCGGACTGCACCTTTTCCACCAGCGCCGCCAGTTCCGCGGCGTCGTTGGTCATGCCGGCCTTGATGGCGCTCTTGCAGGCCATGGTGTGCAGCAGCTCATCCCGTGCCGCCGCCGGGTCGGTCCGGCCCAGCGCCAGCTTCTGCGCCAGTTCCTCCAAGGTGGAAGCGGCGTCCGCCGCCAGAATATCCGACGGAACCTCACGGATCAGCACCGTGCCGCCGCCGAAATCCTCGCAGAGGAAGCCGAATTCTTGCAGCAGCGTCAGGTTTTCCAGCACGGCGGCATAACTCTCCGGCTCCAGCTCCACCGTCACCGGCGTCAGCAAAGGCTGGGCCATCAGGGGCTGGGTGTTGGCCTTCAGGGCGTCGAACCGCAGCCGCTCGTGGGCGGCATGCTTGTCGATGAGCCACACGGTGTCCTGGTCATCCTCGCAGATGATATAGGTTTTCAGCACCTCGCCCACCATGCGCCACGGTGCTTCCCTCACCGGCTCCATGGTCTGCTGCATCGGTTCCGCCGGCATATCCAGCGCCTCCTGAACGGGCGCTTCTCCCCGCGGTGCTTCCGGCCGGGGCCGGGACGGCGCTGTCTTTTCCGGCGGGGTGATCTCATAGGTGCGGCCCGTCAGGGGCGATGCCGTGACGATGGGCTTATCCTCCGCGGCCACATCCCGGACATAGACGGTCTCAGCGCTGTGAGAACGCTGCGCCATTGCCGGGACACTGTCCCGGACGAGGTTTTTCGTGGCCGGAGCGACAGGCCGGCCAGAGAAGCTCCCCAGCGGTTTTTTCTCCTCCACCGCCGGGGCTGTTCTGGCCTTGAACTCCTGTGCCGTCATTTTCCGGAAAAATTCCGGTTCATTACCGGCCTTCTTGGGGGTCTTTTCGGCGTTTAATGCGTCCAAAACCGTGTAATATACCGCATCAAAAACCGCTTTATCCGACACAAATTTGACAACTGTCTTTGCCGGGTGAACATTCACGTCCACCATTCCGGCAGGCAGCGTCACATGCAGGACGCAGCCGGGGAACCGGCCCTTCAGCAGCTGGTTCTTATAGGCCTCCTCCAGCGCCGCCGTCAGCAGCTGGGACTTGACGAAGCGGCCGTTGACAAAAAACACCTGCTTGCCCCGGCTGCCATGGCCGCTGAGGGGTTGGGTGACAAAGCCCTCCACACGCACGTCGCCGCCGCTGCCGGAGATGGGCAGCAGGGACAGGGCGAAATCACGTCCCATGGCGGCATAGACGGCGGACAGCAGCTGTCCGTCACCGGGGGTATGGAACACCTCCTGCCCGTCCCGCAGCAGCTTAAAGGAGACGTCCGGGTGGCTGAGGGCCAGATGCTGCACCACGCCCGCCACGGCAGCGCCCTCGGCGCTGTCCTTCTTCATAAACTTCATGCGGGCGGGGGTGTTGTAAAAGAGGTCACGGACGCAGATGGTGGTGCCCTCCGGGCAGCCGGTAGGCTCCGTCCCGCCGGGGACGCCGCCCTCCAGATGGAGGGACGCGCCCATATCCGCGCCCACGGCGCGGGAGAAGATATCCACACGGGACACGGCGGCGATGGCCGCCAGCGCCTCGCCCCGGAAGCCCAGCGTGCCGATGGCCGCCAGGTCGGCGGCGGCGCGCAGCTTGCTGGTGGCATGGCGCAGGAAGGCGGTGGGCAGCTGCTCCGCCGCGATCCCGCAGCCGTTATCGGTGATGCGGATATAGGTGAGGCCGCCGTGCTCGATCTCCGCTGCCACGGCAGAAGCGCCCGCGTCGATGGCGTTTTCCAGCAGCTCCTTCATCACGCTGGCGGGACGCTCCACCACCTCGCCGGCGGCGATGAGATCCGCCACATGGGGCGGCAAACACTGAATTTGCGGCATAAAGGCACCTCCCTTGACATGTAAATTGACGATTATTGCAGCTTCGCTTTCAGCTCGTACAGCAGGTTCAGCGCCTCAAGAGGGCTGAGGGTATCCACCTGGGCGCGGCGCAGCCGGTCAATGACAGCGCTCTCACTGAGCGCCTCCAGCGACACCTGATCGGTGTCGTCCACCGGCGCGGCGTGGGGCTTGCCGGCCTCATCCTCCAGCTCCTGCAGAATATGGCGGGCACGGGTCAGCACCTGCTTGGGCAGGCCCGCCAGCTTGGCCACCTCGATGCCGTAACTGCGGTCGGCCCCGCCGGAGATGATCTTCCGCAGGAAGATGATATCCTCCCCATGGGCGCGGACGGCGATATTATAGTTGCGGACGCCGGGCAGCTGGCCCTCCAGCGCCGTCAGTTCATGGTAATGGGTGGCGAACAGCGTCTTGGCTCCCAGCTTTTTGGGGTCGGCACAGTACTCCAGCACCGCACGGGCAATGGACATGCCGTCAAAGGTGGAGGTGCCCCGGCCGATCTCATCCAGGATCAGCAGGCTGTCGGCGGTGGCGGATTTCAAAATCTCGCTGACCTCCGTCATCTCCACCATGAAGGTGGACTGGCCGGCAGACAGATCGTCCGACGCGCCGATGCGGGTGAAAATGCGGTCCACCACACCGATGCGGGCGGCCCGGGCCGGGACAAAGGAGCCGATCTGGGCCATCAGCACGATCAGCGCCACCTGACGCATATAGGTGGATTTACCGGCCATGTTGGGGCCGGTGATGATGGCCACCCGGTCATCTTTGGCGCCCATGTAGGTATCATTGGGAACAAACATGCTGTCGCGGCGCATCTGCTCCACCACAGGATGGCGGCCATCGTGAATTTCGATGACGCCGGATTCGTCCACCACCGGGCAGCAATAGTTGTTCTTCACCGCCACGGCGGCCAGAGAGCACAGGGCGTCCAGCTCCGCCACGAGGGCGGCGGCCTGCTGCACCCGCGCCGCCTGACCGGCGATCTGCAGACGCAGCTGGGTGAAGATCTGATACTCCAGCGCGGTCACCCGGTCGGAGGCGGAGAGAATGTCATGCTCCAGATCCTTTAACTCCTGGGTGATATAGCGTTCGCCGTTGACCAGCGTCTGCTTGCGGATATAGGTGTCGGGCACCTGATCCCTGAAGGAATTGGATACCTCGATGTAATAGCCAAATACCTTGTTATAGCCGATCTTCAGGGTACGGATGCCGGTCTTTTCCTTTTCGGCGGCCTCCATGCGGACGATCACGTCCTTGCCGCCATGGAGAATCCCCCGCAGGCGGTCCACCTCAGCGTCGAAGCCCTGCCGGATCAGCTCTCCCTCCCGGACGGAGAAGGGCGGCTCATCCACCAGCGTTTGTCCGATGAGGGCGGCCAGATCGCTGAGGTCGTCCAGTTCCTCATTCAGTTGGCAAAGGCGGCCCTTGTCAAAGACAGACAGCTGCTCCTTCACCAGCGGCAGCTTTTCCATGGCGCTGCGGAGGGACACCAGATCCCGTCCGCCTGCCGTACCGTAGACGATACGGCCCACCAGACGCTCCATGTCGGAGATGCCCTGCAGGGCCAGGATCAGCTCCTCCCGGGCCATGGTGTGCTCCACCAGCGCCGATACGGCGGCGCTGCGGCGGTCGATCTCCGTGACGGACAGCAGCGGCCGCTCCAGCCACGAGCGCATCAGCCGCCCGCCCATAGCGGTTTTCGTCTTGTCCAGCACCCACAGGAGGCTGCCCTTTTTCTCCTTGCTGCGCAGCGTCTCGGTCAGCTCCAGATTGCGGCGGGCCGTGAGGTCCAGCTCCATGAACTGGCCCCGGCGGTAGTATTCCAGATCGTCCACATGGGAAAGATCGGTTTTCTGGGTCTCATGCAGATAGCCCAGCAGGGCACCCAGCGCCAGAAACACGGCGGGGTTGTCCCGGGGCAGGCGCTGCAGGGCATCGTCGCCGAACTGGCGGCGGATCAGCTTCTCCGACGGCTCCATCTGGAACCGGGCGGCAGGCAGCTTTTCCAGATGGCAGTTAAGCTTCTCCTGCAAAAAGGTGTGCAGTGTCTCGTCAAAAAAGGCTGTCTCGTTGAGCACGGCCTCAGCGGGAGCAAAGCGGCCCAGCTCGTTGATGAGCTGCTTGACGCGCTCAGGGCCGGAGAAGGCGGTGGCGTGGGCCTTGCCTGTGGAGATATCGCAGGTGCACAGGGCGGCATAATCCTCGTCCAGATAGACCCCGGCGCAGAAGTTGGAGCGGCCTTCCTCCAGACAGGCGCTGTCGATCACCGTGCCGGGAGTCACCACCCGGATGATATCCCGCTTCACCAACCCCTTGGCCTGCGCCGGGTCCTCCGTCTGCTCACAGATGGCCACCTTGTAGCCCTTGGCGATGAGACGGGCGATATAGGCGTCGGCGGCGTGGTAGGGCACACCGCACATGGGCACCCGCTCCTCGGCGGTCTTGTTTTTGTCCTTGTCGCGGCTGGTGAGCGTCAGATCCAGCTCGCGGGAGGCGGTGCGGGCATCGGCCCCGAACATCTCATAGAAGTCACCCAGACGGAAGAACAGGATGGCGTCCTGATTCTGCTCCTTTATTTGCAGGTACTGCTGCATCATGGGGGTCAGTTCTGCCATATGGGGTCTCCTTTCCTATAGTTATACCAGTTCTCCGAACAGTGCCCAAGTGTTGCTGTCGGTAATTTTTACGTCATGATAATCGCCGATGGCGCTCTTGTCGCCCACCAGATGCACCAGCCGTCCGCCGGCGGTGCGGGCGCTGAGGGGCCAGCGGCTGTCCTCGGTCTCGCCGTCCACCAGACAGCGGAGGGTGCGGCCCACATATCCGGCGTGGATCTCCTCGGAGATCCTGTTCTGGGTGTCGCACAGCCGGTCGAACCACATCTGCTTTTCCGCACGGGGAACAGGGTCGTCCATTTTGGCCGCCGGCGTGCCGGGGCGGGGCGAGAAAATGAAGGTAAACAGCGCGTCAAACCGCACCTGCTCCACCAGCGCCACCGTCTCCATGGCTTCCGCCTCCGTTTCGCCGGGGAAGCCGATGATCACGTCGCTGGTCAGCACCAGTTCCGGCATGACCTTGCGGGCGTAGGTGATCAGCTCCAGATACCGCGCCTTGTCATAGGGGCGGTTCATGGCCCGCAGCACCCGGTCGCAGCCGGACTGCACCGGAAGGTGCAGCTGCTTGGCCACATGCCGGCAGGAGGCCATGGCGTCGAACAGCTTGAAGCCGGCGTCCTTGGGCTGGGAGGACATGAAGCGGATCAGGTAGTCGCCGGGGATCTTGTCCAGCTCCCGCAGCAGGTCGACAAAGTCCCAGGGCGTGTCCAGATCCTTGCCGTAAGAGTTGACGTTCTGCCCCAGAAGGGTGATCTCCTTATAGCCCTCAGCGGCCAGCTGGCGCACCTCGGCAATGATCTGCTCCGGATCCCGGCTGCGCTCACGGCCCCGGACGTAAGGAACGATGCAGTAGGAGCAGAAGTTGTTGCAGCCGTACATGATGGACACCCATGCCCGGGTGCGGCCCTCACGGACCACCGGCATGCCCTCCGCAATGGAGCCGTGCTCGTCCTCCACGGAGAACACCCGGCCCCGGCGGGTATAGACCTGATACAGCAGCTCCGGAAACTTCCACAGCGCCTGAGGGCCGAACACCAGATCCACATGGCGGTAGGATTTGCGGACCTTTTCCGCCACCTCCGGACGCTGGGCCATGCAGCCGCACAGGCAGATGATCTGCTGCGGGTTGGCCTTCTTGGTGTGGGTCAGGGCGCCCAGATTGCCGTAGACCCGCTTTTCCGCGTGGTCACGGATGGCGCAGGTGTTCAGCACGATGATATCCGCCTGCTCCGGCGTGTCCACAAACGTGCAGCCCATGGCCTCCAGCATGCCCATGATGTGCTGGCTGTCGGCCACGTTCTGCTGACAGCCGAAGGTGTCCACCATCGCTTTGGGACGGCGGCCCGCCGCCTCGTGCAGCGCCTTTATTTTTTCGGTAAATTCCCGCTGACGGGCCATCGCCTCATCAGACAGGACCACATTTTTTCGTTCCAAGGGTACCTCCTTCGCCCGGTGCCGCGGCACAGGGCGATATGTTTCGACTTTAATCATGGTATTATACCACATTTGAAAGCGCAACACAAGAAACGTGCAGAATAAAAGTTGCAAATTCCACCGTCATGCGCTATGATGGGTGTATTCTGAAAATAACGAGGGATGCAAACATGCTCTATATACTCTATACGGCCGTGATCCTGATGCTGGTGGGATGTGATCAGCTGCTGAAAAGCTGGACGGTACACCATCTGGAACTGGGACAGAGCGCCGCTTTTCTGCCGGGCTTTATGCAGCTGACGCGGGTGCACAACTACGGCGCGGCATGGTCCAGCTTTTCCGGCAAAACGGTGCTGCTGGTGGTGGTGACGGCGGCGCTGATGATCGCGGTGGCCTATCTGCTGATCCGGCGGATCGTGCGCCATCCGCTGGGGATCACGGCGGCGCTGCTGATTCTGGGCGGCGGCGTGGGCAACATCATCGACCGTATTGCCCACGGCTATGTGGTGGATATGTTCGATCTGCTGCTGTTCGACTACCCGGTGTTCAATCTGGCCGACTGCTTTGTGGTGGTGGGTGTGATCCTGGGTGCCGTGTACTACCTGTGGTGCTATGAAAAATACGACGCGAGGAAGAAAAGCGATGCATCTGACGCTGAAGGCGACAAGTGAAGACCGGGGACAGCGGATCGACGCGTGGCTGGCTGTTCACGCGGAGGGGGTGACCCGCAGTGCCGCCGCCCGGCTGCTGGAAAACGGCGGCGTCACCGTAAACGGTGAACCGGCCGCCAAAAACTACCGGCTGCGGGGCGATGAGACCGTTGCGATCATCCGTCCCGAGGCAGAGGAGACCGCGGTGACCGCCCAGGACATTCCGCTGGACGTGGTATACGAGGACGCGGACGTGATCGTGGTGAACAAGCCCGCCGGTCTGGTGGTGCATCCCGCGCCGGGGCATCCCGACGGGACGCTGGTGAACGCCCTGCTGCACCACTGCGGCGATTCCCTGTCCGGCATTGGCGGCGAAAAGCGGCCCGGTATCGTACACCGCATTGACCGGGACACCAGCGGGCTGATCATTGCCGCCAAAAACGACGCCGCTCACCTTGCCCTGAGCGCCCAGCTCAGCGACCACACTCTGGCCCGGACCTACGAATGTCTGGTGATGGGCAATCTCCGGGAGGACAGCGGCACCGTGGATGCTCCCATCGGGCGGCACCCTGCCGACCGGAAAAAGATGGCGGTAAATCCCCGCAATGGCCGGCGTGCTGTGACCCACTGGGAGGTCATCGCCCGCTATAACGGAGTAACCCATGTGCGCTGCCGTCTGGAAACGGGCCGCACCCACCAGATCCGTGTACACATGGCCTACATCGGCCACCCCATTCTGGGGGATACGGTATACGGCGCGAAAAAAGCGGTGCCGGGATTGATGGGGCAGTGCCTGCAGGCGGTGGAGCTGCGGTTCATCCATCCCCGCACCGGCCAGTTGGTGACGGTGAGCTGTCCGCGCAGCGAGGAATTTGAGCGGCAGCTGCGGAAATATGAAAACCGGGATTGACGGCCCAGGCAAGGGTCTTGCGCGCAAATTTTGCTTTTTCCCAACAAAAGGTGTTGACAAATCTTCCGTTTTGCGCTACTATATTACCGTTGTCTGCGCGGTTAGCTCAGCTGGCTAGAGCACATGCTTGACGTGCATGGGGTCACAGGTTCGAGTCCTGTACCGCGCACCATCCAAAAACCTTGTAACCATCATGGTTGCAAGGTTTTTCTTTGCCTTTTCCTGGAAGAAAAGAGACTCTCCGCTTGCGGTATTTTGGGGTATTTTCGGGCAATTTCGGGGCTTCTTGTTGCAAAAGTGTTGCAAATTTTTTCGGTCCTCTATCCGTTGTGCCACAAGGGTTTGCGGGATTTTTGCGGATATCACCTGTTGCAAATTTCTCGAGACGACTCCTTCCGAAATGCTTCACGCACTTTCTCGATGGTTTGTTTTTCCCTGCTTTGACGATCATAATGCGTGTAAACACGCAAGGTCATATCCACAGTACTGTGGCCAGCAAGATACTGCACCTCTTTGATGTCCAATTCAGCTTCAAACAATCTTGTGATATAAGTGTGTCGCAAAATATGTGCTGTCAGATGTTTATTCGGTAGCTCTCGTTCCACCAATCTCCACATACTGCGGAATGAGCTTTTCGTCAATGCCTGATGATTTTCCATCGCCAACACAAACTGCGAGTGAGATAGTGGCTTCTGCTGTAAAAGCCATTTCTCCAGCGCTTCAGGGAGCGGAATGTTGCGTACTGCCGCAGGAGTTTTTACTTCCGCATCAACCTCTGTTTTTCCCTCTTTCACAAGTGCGTTACTGCTAACGTGGATAATCTTCTCTCGGAAATCAATATCTTTCCAACGGAGTGCTATAATTTCGCCACGTCGCATTCCTGTGTTCAGAGCTATCATCGCAAAAGTTTTTGCCCTTTTTTTATACGGGATAAAAGTAGTTCACTTTCTTCCGGTGTTAGAGCTATCTTTTCTTGAGTCTTCTTTCCACCTGCTCTCAGCGTTACGCTGACAGGGGATTTTGCAACGAGCCCATTTTCCTGTGCAATGCAGAAAATATTGCGGAGAATAGCCAGAACCTTGGACTGAAGAGATTTACTTTTGCTTGAAAGCGCTGCCATAAGAGCCTGCACTTGCATAGCAGTAATATCCCGCAGACGATAGTTCCCAAAGTATGGAAGGATGTGCGTGTTGAGACTGTTTTTAATAGACAAAAGACTGTTTTCCCGGAGGTACGGCTTCTTATAAATGTCATACCACATCTGGGCAAAATGTCCGAAGGTCTCCTCGCTGCAAATATCCACTCCGGCATTGACCAGGATCTGCGCCTTTAACACCTTTTCTTCCAGTTCCTTCTGGTCTTTCCCCCGGATGTATTTTCGTGTTCCATCTGGAAGTTGAATTGCTTTTGTCAGGTAAGTATATTTTTTCTTTGCTTTTGGCACCGTCCAGATAGACGGTAGCCTCACCCCAGTCAATTTGCAGCGCATCTCCCGCCGGGAACGCCAATGGAACGAATGCCTCCTGGCTCTTCTCGCGAAGCTCCTTCACCAGCCGCCTGATGGTCGTCTCGCCGCCGGTAAAGCCGCATTCAGTCACCAGCCGGTCATAGATCCGCTTGGCGGTGTGATGCTGCTTCCTGGATTTGCAATGGCTATCTTCATCCAGGCAGCGTCTTACAAATGCCACTACATCCTCGGTAAGCACGGAGGCTTCCCTGGAGTAGTCCTTCCGCTCCCAGGGGACGCTGTCGCCGTCCCAGTACTTTTTGACGGTATTGCGGGAGATGTGGAGCGTTGCGGCGATTTGCCGCTGGCTCATGCCGTTCAACCGCATCTTGCGAATCTCTTTGTAAATTTCCACTGTAATAACCACCTTTGTTCGCCCCCTATATAGTCTGAGACTATATCTTTGCCTATCCCACCACCTATGTGGTTGACAGGAACGGCAACATCGTGGGCGACCCCATCGTGGGCGCTATTACGGAAAAGAAGCAGGCGGAGGCACTGCAAGCCCAAATCGACAAGGCGCTCTCCGCCGATAGGGGCTGACAAACGGAGGTTTCCCCGCAAGGAGGAATACGCGCCATAAGGCGGCGGACAGGTGATGTCCGCCGCCTTATGGCTATTTTAGATGAGGTGTTTGCAGATTGATCTCAAAGGAAATGCGTATCGGTCAATCAGCCGTTCTTGCGCTTGATGACCAGCGCGGTTCCGGTCAGCGACAGCAGGGCGCTTACGCCGTACAGCGCCACACCGGCGTCAAATGTCTTGGGAGAGGAAATCGGCTTTTCATCTGTGGTAGTATGGGAAGAAGTGTTGCGGGTATAAATGTTCTCAAAGGTCATCTTGTCCACCGGAGCGCCCTGAACATCGTACGGATGAATCGTAGGCAGCGGCTTTCCGTCCTGATCCTCTCTGGAGGAAAAGTCAATATACCACTTGGCAGTGGAGTACGTCCAGCCTCTGGCGCCGCCGTCCACCTCACAGACAGAAATACCCTCACTGATATATTGCCGAACCTGTTCTTCCGGGCCGCTGATGATCAGCTTGCCGTCATAGTCGCCCGCACCTTTGGTGGTCACGACAGCCGTGTACGTTACGTCCTTATATTCCCCTTTATTGCCGTTTCCAACTTTAAAAATATCCAGCGTAAAGTCTGTCTTGCCGGGGGCTCTGTTGCCGCCCAGCTTCACCGTCTTGGTGAAGGGAACCTCAACGGTAGCAAGATTCTCCGTATAAATGTTCGTGAATTCAGCCGGCTCCCTCGCATCAGTCCCAGGCTTATAGACCTCAAGCTCCATATCTTGGCCTTCGAGGTCATATGTGAAGACCACTTCATATTCCTTGGTAGAATACTGCCATCCCGCCTTGCCGTCATCCACCTCTTTCAGAAGGAAGGACTTGCTATACCAGCGAATGGGCGCCGAAGGCGTGTTATTGCCGTAGCCTTGCCAACCGTTTTCTGCATTGACTTTTTCCGGATCAATTTGAACAGCAAAGGTTTTTGTAATTTCATTGCCTGTGGCAGTGGATATCTCCAATTTTTCCAGCGTGATGCCATAGTACGCAGGGTCATGCTTTTCCCCCTCCTTTACCCAATCCTCCAACACAAATGTGAAGGTTTCCGCGGGAGGCGTTACATCGCCCGTTTGCTCCACTATTTTCGTAATCGTAAGTTCCAAAGTGTCGGTGGGTACCACCCCCGTTGCCCATGCGGTGGCGGCCAGACCCAGTGTCATGACCAGGGCCAACAGCAGGGCGAATAAGGTTTTTCTGCCTCTTTTCATGTGTTTTACCTCCATTATTCGTCGTTATTTTTCCGGCGCGCTCCGCGCCAAGTGAACAAAA
This sequence comes from uncultured Clostridia bacterium, assembly GCA_945877515.1. Classification (GTDB taxonomy): domain Bacteria; phylum Bacillota; class Clostridia; order Oscillospirales; family Oscillospiraceae; genus Vescimonas. The sequence goes on along the minus strand of CAMCSE010000014.1, from coordinate 9,406 downwards.
CCAAGGCCACCAGCGCGATCCCAAGGATCACCGCCAGCCCTTTCCAGCATTTACGCATGGCGTCGTCTCCTTTCCGTGTTCACGCACGCGCATCACTCCCACTGGGGATAGAAATAAAGTACCGTGTCCGGCTCCATCTGAATGGGCAGATACGAGCCGTGCTCACCCTTGTCAATGGCCAGATAGGTAAAGTCCTCAAAGGCCATGGGCACCTGCACGATGAAGCTATCGTGGATGATCCGTTCCGTCTCGCCGGGCGTGTATCTCTTGCCGCCGGTGCGGGTCAGATCCAGCATGATCACGCCGGAGTATTCCCCGTTGCCGGTCAGTCCCCAGTCGCCTGTATAGACCTCCTCCGGTGTGACGAAGTCGCTTTCGTACCACCATGTAAAGGTCGCCGTGCCCCAGTAGTCCTCCTGACTGCTGTTGGCGTGCAGCTCCAGAGTGGCCAGAGCGGGCTTATCCGTATTTCCCTGCCACGCCCATAACTCCTGCGTCAGCTGGGAGCCGGAGGGACACGTCCAGCCGATGTCGCTGCCGAAGCCGTCGTTCCCCTCCTGCGAGTAAAAGGTGAAGTCATAGGCCAGCTTCCGGTCGTTCTCATAGTCGTAGGGCAGCGCCACTATTCCGGGGATGGGATACCAGCTCAGGGTATCGGAATGGCTGTCGGTCAAAAGCAGCTCCGTGGTATCGGTGGGGACAGTCCCCAGATCGTTGGAGACAAACAGCAGGATCGGCTCGCCGCTCTCGCTGCGATAGAGCACCTCAACAGTCTCGTAGCCGCCCTTCGCCTCGTTCCATCGGACGCGGTTCACCGCCACGGTGGCGTTGGGGTCATGGGGCACCACGCAGAACAGGCTTCCGCTGTCGCCCACCACCCGCTCCTGCGGGATATTCCGAACAAAGGTATACTGGGCGCACAGCCCCGGCGCTGTATCGTTCATCCAGTCCCGCAGGGGAACCGCCAGATCACTCAGCTTGCCGTCGATATCGCCGATGTAGGCCACCGCGAAACGCTCGTCCTGCTGCCGGTCATCCAGCTCCTGCCGCAGCAGATCCAGAGAATCGTCGTAGGCACCCGGCTCGCCGCCCATACCGCCGCCCGTGTTGCCGCCGCCTGTTCCGCCGGTGGTCGTTCCGTCACTGATATTGATAGTTCCCATGCCGGGGATCTCCACCTGACACCCTGCCAGCGACAGCGTCATGGCCAAGGCCAACAGCGCCGCCACAAGAAGCCTGACCAGTTTCTTCCCATTATTACGCATGGGTCGCCTCCTTTCCGTGTTCACACACGCTTACTCCGTCCACTGGGGATAGAAATAAAGTACCGTTTCCGGCTCCATCTGAACGGGCAGATAGGAGCCGTGCGTACCCTTGTCAACGGCCAGACAGTTGTAGTCCTCAAAGAGCATGGGCACCTGAACAATAAAGCTGTCATGAATAAGCCGATCCGTCTCGCCGGACTTGTATCTCTTGCCGTCGGTGCGGGTCATATCCAGTGTCAGCACGCCGGAGTATTCCCCGTTGGCGCTCAGCGACCATTCGCCCTCATAGACCTCTTCCGGTGTCGTATAGTCACTCTCATACCACCAGATAAAGGTGCCCGAGCCCCAATAGTTCTCCTGACTGCTGTTGGCGTTCAGCTCCAAGGTGGCAATCGCGGGCTTATCCGTCTCCCCATTCCACACCCACAGTCTCTGCGTCAGCTGAGAGCCGTCGGGGCAGGTCCAGCCAAAGTCGCTGCCGTCGTCTCCATCGTTCCCCTCCTGCGAGTAAAAGGTGAAGTCCATGGCCAGGTTTCTCTCGTTCTGATAGTCGTAAGGCAGCGACACCGCTCCGGTGGTGGGGAGCCAGCTCAGGGTATCGCCATAGCGGTCGGTCAAACGCAGCTCCGTGGTTTCAAAGGGAGTCTTCTCCAGATCGTAGGAGACAAACAGCAGGATCGGCTCGCCACTCTGGCTGCGGTAAAGCTCCTTAATGGTCTCGTAGTCGCCCTTCACCTCGCTCCACCGGATGCGGTTCACCACCACGGTGGCGTCGGGATCACGGGGCACCACGCAGAACAGGCTTCCTCTGTCGTCCACCACCCGCTCCTGTGGGATATTTCGGATGAACGGATACTCGGCGCACAGCATCGGTGCCTTATCATTCATCCAATCCCGCAGCGGAAGTGCCAGATCACTCAGCTTGCCGTCGATATCGCCGATGTAGGCCACCGCGAAGCGCTCGTCCTGCTGACGCTCATCCAGCCACTGCCGCAGTAGATCCAGAGAATCGTCGTAGGCCCCCGGCTCGCCGCCTATATTGCCGCCGTTCGTGCCGCCTGTTCCGTCGGCGGTCGTTCCGTCACTGATGTTGATGGTTCCCATGCCGGGTATCTCCACCTGACACCCTGTCAGCGACAGCGTCATCATAAAAGCCAGCAGCGCCGCCACAAGAAGCCTGACCAGTTTCTTCCGATTATTACGCATGGGTGCCTCCTTTCCGCTTTTTCTTGTTATTTACCCCTGAGAGGGGTTGAACATGAGCAGTTCATTGGGTATCTGCTGAATGGGAAGCCGTTCACCCTTTGCACCCTCAGAAATATTCAGGACCGGGACAATATCAAAAGCCTCAGGCACCTGAATACGGAACGCGCCCTCCACCGAGGTGGATGCCTCGCCCTTTTTATACTGCCGGCCGCTGGTGCGGGTCATGGTCAAACCCAGAAATTTCCCGCCGTCTGTCAGCAGCCAGTCGCCCTCATAAACCTCCTGCGGATCGCCGTTGTCCTCGCTATACCACCACTTGAAGGTGATCCGTCCCTGATCCGCGCTATTGCCCCGGGTCAGGGACATGGTGGCCATGGCGGGCTGATTCTCATAATCACCCTCCCACGTCCAGATATACTCAGTCAACTGCTCTCCCGTGGCGCCGATCCACCGCACGTCGCCGTCGATATCACCATTCTCTTCTTGCGTGTAAACGGTAAAGTCGTAGCCCTGCGGCACGTCGTTATAGAAGTCGTAGGGCAGTGCCATTGCACCGTAAATGGGATACCATGCAACATCCCTGCCGGTGCTGTCCGTCACAACCACTTCTGTGTCGGGATAGGCTCTACTCTGCATTTCGGCGCAGGCAAACAGCAGAATCGGCTCGCCGCTCTGACTGCGGTATAGCTCCTCTACAATTTCGTAATTATCTATTCTCGCGTTCCAGCGGATGCGGTTCACCTCGAGAGAGGCATTGGGGTCACGGGGCACCACGCAGTACAGATTGCCGCCGCTGCCCACCACCCGCTCCCGCGGGATATCCCGGAGAAACGAATACTTGGCGCACAGCTCCGGTGTCGCCTCATTCACCCAATCCCGCATGGGAAACTCAAAATCGTCCGAACCGCCTGCCGCACTGCAGATGTATGCCGCCGCAAACATATAGGACGGTGCGTCCATCTCCTTGCGCAGCAGGTCGAGGGAATCATCATAGCCGCCCTCTGTGTTGACACCGTCCACATCATCACCGCCATCATCGCCGCTCATATTGCCGCCGTTGTTTGGCAAATCGCTATCCTTGATATTCACGGTTCCGATGCCGGGGATTTCGATCTGGCAGGCTGTCAGTGGCAGCGTCATCATAAAACCAGCAACACGATCACAGTCAGCGTGGCCGGTCTCTTCCAGTACTTGTTCATGGCGTTGCCTCCTTCCTGCGTTTTGGTATCACTTATCCCTGCGCGGGGTCAAACATAAAAAGCTCGTAGGGTATCTGCTGGATGGGAAGTCCGTCGGCGCCGCCTCCGCCGGCCACGTTCAGCACCGGGAAAATATCGAAGGCCGCGGGTACCTGCACAGGGAACGCACCCGACACCGTGGTGGGCGCCTCGCCCTTTGTATACTGCTGGCCGCCGGTGCGGGTCATGGTCAGATCCATCAGTTGCCCGCCGTCCGTCAGCTTCCAGCTGCCCTCATAGATCTCCTGCGGATCGCCGTAGTCCTTGGTATACCACCATGTGAAGGTGATCTGTCCCGGCTCCGTGCCGCTGTCCTGTGTCAGGGACATGGTGGCCATGGCGGGCTGCTCCGCAAGATCGCCCTGCCACGTCCAGACGTACGCGGCCAGCTGCTCCGCCGTAGGGGCCGTCCACATGCCATCGTCGCCCACATCGCCGCCATCCATGCTGTCGTTTCCGGTGTAAACGGTAAAGTCGTAACCCAGCTCACGGCCGTCCTCAGGGGAATAGGGCAGCGCCACCATACCGTAGTAGGGATACCATTTCAGGGGCTCTTCTCCGCTGTTGGTCACGATCACCTCGGTGTCGGGATCGATCGCCTCCCCCATGTCGGCGCAGGCAAACACCAGAAACGGCTCGCCGCTCTCGCTGCGGTAGAGTACCTCGACGTTATCGTAGCCACCGGCCTTCTCATTCCATTGGATGCGGTTCACCACCACAGATGCGTTGGGGTCACGGGGCACCACGCAGAACAGGCTGCCGCCGCTGCCCACCACCCGCTCACGGGGAATATTCCGAACGAAGGGATACTGGGCGCACAGTTCCGGCGCCGCCTTACTCACCCATTCCTGTATCGGAAGCTCAAAATCGTCCGGGCCGCCTGCCGCGCTGCTGATATAGGCCGCCGCGAAGATATAGTCCGGCACCTCTGCCATGCTCTTCCGCAGCAAGGCAAGGGATTCATCATTGTCGCTTCCCGTATGGATCGTATTATCGCCGCCCGCATTGCCGCCTGTGCTGCCGTCGTTGATATTCACGGTTCCAATGCCAGGAATTTCTACCTGGCATGCTGTCAGCGATACCATCATCGCCAGAGCCAGCAGCAGACAGAGAATGAGGTTCTTTTTCATCGCTTCCTCCTTCCGTTGCGTAGTACTAGAACTTACCGCTTGTACTGGAGCCGCCGCCGCCGGAGTGATCACTGCTGCCGCTGTCGCTGTCCTTAGAGATCTTTCGGCGGGTCTCAGTGGTGTGTGTATAGCGGTCATACCGCTCCGTCAGGTTCAGGCCCTCGGCGGTCACATAGGTGTCCGCTTCCGCGCCCTGACGGACGGTCTTCATTTTGCTCTTCAGGAACAGGCACACCGCTATCGCCAGCACCACGCCGATACCCAGTGCCATAGGCAGCACCTTCACCAGCGGCTTGCGGACAGGGTGTCCCTGCTCGGCACGGTCCAGATATTCGCCGCAGGCGGACAGATAGTCCTCAAAACCACCTTTCCAGTCATTGTCGGCGAAGTTGTCCAGAAAGACCTCCGTCATCTGATGGCGTCCATATTTGTTGACTGCGTACTCGGCAGTACCGCCGTCACGGACGAACAGATCATAGTCCCGGTCGTACATGCTCAGCATCAGCATGATGCCCTCACGGTTTTCGCCGATACCAAAGTCGTTGCCGTCATAGATGGCCACCGCCGCATAGTGGATATCGCTGTTGTAGTCCTCGTAGTCGTCCACAGTGACAATGTACACACCGCAGTTATACCGCCACGAGATCTCATCGGCCATCAGCTCCAGCTCCAGCCACTCGTCCTCGTCCAGCAGGCCCACCGTGTCATAAATGAAGAGGTCATCCTCGGTCTGCTCCGCCCATGCGGGAACCGCCATCGTCAGTACCGCCAGCAGGGCCAGCAGATATGTCAGAATTCTTTTTTTCATCTCAGCCGCCCTCCTTACATCAACATCAGTATCGTCGCCGCGATAGCCGTCACCGGTGCGGCAATGGCGGCGAAGATGGCCCAGAACTTGCCCATGTCCGTAGGCAGGTCGCCTACCAGCTTGCCGGTCTGTCCGTTCATGGCAAAGAGGAAGTCCTTGCCGTTCCACTTGGTGTGCAGCATCCAGACAGGCAGCAGTGCGTAATGCACCTTGCCGCGCCGCAGATTGATGTTCCGGCTCTTGGGGATGCAGGAGCTGTACTGCGTGGTGGTGCGGTGCAGCGCGCCCTCCAGAGACGCGGCGCAGCGTCCATCCGCCCGCTCCTGACTCTGCTCCACCGTCACATCGTACTTATCCGCCAGAAAGCCCGGCAGATACGCCGTGGAAAAGGCCCGCAGATCCTTATAATTGTAAGGCTCGATGGAGTCCATGTGGTCGTCAGGCATCTTGCTGGATGCGTCCACCGGCACCTTCTCGAAGGCAATGGAGCCGCCGCGGCGCACGTCATAATGCTCTGTCTCGGTAATCTCGTAGTCGCCGCTCTCATAGACGTGGATGATCAGACCTTCATAGTCCACGCTGCCCTCCGCCTGTCCGTCAAACATCCAGAAGGGGACGTACACGCCCTTGATCTCCTCGATGTGGTTGCCGTTGGTAAAGGCCTTGGGCAGCAGGGGCTTGCCCTTATAGTGGTCCTTCAGGGCGGCCACTGCATCCTCCTTGCTGAGCTTGAAGGGAATTACGAAGTCCGGCTTCAGCGCACCGCTGAACTGGCCCGGCACCACGGTGGGATTGCCGCAGTAGGGGCAGGAGGTGGCGGCGGTAGACGCGTCGCAGATCAGCTCCGCGCCGCAGCTGGGGCAGGAATAGGCCTTCATGCCGTCGGCCTCCGTGCCCCAGTCACTGCTGAGGCTGGAGGTATCCCAGCCCTGCGACTCCATCTCCGCTATTTTCTGGCGGTTCTGTTCCGCCTTGGCGTTGGCCTGCTCCGTGGCGGCCATAGCCTTGGCCTCTTTCTCCGCGTACAGAGCTTCGATCTGCGCCACGTCATATTTCGCGCCGCAGAAATCGCATTCCAGCATACCGGATGCCCCCACAAAATGCAGGGGACCGGTACATGCCGGGCATTTATAGTTGGTAATTTGGGATGCCATTACTTTCTCCTTTCCGCTACGGGAGCGGCTTTGGGCCGCTCCCGTGGAAAATGGCGTTCAGATATTTATACGGTTAATCAGGGTCAATCAAAGGCTGAGGTTGTACGCGCCGGCAGCGATCAGCTTGCCGTTGTCGCCGAAGAAAAGGGCCAGTGCGCACGCGTCATCCTCTTGGGCGTACCAGGTGTATACACCGCGCTGGTACTCCTCTTCATACCGATAGTCGGAGCAATCCACGCCGATATGATCCTTCAGATCCGCATAGGTCAGCTTCGACTGCGCATCATCTTCGGTGAAGTAGTTCAGGCCACCCAGATAGGTGAAGAATGTCTCGTTCAGCACTTCCAGCGTTGCTCTGTCAGAGGTCACGGTCTGTGTATCCGTGGATTTCATATCAATGCCGGGCAGAGCGCCGCCCTTATCGCTGCTGCCGCCACCACCGCCGCAAGCAGCAAGGGACAGCGTCATCAACACGGCCAATATAAGCGCAATCGATTTTTTCATGATAAGTTTCCTTTCTTTTTGCATCGTCATTTGTTATTCCGTCCAACTATGGCAGGAAGGATCAGCGCAAAGGGGCACCGCAGTTCTGGCAGAATTTCTCACCGTTGCTCTTCGCTCCGCAGCTGGGGCAAAAAGTGGAAGCGCGGGTCTCCGCCTCCGGCTGCTGGGGGATAGGCTGCTGAGGGGCAGGCTGCTGTGGCTGCTGGGGAGCCGTCTGCTGAGGCGCAGGCTGCTGCGGCTGCTGGGGCGCTGTATACTGCTGGGGCTGCTGATAGCCCTGTTGGGGCACGTTATACTGCGGCTGCTGGTAGCCCTGCTGAGACGCGGTGCCATAGGGAACCTGCTGGACAGGCTGGGGCTGCTGGGGCTGCTGGGAATAGGGATTCTGATAGGGCTGATGAGGCTGCTGGGAATAGCCGCCCTGCTGATAGGGATTACTCTGATAGGGGTTGTTCTGGTAGGGATTGTTCTGATAAGGGGCTGCCTTGATAGGAACGCCCTGATACGTTCCTTTGCCGAAAGCCAGCAGGGGCATGAAAACATAGGGCAGGAAAATCAGTCCCGCCGCAAAGCCACCGCCCTTGCCGAATGCCTTGGCCAGCCGAATCTGTGTCTGGATACCCAGAATGATGTTATAGAGGGGGATCAGCATCAGCAGGAAGCGCATACCGCTGCCCCAAGTGATATCAAACAGCACATAGAGATTGTAGAAGGGAACAATGGCCGCCCAGCCGGGCTTACCGGCCTTCCGGAAGATAATCCACATGCACACCAGAACAAACACGCACAGGACAAGCGAGATAATGGTGGGCAGCGGGTTAAAGGTCGGGGTACTGCTGTAATCGTAATAATCGTAATAATCGGAATAATCGTACATTGCTTTCTCCTTTCCTAACGACATCGCCGGCTGGCAGTGTGCTTGCCGACTAATGTGATTTGTTGTCACAGGGTTGTTGCCCAATCCAGACAGAATCTTTTGCCACCGCGCTTCACGCCGCATAATGGGTAGAAATCGGGAGAATGGCTCACCTACGCCTGAGGCTGATAGGGCGGCTGGGTACGGTGTGCTTAATCTTCCTCTGCCGGAGCATATTCCTCGGAGGTACCTATAAGGAGCTCCCACAGGAGCGTCCTCAGGACGTCCTCATACTCACCGTTGTATTCTGCCGTGAGAATCTCGTCCTCTCTCTGGCTGGTGATGTGGAGGTAGCTCTCCGTCCCGTCAAGGACAGACACCCCCTCTGGCAAGGCTCTGGGCGGTTGATGCCAGTTCTCCCGAAGGCACGTTTCCACCTCAGCCCATTGCTCCGATGTCAGGGGCGCGTCTATCCGCTCTACCCTTTCTCGGCTACCCTCGGTGTCGATGCACCACCCGGAGATGGTATACGCACCGTCTGTCTCCTCCAAATCAAAGCGGAAACAGTCGTCGTAGCACGAAGCACTCTGCGACCAGCGTATGCTTTTCAGCGTGTCACCATCCCGAAAGGCGTTTGCAAACTCGTTCATCATACCATCACCGTCCATGATCCGATCCGTCACAAAGTGTTTATAAAGCCCCGACATAGCAATACCTACTACCGCACCGATCAGGAATATCCAGAGAAGCTTCCACTTCATCCCGGTCAGGGGCGGGGGCTGCCGCAGTTGGCGCAGAACTTGCCCTTATTCACCGTTCCGCACGCACACGTCCACTCGTCGCTGGCAGGCTTGGGCTGGCCGCATTCGGCGCAGAATTTGCCGGTGTTCACCGCGCCGCAGGCGCACTTCCACTCGCCGGCGGGGGCGGGCTTGGGCTGGCCGCACTCGGCGCAGAACTTGCCGGTGTTGCCGCCGTGGCCGCAGGAGCAGGTCCAGCCGGCGGGAGCGGCCTGCTGTACAGGCTGCTGGGCGGCCTGCTGCTGACCCATGGCGAACAGGTTCTGGGCGTTCATGCCGCCGGCCTGACCGGCCATTCCCATGCCCATAAAGGCCATGGCAGGGCCGGCAGCCGTGTTGGAAGCTGCCATCTTCATGGCGTCGCCCTGACTGCCCACCAGATGGGCGGCAGCGCGGGTGGGATCCATGAAGGCCGCGTTCCGCTGCAGCTCCTTGAGCATCTTCT
>CAMCSE010000013.1 GCA_945877515.1 uncultured Clostridia bacterium | reverse complement strand
TAAACGCAGCTGTTGGTCATCAATACCTTCAACAGCGTGATGCAGCGTCCGTCGGCGGAAAAGCTGTGACAGCAGCCTGCGATGGAAGAGGAAGTGTTGCCGATCTTCCCGGGCTGAAACTTACGCTTGACCCCGCTGGATGTACAGGCGGCGTCGTATTTGGCGGCATCCGACAGAATGGTCAGCTTTTCCAGAAGATCCATGACTCAGGCAGCATTACGGCGGCGCTGACTGCGGCGCGGCCGATCCAGCCGGTCAATCAGATGCATCAGGTTCACGGAAACGGACAGTGCTCCCAGAATTACAATTACATACCCAATAGTAGCCATAACAGATACCTCCAATAGAATCTTTGTTCGATACGCATTATACATCGAACAAACGTTTCTGTCAAGAGAAAATCGAACAAAATTTCCAAGATTTACGGTTGCTGTTGACCGGGACAGGATTTTGTATTACAATAGGAAAAAACACCACAAGGGATAGGGGAGCGCACAATATGACGGAACTGGAGCAGAGATTTATCCATGCCCGGCGGCAGGCGATCGCTGTGGATTACGCCCAATTGAATGACATGCAGCGGCAGGGCGTGATGGCCACGGAAGGACCGCTGTTGCTGCTGGCCGGAGCGGGCAGCGGAAAAACTACGGTGCTGATTCACCGGGTGGCCAATCTGCTGCGGTATGGCCGCGGCAGCGACACAGATGAGATCCCTATTCCTATGTCAGAGGATGAGGTGGCGTTTCTGGAGGAATATGCGGCCCACCCCACACCGGAGCAGCGTCCCCTGATGCAGTATCTGTGTGCGGTAGAGCCTGCCCGTCCGTGGGAAGTTCTGGCCATTACCTTTACCAATAAGGCAGCCAATGAACTGAAGGAGCGTTTGGAGCGGATGCTGGGGGAGGAGGCCCGGGACGTATGGGCGTCTACGTTCCACTCTGCCTGTGTCCGCATCCTGCGGCGGGATATCGAGCAGATCGGCTATTCCAAAGACTTTACCATCTATGATACGGATGACAGCAAACGTGTGGTCAAAGATTGTCTTAAGGAACTGGATCTGGATGAAAAGACTTTCCCGGTTCGGGAGATCGTATCGGTTATTTCCCGGGCAAAGGACGAGATGCTGCTGCCGGAGGATTTTCGTGCGTATTGGGAAAAGAACAACGATTGGCGCAAGACGCGTATTAGTAAAGTGTATTCGCTTTACGCAAAGAAACTGCGCGATGCCAACGCACTGGACTTTGACGATATCATTTTATTGACTGTGCAGCTGCTGCAAAGCTGCCCTGAGGTGCGGGAGTACTATCAGCGGAAGTTCCGATATGTGCTGGTGGACGAGTATCAGGACACCAACCATCTGCAATACCTGTTGACCAGTCTGCTGGCGGGAGGCTATCGCAACATCTGCGTGGTGGGCGATGACGATCAGAGCATCTATCGGTTCCGGGGCGCCAATATCGAGAACATCCTCAGCTTTGAAAGGCAGTATCGGGGTGTGCGCACGATTCGCCTGGAGCAGAACTACCGTTCCACCCAGAACATTCTGGATGCCGCCAACGCCGTCATCCGCCATAACCAGGGCCGAAAGGGCAAGACGCTGTGGACGCGCAACGGCACCGGAGACAAAGTGCTCATCAAGACCAATTTCAACGAGGGCGACGAGGCCAATTTCGTGGTGGGTCAGATCATGATGAACTACAACCGCGGCATGAACTGGCGTGATCACGCGGTGCTCTACCGTATGAACGCCCAATCCAACGCGCTGGAATATGCTTTCAAGCGCAGCGGCGTCCCTTATAAGATCATCGGCGGTATGAAGTTCTTCGACCGGGCGGAGATCAAGGATATGCTGGCGTATCTGTGCGTCATCAATAACCCTGCCGATGATCTCCGCCTGCGGCGCATCGTCAATGTGCCCTCCCGCAAGATCGGCACGGCTACAGTGGATAAAGCCCAGATCCTTGCCACGGAGCAGGGAGTGCCCTTATATGAGATCTTTTGCCATGCCTCGGCCTATCCGGAACTGAAATCGGCGGCTGTAAGGCTGGAGACCTTCACAGCATTGATAGAAGAAATGCGGGCTAAAGCAGGGGAATTGCCCTTGCCGGAGTTTTACGAATTTGTCTGCAACCGCAGCGGCTACATTGCGATGCTGACGGAAAAGAATGATATGGAGAGTCGGGGACGTTTGGAAAACGTGCAGGAGCTGGCCTCCAGCATCCATGCTTTTCTTGACAACCAGCCGGACGATCCCTCTCTGTCAGGTTTTCTGGATGAAGTGGCACTGTATACCGATCTGGACAGCGCTGAGGAGAGTGAAAACTGCGTGGTGCTGATGACCATGCACAGTGCCAAGGGGCTGGAATTCCCGGAGGTATTTGTGGTGGGCATGGAGGATGGCCTGTTCCCCGGCAACCGTGCCATGGGCGATGAGGAGGAAATGGAAGAGGAGCGGCGGCTGTGCTATGTGGCCATGACCCGTGCCAGAGAACATCTTACCATGACACATGCCAGACAGCGCATGCTGTTCGGCCGCACTACGCCGACTATGCCCTCCCGATTTCTGGAGGAGATCCCGGAGGAAAACAGCCAATGGATCGGCAAACCGGAGCCTCGTGCCGAGCGCCACTGGAGCGACGATTATAACGATGACGGCGGCTTTGGCGGCTTTGGCGGAGGCTACGCAGGCCGCAGCGCGGTGACATCGTACTCGTCTGATGGCGTAGCGGCAGCCCGCCCTGCGGCGAAGAAGCCTGCGTATGCGGCGGCTGCGGCGCTAAAGCGGGAGAGCGGGCCTTTGCTGGAGCTGAAAGCCGGCGAGAGTGTGACGCATACCGCCTTTGGCCACGGACTGGTGCTGTCGGTGCGCTCCATGGGCGGCGACGCGCTGATCGAAGTAGCCTTCGACAATGTTGGCACCAAAAAGCTGATGCTGAAGGCTGCCATGCGGCACTTGACCAAAGAGTAAACCCTTGTAAACTTCAGATTGCGGTAAAATTTTCCCTCCGCAATCTGAAGTTGATGGACAAGCCAGTAAAAAGACGGTAAAATTGTAGGAAAGACCATCCTTGATGGCGGAAAGAGAGGGACAACTATGGGATTTAGCTTTGGATTCAGTGTATTTCAGGTAATCTTTTTCCTGATGTTCGGCATCTTCATCGTGTTTTTCCTCATCACGGCAGTGAAGGGGATCCGCACATGGAATAAGAATAACCATTCCCCGCGCCTGACAGTGGAGGCCACGGTAGTGGCCAAACGACAGAATACGAATGTCCATCACCACAACACCGGCGATAACGGGGCCATGCATACCTCTACCTCCACGGCCTATTATGTCACTTTTCAGGTGGCCAGCGGTGACCGAATGGAACTGCGTGTGAATGGCCGGGAATACGGCATGATGGCTGAGGGTGATTTCGGCGAGCTGACATTTCAGGGCACCCGCTACCTGAGCTTTGAGCGCCGTGGCAGCAAAACCTTTGACAGCAGCGCGGAGCGTGACCGCGCGACCTGGGATCCCGAACGGTAAAAAACCAGCCCTGCGGAACGTGTGAACTGCCGCAGGGCTGGTACATATTTTGCTATGAAAAAAGCTCTGCGGAACTTCCACAGAGCTTTTGCTCATTCAGATCGCGCGGGTAACTTTACCGGAACGCAGGCACCGGGTACAAACATACACATGGCGAGGCGTACCATTGATCAAAGCCTTTACGCGCTTGACGTTGGGCTTCCAGGGACGATTGGAACGACGATGAGAGTGGGAAACCTTGATACCGAAGGTCACGCCCTTATCGCAGAACTCGCACTTAGCCATCCGTTGCACCTCCTTGCTGTCGTAACATCATACTTGCAGTCGTTTCGCAAGCAGTAGTTATCATACCAGAAGTTGCGGTAAATTGCAAGCATTATTTGACAAAAAACTGAAAAAATTTTCAAGCGGGAAAGTTGCGAAAACCCTGTGAATACGGTATAATATAAACTGTATTGTTATAAATAGAATTTGAGGAGCGACAAGCCATGGAAAAAGTGAAACGTACCCCTGCCAGCGTCAAAAAGCTGGCGGAATACTTTCATATGGAAATTCTCTGCAGGGGCAGCGACTACGACACCTGCGTGATCACCGTTTCGGATGTGTTCCGTCCCTCGCTGCAATTGGTGGGGTTTTATGATTATTTTGACACCAAGCGGCTTCTGATCCTGGGCAAGAGCGAGATGCGTTTTCTTTCCCGCATGTCCACAGAGGAACGGACACGGGTGTTTAACCGCCTGATGAGCTACAGCTTTCCCGCCATGATCATCTCCCGCAATCTGGAGGTATTCTCTGAACTGCTGGAAATGGCCCAGAAGCATGGCCGTACCCTGTTGCGTACTGCAAGTGATACGGTAGACGCCACCAGTCATATCATTGACTATCTCAACAATGCGCTGGCGCCCCAAATCACCCGCCACGGCGTGCTGATGAATATTTACGGCCAGGGTGTGCTGATCCTTGGCGACAGCGGTATCGGCAAAAGCGAGACGGCCATCGAGCTGCTCAAGCGCGGTCACCAGCTGGTAGCGGATGACGCAGTGGAGATCCGTCGTATTTCAGATACCCTCCACGGTACGGCTCCGGAACTGATCCGCCACTACATTGAGATCCGTGGTGTGGGCGTCATCGACGTGCAGCAGCTGTTCGGCATGGGTGCGGTGCAGTTCGAGACGGAGATCGACCTTGTGATCCAGCTGGAGCAATGGCAGGACGGCAAATTCTATGACCGTCTGGGCCTGGGGGAAGAGCGCTATACGCTGCTGGATGTATCGCTGCCCGTGGTGACCATCCCGGTGCGTCCCGGCCGAAATCTGGCCGGTATCGTGGAGATCGCCACCATGAAGAACCGGCAGATGAAGTACGGTTATAACTCCGGTCGGGATTTTGTGACCCAGTTCGACAGTAAGCTGGATGCCATGATTCAGCAGAACGGAAATATTGTATGAATTATATCGGCATAGATATTGGCGGGACCAACTTAAAGGCAGGTTTGGTGGATGAGACGGGCCGGTTGCTGGCCACCCGCAAAATGAAGGTAGCGGGCATCGCCGATCCGGCGGCGCTGGCCTGGACGATCCACGTCTTGAGCATGGACCTGTGCCATGATTTCGGCTGCGGCTTAGAGGATATTGTCTCTATTGGTGTGGGCTGTCCCGGCGCCGTGGAGATTCGCGGCGGTTCCATTCTGTATACCTGCAATCTTCCTTTGCGCAATGTGCCGCTAAGGCGGCTATTCCATCAGCTCAGCGATTTGCCCCTGTACATAGAAAACGACGCCAACTGCGCGGCTTTGGCGGAGTACTATGTGGGCGGCGGCCGGGGCAGCAAGCGCTTTATCACCGTCACGCTGGGTACCGGTGTGGGCGGCGGCATCGTCCATAACGGAAAGATTTTCCACGGCTCCAACGGCATGGCCGGTGAGGTGGGGCACATGTCCATTGAGATGAACGGCGAGGAATGTCCCTGTGGCCGCCGTGGCTGTTGGGAGCAGTATGCCTCCGCCAACGCCCTCAAGCGCCAAACGGCCAGAGCACTGTCAGAGCATCCCGACAGTATTTTGGCCCGCGTCATTGCGGAGAACGACGGCCATGTGTCCGGCCAGTCTGCCTTTATCGCCGCCCGTCAGGGCTGTGAGATAGGGCAGCAGGTCTGTGACCAATACATCCGATATCTCACCGTGGGAATCGTCAATATTATCAACATTTTCCAGCCGGATACACTGGCAATCGGCGGTGGCGTCAGCAATGAGTCGGATGAACAGCTGCTGCTGCCCCTGCGCCGTCAGGTAGCGGCCCACAGCCTGCCCTGCAACTATGACAAAATGACCCGGATCGTCAAGGCGGAATTGGGCAACGACGCCGGTGTCATCGGCGCGGCGCTGTTGGGTAAGAACAAGCGAATGATTTGAAAAACAATGATTTGGGAGGCGCTTCATGCTTTGGTATGAGCTTTTGGACGAACAACTGCGGGACTACTTGCCCGATCTGCCGATGATGGCGGAGGAACCGCTGGCAAAGCACACTTCCTTCCGCATTGGTGGCCCGGCCCGGCGGATGGCTTTTCCCCGGAACAGCGAGCAGCTGGTGCTGCTGTTGAATTTTGCCGTCCAGTGCGGCGCACGGCCCTATGTTATGGGCAACGGTACCAATCTCCTTTTCCCGGACGGTCAGGTGGATCGCCTGATCATCAACACCCGGGACATGGACGAAATCGAATTGGCCGGCGAAGGACATATCAGGGCCGGAGCCGGCGCGTCTCTGGCACGAGTGGCCAATTTTGCCTGCCAGCAGAGCCTGACGGGACTGGAATTTGCCCACGGCATTCCCGGCAGCACAGGCGGTGCGGTGTGCATGAACGCCGGCGCGTACGGCGGCGAAATGGCGCAGGTCATTGAGGGTGTCAGCGTGCTGTTTCCTGACGATGGTGTAAAGTATATTCCCTGTCGTGCCATGGATTTTGGCTATCGCCGCAGCCTGCTGACCGACCATCCCGACGCGGTGGTGCTGCACGCGGTCTTTGCCCTGCAAAAGGGCGAACCTGCCGTCATCCGCGGCCGTATGGAGGATCTGATGGCCCGGCGCAAGGCATCACAACCGCTGGAATACCCCAGCGCCGGCAGCACCTTCAAGCGGCCGGAGGGCTATTTCGCGGGCCGCCTGATAGAGGAAGCTGGCTGCAAGGGGCTGACCGTGGGCGGCGCTCAGGTTTCAGAAAAACACGCGGGCTTTGTCATTAATACCGGTGGCGCCACCTGTGAAGATGTGCTTTCCCTGATGGCGGAGGTACAGCGCCGGGTGAAGGAGAGCTCCGGCGTGATGCTGGAACCGGAAGTGCGTATCGTTGGCTGAACAGGGGAGAAGCTATGGAAATACTGATCATTACCGGCCTGAGCGGCAGCGGCAAAAGCCGTGCCGCCTCCATTCTGGAGGATATCGGTTACTATATCGTGGATAATCTCCCGGCAGAGATGATGGTGAAGTTTGCCGAATTCTGCGCCGCGTCCCACGGCCATTATGACCGGGTGGCGCTGGTGTACGATGTCCGGGCTGGCGAGCCCTTTGATCTGCTGATTGCCGCGCTGGAGCGGCTGAAACGCACGGATGTGAATTGCCGTCTGCTGTTTCTGGATGCGGATAACGCTGCCATTATCAACCGGTATAAGGAGACCCGCCGTACCCATCCGCTGGCGGTGGAGGGACGGAGCATCGAACAGGCCGTGATGCTGGAGCGGCAGATGATGCAGCCGGTGCGGGATCACGCCGACTATGTGCTGGATACCTCCACCTTCTCGGTAGGGAAGCTGCGCAGCGAGCTTTTGAATCTGTTTGGCCGTGAGAAGGACCGGCAGGGGATTCATGTGGATGTGATGTCCTTCGGCTTTAAGCATGGCCTGCCCATGGAGTCGGATCTGGTGTTCGATGTGCGCTTTCTGCCAAATCCCTACTATGTGCCTGAGCTGAAGCACGGCACAGGGCTGGACGCGGCGGTTCGGGACTATGTGTTTTCCTTTCCCCAGACGGGGGAGTTCATGGAGAAGCTGAAAAGCATGCTGCGGTTTCTGCTGCCTCTCTATAATCAGGAGGGCAAGACCGTGCTGGTGATCTCCGTGGGCTGCACCGGCGGACATCACCGCAGCGTGGCGGTGGCCCACGCGCTGGCGCAGGAGCTGACGGACGTCGGCTTCGACGTAACGGAGAGCCATCGGGACATTTCTCGCTGACAGAGGGAAACGCGGAAAGAAGTGACGGTTTTATGCCTCATTACCTATATCATATCCCGCCGGAAAACGGCCCAAAAATCGTGGGCATCGGCGGCGGAACCGGATTGAGTACCTTGCTGCGGGGTCTGAAGCTGTATACCCGTAACATCACTGCCATCGTTACTGTGGCGGATGACGGCGGCAGCACCGGAATGCTGCGGCAGGATCTGGGCATGGCAGCTCCCGGCGATATCCGCAACTGCCTGCAATCCCTGGCAAACTGTGAACCCCTGATGGGCCAGCTGATGGCCTACCGGTTTGCAGACGGCTCGCTGGCGGGCCAGAGCCTGGGCAACCTGCTGCTGGCGGCGCTGAACGATATCATGCCCAGCTTTGACAAGGCGGTGGCGGGTCTGAGCAAAGTACTGGCCATCACCGGCCGTGTGCTGCCTGTGACCAATGAAAACATCCAGCTGGAGGCCACCTTTGAGAACGGGGCCACCGTGCTGGGAGAATCCCGCATTTTCTATTGTAAGAAAGAGCAGGACTGCCGCATCCGCAGTGTGCGCCTGCTGCCGGAGCATCCCAAGGCGCTGGACGCGGCAGTAGAGGCCATTCTGGACGCTGACATGATCGTGCTGGCCCCCGGAAGTCTCTATACCAGCATTATCCCCAATCTGCTGGTGGACGGCATCGCGGATGCTATTCAGGAGAGCAAGGCCATTAAGCTGTATGTCTGCAATGTGATGACGCAGGAGGGGGAGACGGAGGGCTATACCGTTTCCGACCACATACAGGCGCTGTTCCATCACAGCTATCCGAGATTGTTCCGCCTGTGCCTGACCAACTCCATGCCCATCCCGGAGACGATCGCCCGCCGCTACGCACGGGAGGGAGCGGAGCCCATCCGCTGCGACACGGAGAAATGCCGTGCCCTGGGCGTGGAGCTGATCCAGCGTCCGTTAGCCAGTCTGGAGAACGGACTGGTGCGCCATAATCCCGGCCATCTGGCGCATGAACTGATGCGCATTTACGAGACGTATTCAGAGAAAGACCCCACATGAAGGAGGAAAGCCCATGCAGTCGTTTTCGTTCAAGGCAAAGTCAGAGCTGTGCCGCACAGCGGTGCAGCGGCTGTGCTGTGCCCGGGCCGAATGCTACGGCGTATTGCTGTACTGCAATACCTTCACCATGCGGGAGGTGCGTATCATTACGGAGAATCCGGAGTTTGCCGCCCGGCTGCCCCGACTGTTCCACCGGGCCTTCGGCGTGAAGTTTGACCGCCAGCCCTCGGACGAATTGCCCGGCAGCAAGCTGGTATTTCAGATCACCGAAGCGGAAAAGCTCCGCCGCATCGTGGACACACTGGGCTATGATCCCCGCCAGTCGCTGGTGCTGCATGTGAACTTTGCCCTGCTGGAGGAGGATTGCTGCCGCACGGCGTTCCTGCGGGGGGCGTTTCTGGCCGGAGGCAGCGTCACAGACCCGGAAAAGCGCTATCATCTGGAGCTGTCCACCTCCCATGTTCAGGCCAGTCGGGAGGTATCGGCTCTTTTGCAGGAAATAGGCTTCATGCCCCGCAGCGTGATGCGCAGCGGCAGCGCGGTAATTTACTTCAAGCAGTCTGAACATATTGAGGATCTGCTGACCATGCTTGGTGCGCCGGTGGCCGCCACTGAGATCATGACCGCCAAGGTGGACAAGGAGATCCGCAACGGTGCCAACCGTGCCATGAACTGCGACATGGCCAACGTCAACAAGACGCTGGACGCCGTGGCGGCCCAGCAGGAGGCCATCGAAACACTGAAACAGCACGGACAGCTGGAAAAGCTGCCCGAAAAGATACAGGAGACGGCCCGGCTTCGGATGCAGAACCCGGAGCTGCCGCTGACACAGCTGGCGGCACTGTTTGATCCGCCCATCAGTAAATCCTGTTTGAACCATCGGATACGAAAGATCATGGAGGAGGCGCGGAAACTGTCATGACAACGCGGGAAAGATGTCAAAAAGCGATGGAATACCACGAAAAAGGCCTGAATTGCGGCCAGAGTGTGCTGGCGGCCTTTACGGATATCACCGGTTTTACCGAGGAGCAGAGCATGGCGCTTGCCAGCGGCTTTGGCGGCGGTATGCGCTGCGGCGGCGTTTGCGGCGTGATCAGCGCCTGCGTGGTAGTGCTGGGCATGGCCTATCCCAGTACGCTGGAAAATGGCCCTGAGGGGAAGAAACGCTCCACTCAGCTGGTCAAGGAGTTCCAGCGCCGCTTCCGGCAGCGTTTCCGCCAGCTGAATTGCCATGAACTGCTGGCTGAGCAGGAGATTGAGGGAACAAGTATTGCCCGGGAACTGGGTGTGACCCACCATTGCTGTTTGCTGGTGGTCTCCGGTGTGGAGATGCTGTGCGGCATGCTGGAAGAGCTGGAGGCACAGTGACATGTCCTTTGCTCATCTCCACGTCCATACAGAGTATAGCCTGTTAGACGGCGCCTGCCGCATCCGGGACCTGCCCAAGCTGGTCAAGGAGATGGGGCAGACTGCCTGCGCCATCACCGACCACGGCGCCATGTACGGCGTTATCGATTTCTACCGTGCCTGCAAAGCGGAGGGGATCCACCCCGTCATTGGCTGCGAGGTATATGTGGCGCGCCGTACCCGTCTGGACAAGCAGCACGAATTTGACGCCGAATCCCGCCATCTGGTGCTGCTGTGCAAGAATGAGACCGGCTACCGCAATCTGTCCTACATGGTGTCACAGGCGTATATCGAGGGGTTTTACATCAAGCCCCGCATCGATCTTGACCTGCTCCGCGCTCACAGCGAGGGGCTGATCGGCTTGTCCGCGTGTCTTGCCGGTGAGATTCCCCGCCGCATTTTGAATGGCGACTACGATGGGGCCAAGGCCTATGCGCTGGAACTGCAGGACATTCTGGGGAAGGACAATTTCTATTTGGAGCTGCAGGATCACGGCATCGCGGACCAGACCACCGTCAACCGTGCCCTGCTGCGGATGCACAATGAGACCGGCATCCCGCTGGTGTGCACCAACGATGCCCACTACCTCCGCCATGAGGATGCCGAGAGCCATGACGTGCTGCTGTGCATCCAGACCGGCAAGACCGTGGATGATGAAAACCGCATGCGCTATGAGCCCCGGAACTTCTACCTCCGCTCTACGGAGGAAATGGAGGCCCTATTCTCCGGCTACCCGGACGCTGTGGAGAACACCCAGCGCATCGCGGATCGCTGTCAGCTGGAATTTATCTTCGGCAAGTACCATTTGCCGGAATTCAAGCTGCCTCCCGGCTACGATTCCCCCACCTATCTGCGCAAGCTGTGTGACGAGGGCTTTGCCCAGCGCTACGGCGACGAGAAGCCGGATTACCGGCAGCAGCTGGAATACGAACTGGCTATGATTGAGAAGATGGGCTTTACGGACTATTTTCTCATTGTGTCTGACTTTGTGCGCTATGCCCGGGAGGCGGGGATCCCCGTCGGTCCCGGCCGCGGCAGTGCTGCCGGCTCCATGGTGGCCTACTGCCTGCATATCACCGACATTGACCCCATGCAGTATCAGCTGTATTTTGAGCGCTTTCTGAACCCGGAGCGTGTGTCCATGCCGGATATCGACATGGACTTCGGCGATACCCGCCGGGGTGAGGTGGTGGAGTATGTCCGCCGCAAATACGGCGACGACCATGTGGCTCAGATCGTCACCTTCGGTACCATGGCGGCCCGTGGCGCCATCCGTGACGTGGGTCGTGCGCTGAACATGACCTATGCCGAGGTGGACGTGGTAGCCAAGCTGGTGCCCTCCGGCCCAGGCGCGCTGCATATCACGCTGGATGACGCGCTGCGGCTGTCTAGGCAGCTGTCCGATCTCTATGAGTCCGATGAACGGGTGAAAAAACTCATCGACACCGCCAAGGCGCTGGAGGGGATGCCCCGCCACGCCTCCACCCACGCCGCCGGCGTAGTCATCACCCGATTGCCGGTGTATGAGTATGTGCCTCTGGCCCGCAACGACGAATCCATTGTCTGTCAATATAACATGGTCACACTGGAGGAGCTGGGCCTGCTGAAAATGGACTTTCTGGGTCTGCGGAACCTGACGGTGCTGGCGGATGCGGTGAAGATGGTGCGCCAATATGAGCCGGACTTCGATCTGGAGAAGATCCCTATGGATGATCCGGAGGTCTTTCAGATGCTGACGGAGGGCCGCACCTCCGGTGTGTTCCAGATGGAGTCCACCGGCATGACCGGTGTGTGTCTGGGCCTGAAGCCCCAGTCTATTGAGGATATCACCGCTATCATAGCCCTGTACCGTCCCGGACCCATGGAGTCTATTCCCCGGTTCATCGCATGCAAGCATGACCCTAAACTGGTGACGTATAAACACCCGTCTTTGAAGCCGATCCTGTCAGGCACCTACGGCTGCATCGTCTATCAGGAGCAGGTCATCAAGATCTTTCAGGAGCTGGCGGGCTATTCGCTGGGACAGGCGGATATGGTGCGCCGTGCCATGTCCAAGAAGAAGGCCAAGGACGTAGAGCGGGAGCGGGAGGCGTTCCTCCACGGCGATGCGGCACGGAATATCCGGGGCTGCGTGGCCAACGGTATCCCGGAAGCTACGGCACAGGCCATTTACGACGAGATCTATGATTTTGCCAACTACGCCTTCAACAAGGCCCACGCCGTCAGCTACGCGGTGGTGGCCTATCAGACGGCGTATTTCAAGTGCCACTATACCAAGGAGTATATGGCGGCGCTGCTGACCTCCGTGCTGGACAACTCCGACAAGGTAGCGGAGTATATTGCCGAGTGCCGTGAGTGTTCTCTCTCCCTGCTGCCGCCGGACGTGAACCGTTCCTATGACGGCTTCACGGTGGAGGAGGGCGGCATCCGTTTCGGCCTTGTGGCCATCAAGAACATCGGCCGGGGCTTTATTCAGGCGCTGGTGCGTGAGCGGGATAAGGGCGGCCTGTTCACCTCATTCCAGGATTTCTGCGAGCGGATGTTCGACTGCGGAGATATGAATAAGCGGGCTGTGGAGAATCTCATCAAGGCCGGGGCTTTCGATACCATGGGGGCTTTTCGTTCCCAACTGATGCAGGTCTACGAAAAGGTGCTGGACGCCATTGCCGGCAGCCGCAAGGTCAACGTAGAGGGTCAGCTGGATATGTTCGGCATGGCCGCCGGGAATGGTGAACAGGCGGCTGCCATCCACCTGCCTGAAGTGCCGGAATACACCGCCACCGAGCGGATGTTCATGGAAAAGGAGACTACGGGCCTGTACCTCAGCGGCCACCCCATGAACGACTACCGTGCCGCAGCCCGTGCCGCCGGTGCGGTACCGATCCACGATCTTCTGGAGGACTTTGCTGCCGAGGGAGGGCCTACCCGCTATGCCGACGGGCAGAACGTCACCGTGGCCGGTATCGTCACTTCCAACCGGACCCGAACCACCAAAAACAACACCCTCATGGCCTATGTGGTGGTGGAGGACGAGGTATCGTCCATCGAATTGCTGTGCTTCAGCCGTACCATCGAGCAGTGCGGCAGCTATATGGCTGTCAATACGCCGGTGCTGGTGAAAGGGCGGCTGTCGGTGCGGGATGAAAAGCCTCCCCAGATCATGTGTGATACCCTGTATCCGCTGGACACCAATGCCGTTCCGTCCACACCGGTGCAGCCGGAGACAAAGAAGGCCGCGGCCATCTTCCTGCGCGTTCCCGGTATGGACAGCGTAGCGTTCCGGCATATCCGTCTGGTGATGACCATGTTCGAGGGGGAGACCCCGGTGAAGATCCGCCTTGCCGACACCGGCAAGCTGCTGGCGGGGAAATGTCTGTACCATCCGGCCCTGCTGGCGGAGTGCCGCCAATGGCTGGGAGAGGAAAACGTGGTGGTGCGGGAGGGCTGACCTGCCCGTGTTGACAAATGAGCACAATTTCCGTATCATGAAAAGGGAAGGGAGCGTGATGCTATGAGCGTTGGCTTTATCCGTGACAAGCTGGAGATCAAATTTCTGATTCTCTATGTGACCGCCGGTGTAGCGGAACCCATGCCGCTGAGTGATATACAGGCGCTCACCATGATCGACGACGGCATCGACTATTTCGATTTTTCCCAGTGTCTCAATGAACTGGTCAAGACCGATCATCTGCGCATCAATGAACACCAGCAGTACGCCATCACACCCAAGGGTCTCAAAAACAGCGAGATCTGTCAATCCAGCCTGCCCTATTCCGTCCGCATGAAGGCGGACAGACTGATCGCCGCCCACCGGCAGGAGCTGGTACGCCGGGCGCAGGTTCGGGCGAGGGTAGAGCGCCGGACCAACGGCACCTACACCGTGGAACTGAGTCTCAGCGACGATGTGGACAATGTTATGCGCCTGCAGCTCATGGTGGCCACCCGGGAGATGGCCGAGGACTTGGCCCAGCGCTTCAAGCACAACCCGGAGCAGGTCTATTCCCAACTGGTGACGGCACTGTACGGCGGATAACGCCTGATAAAAAACGATACCGACACACGCTCTTGTCACTGGGCAAGGGCGTGTTTTTTTGTTGTCATATCCCCGAACAAGCCATCATACAGTGGAGTATCAAACAACAGGGAAGTGGTCGGATGGACGAGCGATACGCCATCTCACGATATGAGCAGGCGGTGCTGCTGCTGCCGCCCAAATGGCAGCGGCTGGCCCGGCAATTACCGGATCATCAAAAGGTGCTGGCGGAGGAACTGCGGCTGCGAACCGGACAGCCTATGACGGTGCTGCTGCCGGAAGGGGAGGTCTGGCCCTCTCAGGAGCAGCCTCTGCCGCGGGTGTCCCAGGCAGATCTGGAGCAGCTGTGCGATCTGGTGACAGGCTACTCCCGCTACGCCGTCACTGACACGTTGGCGCAGGGATACCTGACGGCACCCGGCGGTTTCCGTGTGGGGGTATGCGGCACGGTGGTGTTGCGGGAGGGTGACAGCCGCAATCTGAGAGATCTGTCCTCTGTCTGCATCCGCATCGGAAGGGAACAGGAGGGACTGTCCGACACGGTGCTGCCGCAGCTTTGGGAGGGGGAACGATTCTGCTCCACCGTGCTGCTCTCACCACCGGGACTGGGCAAGACCACGCTGCTGCGGGACATGATCCGCAGTCTGTCCGATGGCTTAGAGGGCCGTGCCGCCCAGCGGGTGGCAGTAGTGGATGAGCGGGGAGAGATCGCCGGAATGCACCGGGGTGTGCCCCAATTGGCGGTGGGCTGCCATACGGACGTGCTGGACGGCTGCCCTAAGGCGGCGGGGATCCCCATATTGCTGCGGGCCGCCAACCCGCAGATTATCGCCGTGGACGAGATCACCGTCCGGGAGGATCTGTACGCCATGGCGGCGGCCGCCAACTGCGGTGTAGCGCTGCTGGCCACCATTCATGCGGCAGATGTGGAGGAGCTGAAGCGCAAGCCGTTGTTTTCCCAGCTGTTGAAGCTGAAGGTGTTTGAAAAAGCGGTCATCATTACCCGCCATGGCGGGGAGCGCCGCTATCAGGTAGCGGCGCTGTGACGGGTAAGCTGCTGGGAGCGGCCCTCATCGCGGCGGCGGCCCTTTGGGTCTTTACAGCACAGCTGCGTACCAGAAATCGGCAGACACAGCTGCTGCAGGAATTGGCTGCAGCGCTGGATACCATGGCGGCTGCCATTCGCTGGCAGCGGATGGCAATGCCGGACATTCTGGCATCCTTGAAGCGATACCCGCTGGCGGGGCCGTACTTCCAAAAAATAGAGAAGCAGCTGCGGCAGGGCATACCGCTGCAAGAGGCGTGGCATCGCATGTTTTCCACTCTTGCCGTAGGCGGCGAGTTGCTGACGGCGCTGGAACTGACCGGCGATGAGGAAAAACTGACCGCCGCGCTGCTGTATACCGCCCGGCAGCTGAAAGACTGCTGCCAGCGCCGCCGGCAGGAACAGCGTCAGGGAACAAAGCTGTGGCTGGCGGGGGCACTGTCCGGAGCGGGACTGTTGATCATTTTACTGATGTGAGGAGAAAAGCATGGATGTGGATCTGATCTTCAAGATCGCCGCCATCGGGATACTGGTGGCGGTACTGAATCTGATACTAGTGCGCTCCGGTCGGGATGAACAGGCGCTGCTGACCACACTGGCAGGCCTGATCGTGGTGCTGATGATGCTTTTGCAGCAGATCAGCGACCTGTTCGATCTGGTAAAACGGCTGTTTTCCCTGTAATGGAAACGGCGGCAAAAATCGCAGCGGTGTGCCTGTTGGGCGCACTGCTGACAGCGCTTTTAAAAAAGACAAGCCCTGACACGGCGCTGCTGCTGGCGCTGGCGGTATGCGTTGTGGTGCTTACGGCGCTGGCCCGGGGATTGGAGGAGGTCATCTCGTTCCTGCGGGAACTGCTGGACTGGGGCGGTTTGTCGGTGGAACTGTTCGTCCCGCTGCTGAAAACGGTCGCCATTGCCCTGATCAGCCGCGTTGGCGGCGCGCTGTGCCGGGACGCGGGAGAGGGGGCCATGGCAAGCCTGGTGGAAATCGCCGGTGCCTTTGCCGCTATACTGGTGTCGTTACCCCTGTTTCGGGCTGCATGGCGGATGCTGGAGGGATTGATGTGAAAAAAGGGGTCATAACCGCCGTTATTGGGGTCCAGATCCTGTGGTTGTGTACCGTTTGGGTATGGGCTTCGCTGCCTGAAACGGTAGACAATGCATTGTCTCCCGATGCCCGGGAATTGTTGGAGCAGCTGGAGGAGGATGCTGCCGACAGCGGCACACTGTCTGAGGGATTGGCCCGGCTGTGGGATAAAGCCTGCGATCTGCTGGCTGCCAATTTCCGCAGCAGCCTGCGGGTCATGGTGGTGCTGCTGGGGGCCGTCCTGCTGTACGGTGTGGCGGAGGGCAGTTTTCAGGCAGCAGATCATCCCTTGATCGCCAATTTCGTCCCTCTGTCCTTTGTACTGGTCATCACCATGACAGCGGCAGGCGACGTGCAGACCATGATGGGCGCCGGAACGGAGACAATGGAACAGCTGGACGTGCTGGGCAAGGCACTGCTGCCCACACTGGCGGCGGCGGTAGCGGCCAGCGGAGGCATCGTTTCGGCCGGCGCGCGGCAGGTGGCCACGGTATTTTTTGCTGACCTTCTGCTGTCACTGATCCGCAATGTCTTACTGCCGTTGGTGTATTTCTATGTGGCGGCAGCTTCCGCCAATGCCATGCTGCCCGGCGACCCGCTGAAAAGAGTTGCCGTCGGCATCAAAAAAGTGGTGACATGGGCGCTGACCGGCTCACTGGTGCTGTTTACCGGCTACCTTACCATGACCGGTGCTGTCTCAACTTCCGCGGATGCTCTGGCGCTGCAAATGACCCGCACCGTGATCTCAACGGCGGTTCCGGTGGTGGGCGGTATCATCTCGCAGGCCAGCGGCAGTGTGCTGTCCGGCGCGGGGCTTTTAAAAAATTCAGTAGGCATTTTGGGACTGTTGGCAGTGTTGGCTACCTGTCTGACGCCGTTTCTCCGGATGGCGGTACAATATCTGCTCTATAAACTCACCGCTTTTCTGGCAGGAACCGCCGGAAGCGGCACACTGGTGGAGCTGATCAACGCGCTGGGCAGCGCTTTCGGCTTGGTACTGGGCATGGTAGGCAGCTGTGCACTGCTGTTGTTGATCTCCATTACATCTTCTGTATCGGTGGTGATCCCATGAGTATTTTACGGACATGGCTGTTCGGCGTTATGGCGGCGGCTATGGCGCTGTCCATATTGTACGCATTGGTGCCAAAAGGGGCGCTGCTGACCATTGCCAAATGCACCGGCGGTCTTGTGATGCTGTTGGTAGTGGTCCGCCCGCTGCTGGCGCTGGCGCCGGGGGAACTGCATTTGCAATATGAGGAGTGGGAGCGAACCATCCAGCAGCAGACGGAGACATATACTGCCGCCAACCAACAGGAGATGGAAACGCTCATACAAGAGGAGACAGCCGCATATATTTCAGAAAAAGCGGCGCAGCTGGGTGTTGTATGCCACCCGGAGGTGACCTGTCAGGTACGCGACGGCGTGCCCTTTCCGGTGGAGGTGACGCTGGACATTCCAAAGAATACAGCGCTTTCACAGATCATCCGGGCCGATTTGGGGATCGATGAGATGCACCAGCGCTGGCAGGAAACGGAGTGAGGCATATGGCGAAGGAGAAGCTCATATCCTATGTAAAAAAGTACAAATATGTGGCGCTGGTGGCGCTGGTAGGTGTGGTGCTGATGCTGCTGCCCTCCGGCGGAAAAGAGCAGCAGGACACGACGGAGCCGGTAAACGTATCCGAGGCCTACTCGCTGGCGGAGACGGAGCAGCGGCTGGAACGGCTGCTGGGCCGTATCCGGGGTGTGGGACAGGTAGAGGTGATGCTGACGCTGAAAAGCGGATCATCCCTGCAGCTGGCGGAAAACCGCAGCACCAGCCTGCGGGATACGGAGGACCGACAGGAGCGGGATGTGGTCACACTGAACCGGGGCAGCGGCTATGAGGATGTAGTGGTGACGGAGCAGACCTATCCGGTGTATCAGGGCGCGGTGGTGGTGTGTCAGGGCGCGGGTGACAGCAGCGTCCATTTGGCGGTGATCCAGGCGGTGTCGGTGCTGACAGGACTGGGCAGCGATAAGATCACAGTGGTGCAATGGAAATAAGTATAGCAGGAAAAATATAGCGGAAAGCAGGAGGGCAAAAGCATGAAAATCCAATGGAAGAAGAACTGGAAACGGCCGGCGGTAGTGCTGGCGGTACTGGTGCTGGTGGGAGCATCCGTGTACCTGAACTGGCGCTATGCCGACAATGTGGCGGAGACCGACAAGATCCTGGGGCAGGCCACGCTGGTCAATGAGAACGGTGAAGGCGTATCTGTGACAAATGACGCCGCAGAGAATGACTACTTTGCCACGGCGCGGCTGAGCCGCAAGCAGGCCAGGGACAGCGCCATCAGCATGCTGCAGGAGGCGGAGATAGACGAAAATGCCACAGAGGATGTGTGCAACGAGGCCAGTCAGACGCTGCAGGTGTTGGCAGGCTACACGGTGGCGGAGTCTCAGATCGAGAATCTGGTGACGGCCAAGGGCTATGCCGACTGTGTGGTGTTCATGGGTTCGGATTCCTGCAGTGTGGTAGTGGCCTCCGGCGAGGAGGGACTGACGGCTACTGACGTGGCCCGGATCAAGGACATCGTGATCAATGAAACCCAGTATACTGCCGGGCAGATCAAAATCATGGAAGCGGATCAGTAAATTGTTGTTGTAATTTCCTCATAGAAATGGTATACTGATTTGTACGAATGAGATTATTTACAAGGAGACGCAAACGTTATGCCTGAAAATAAAGAGTATATGAGCCATCAGGAGGAATTGGGCACCATCCAGATTTCGGAAGAGGTGGTGGCGTCCATCGCATCTGCCGCCGTGCTGGAGGTTGAAAACGTGACCGGCCTGATGAGCGCCAATGTGTCGGATTTCATGGGCGGAAAGAAAATGACATCCCGGGGGGTCCGGGTAGAGATGGACGGCGACGCCATCATGGTAAACGTATTCATCACAGTGCGATACGGCTGCACCATCGGCGAGGTGGCCAAGAAAGCACAAAACGCCGTATATCAGGCCTTGGAGAGCACCACAGGCTATCCTGTATCCGCCGTAAATATCCATGTGGGCGGCATCAGCTTCAACTAAACGGAGAAAAAGAGAGAGAAGAATATGACACGCAATACCGCCCGTGAGATCGCCATGCATCTGGCGTTTGAACTGAGCTTTACCGATCTGCCCATCGTGGATTTCCTGGACCAGTATCTGTCCGACGAGAAATTTGCGGAGCTGGCGCCTGAGTGTGAGCTGTATGCGCAGCTGCCCAATGCCAAGCAGGAGAGTTATATCCGCCGTCTGGTTTCCGGGGTGGCGGAGCATGCTGCCGAACTGGATACCTATATCGAAAAGTACGCCAAGGGATGGCGCTTTGAGCGCATTTCGCTGGTGGCCTCCGCTATTATGCGGCTGGCCATGTACGAGATCATGTACATGCCGGACATTCCTCACGGTGTCGCCATCAATGAGGCGGTAGAGCTGACCCGCAAGTATGACGAGCCGGAAACGGCGAAGTTCGTCAACGGCATTCTGGGCAGTTTCCTGCGGCAGGAGGTCAAGGAATAAGCGGCCAAATCAAAGGGCAGGGCAAAGGGCCCTGCCTTTTTTACAGGAGGAGCCATGGAACAGCGCGTTTTCAGCGTGACGGAAGTCAACCAATATATCAAGCAGCTCATCGACGACGTGCCGCAGCTTAACGAGCTGTTGATCCGCGGCGAACTGTCCAATTACAAGATCTATCCCTCGGGACACCACTATTTCACGCTGAAGGATGGCGAGAGTGCCATTCGATGCGTCATGTTCCGGAGCAGTGCGGGGAAGCTGCGATTCCGGCCGGAGAGCGGTATGCAGGTGATCGCCGGCGGCCGCATCAGCGTCTATCCCCGGGACGGTGCGTATCAGCTGTACTGTACGTCGTTATCGGCGGACGGCATCGGCGACCTGTATGTGGCCTTTGAGCAGCTGAAGGAGAAGCTGAACCAGGAGGGCCTGTTTGATCCCGCCCACAAAAAGCCGCTGCCGCCGTACCCTCAGCGCATTGCCATCGTCACATCTTCGGCGGGCGCCGCGGTACACGACATGATCCGCATTCTGCGGCGGCGGTATCCCATTGCCAAGGTGCTGCTGCTGCCGGTGCGGGTGCAGGGTGTGGAAGCACCGCCGGAGATCGTGGGCGCCATTCGCTATGCCAACCGCTGGCAGCTGGCGGATGTGCTGATCGTGGGTCGTGGCGGTGGATCTATCGAGGATCTGTGGGCATTCAATGACGAACGGGTAGCCCGGGCCATTTACGCCTCGGAGATCCCGGTCATCTCCGCCGTAGGCCACGAACCTGATGTGACCATCTCCGATTTTGTGGCGGACCGTCGGGCATCCACGCCCTCCAACGCGGCGGAGATCGCCGTGCCGGATCAGGTGGAACTGCGCAAGCAGTTGGACAGTGCCGGCCGCGCCATAGCGCAGGGGACGCTGAACACTTTGGAAAAAGCGGACAGGCAGTTGAAAGCGCTGGCCGCCAAGCGGGTATTGACCGACCCCATGGCCTTTATTGAGGACCGGCGAATGCAATTGGACAGCGTACAGCAGCGGCTTGGGCTGACGGCTCACCGGCAGTTGGGTGCGCGGCAGCAGCAGTTTACCGCACTGGCAGCGTCGCTGGACGCTCTCAGTCCGCTGAAGGTACTGGGACGGGGATATGCCATGGTTCAGGCGGCGGACGGCACAGTGCTGCGGACGAGCCGTCAGGCGGCGGCAGGCGACAAAATACATGTGCAGCTGGAGCAGGGTGCGCTGGACTGCACGGTGGAACGTACCATTGACGGTAAGGAGGAGTGACATATGGCGGCAAAAAAGACGTTTGAGGAGAACATGGCCCGGCTGGAGGAGATCGTCAGCAAGCTGGAAAAAGGCGACGCACAGCTGAGCGACTCTCTGAAGCTGTTTGAGGAGGGCACCAAGCTGGTGGGCCTGTGCCGAAGTGAACTGGATAAGGCGGAGCAGCAGGTGGTCAAGCTGATGAAGGGCCCTGACGGCGCGCCGGTGGAAAGTGACTTTTTAAGCGAGGAATAATATGGATTACGAAGCAAGATACAAGGAATACCAGCAGGCGATCGAGGGCTATCTGAATGGCCTGTTTACCCGTGACGTGGCCTATGGCAAGCTGTATGAGGCCATGCGCTATGCGATTCTGGGCGGTGGTAAGCGTATCCGCCCGGTGCTGACGCTGGAGTTTGCCCGCTTGGGCGGCATCGACTGGCATCTGGCGCTGCCTTTTGCCTGCGCACTGGAACTGGTGCATAATTATAGTCTCATCCACGACGATCTGCCCTGCATGGATGATGACGATTTGCGGCGGGGCAAGCCGACCTGCCACAAAGCCTTCGGCGAGACGTTGGCCGTTCTGGCGGGTGACGCCCTGCAGCCGGAGGCGTTCCGGCTGATTTTGGACGCGCCCATGCTGTCCGCCGACACGCGGCTGGAGGCCCTGCGGGTCTTGGTGCGTGCCTGCGGCGCCGACGGTATGGTGGGCGGCCAGGTGCTGGACACCGTATACGATGTCAGTGATGCGGAAGGACTGACACAGCTGAACCGCCTCAAGACCGGTATGATGATCTCCGGTGCGGTGGAACTGGGCTGTGTGGCGGCCAAGATGAACGCCGGAATGCGCTCACAGGCGTTGACTTACGCCGACGGTATCGGACGGGCATTCCAGATCCGGGACGATATGCTGGATGTGATGGGCGACGCTGCGGTGTTCGGCAAGCCCATTGGCTCCGATAGGGAAGAGGGCAAGGTCACTTTTGTGGATGTGCTGGGGCTGGATGGCTGCGCCAGGGAGGTGGAGCGCTGCACGGAGGCGGCCAAGTCTGCCGTGGCCAACTGGTCGGATCATATGTTCTTGTGGGAGTTGGCTGACCGTATGGTGGGGCGCACCAAATAAAAGAGTAAAAGCAGACTGTGGTACAGAAGAATGGGATGGGAGGAGATGCAGGATGAAAAAGAATCTTTCAGGATTTCTCTTGATTTATGGTTCCTTGTGGTTGTTTTTATGGCCATTACGACTATTTCCGGGCAAGTCAGATATAACCTGATGCAGTTCGGCTGTATGACACTTTTAGGAATTGGTATTCTCTTCTGGGTCTTTCGCCATCATGTGAAAAGATGGCGTATTGCAGGCGCTGTACTCCTTGCCTGCTACACAGCATTGCTTATCCTGCGATTTTCCGGCGTGTGGACGATACCGGATCATCCCCTCAGCGATGGAGAAAAAGTTATGGGCATTCTGACATGGCTGATCACACTATACTTCCTATTATGCGGGAAAGTCAGGAAAGAAAAGGAATGACGACAACTGTCAGACAGGCTGCTGTGCGGTGCAATAACACCTTAGAATGATCTTACCAAAAAAACAAAACACCGCGCACCTATCAGGTACGCGGTGTTTTGGCACGCCGTGAGGGATTCGAACCCCCGGCCTTCTGGTCCGTAGCCAGACGCTCTATCCAGCTGAGCTAACGGCGCATGTTCTTCAGACGACTTGATTATATTACCATATAAATTTGCAAAAAGCAAGAGGTATTTTTTCTTTTTTTGATTTTTTCTGGGTTGTCAATTCCAAGTATTTATGGTATCGTATTAAGCAATAAAGATAAATTCTCGTGGGAGGGACGTGCAGCATGAGTACTAATTTTAAAACCTGCGTGTTTGGCGGTTTTGACCGTGAGGACGTGATTAACTATATCGAAAAATCTGCAAAAGAATCACAGGAGCGAATTGAAGCACTGGAGAGCGAGAATGCAAAATTGAAAGAGGATAATGAGCGGATTGAGCTGGCGCTTCGCACTCTCCATACTCAGGCAAAACAATACAAGCAGGATGGCGTCGATCAGGAGATCTTGCAGCAGCAGTTGGCAGATGCTCAGAGCATGGTGTCAGAATTGAAGGAGCAAAATGAAATGCTGCGCCAGGAAAATGTATCGTTGCATGCTGCCGCGGATGAATATGCTCATTTGAAGGAACACATTGCAGATATTGAGATCAACGCCCATCGCCGCACAGAGGAGTTCCGCACAGAGGCGTTTGCCAAGCTGCATCAGTGTATTGACGCACAGCGGGCATGGTGTCAGACACAGCGCAGTCGGTATGCCAATATGAATGAAACACTTCTTCAGGATATGCGCCGTGCAGAAGATATCCTGGCAAACAACGATCTTTCCGGTTTTGATGAAATACTGGAAACACTCCAGGATCTGGAAGATACGCTGCGGTAGCAGACCGTATAAAAAGGAAGGCTTTGCATTTGCAAAGCCTTCCTTTTTATGTCATGTAGTATACCTTTACAGCAGCATGATACCAGCGTCTGCGCAGACATTTTCCGTTTCCTTATCCCAAAGGCTGGCTTGCACTTCACCGATATGGCAGGTGCCGATCATGATCATGCACAGGCGGGACTGTCCAATACCGCCGCCGATGGTCAGCGGCAGTTCCCCATTCAGCAGCATCTTGTGGAAGGGCAGTTCACGGCGCTCATTGCAGCCGCGGGCGTTCAGCTGATAATCCATGGCGGCCTCGTCCACACGGATACCCATGGAGGAGATTTCGAAAGCGCTGTCCAGCAGCTGGCTATACAGCAGAATATCGCCGTTCAAGGACCAGTCATCATAGTCAGGGGCGCGGCCATCATGGGGCTTGCCGGAACGCTTCAGGTTATCACCGATCTGCATCAGGAACACAGTATGATGCTCACGACAAATCGCGTTTTCGCGCTCCTTCGGCGTCAGATCAGGCCAACGATCCTCCAACTCCTGCGTGGTAACGAAATAGACCTCACGGTCGATCTGGGTATGCAGGCTGGGGAAAGCGATCTGCAAAGCGTCGTTGGTCTCAGCGACAGCGCCGACGATCGCACGGACGGTCTGTTTCAGGTAGTTCACATTGCGGTCCTCACGGGAAATAACTTTTTCCCAGTCCCACTGATCCACATAGACAGAGTGGAGGTTATCCACCTCTTCGTCACGGCGGATGGCGTTCATATCGGTAAACAGGCCCTTGCCCACGTTGAACTCATAACGCTTCAGCGCCAGACGCTTCCACTTGGCCAGGGAATGAACCACCTGACCGTTAGCCCCCACATCGGGGATATCAAAAGAAACAGGCCGCTCTACGCCATTCAGGTTATCATTCAAACCGGAATCCTCACGGACAAACAGAGGAGCGGAGACTCGACGCAGATTCAGTGCCTGCCCCAAATTGACCTGGAAGTTACTCTTAATAAACTCGATAGCACGCTGCATTTCATAGACAGACAGCGGCGTTTTGTAACCGGCGGGAATGAAAACCTTACTCATGCCTTAGCACCTCTTTCATAAAAATATGCATCCTATTATAGCGAAGCATTTCTCGTATGACAAGAGAAAAAACGACTAAATCTGATAAAAATAATTGCCGCATCCTTGTGGATGCGGCAATTCATAAATGCATCTCTTACTTGTAAGATTCAATCATGGCCTTGAAGGCGGGCAAACTGCGGCGGATCATGTCATTGGACACGCAATAGCTCAGGCGGAAGAAGCCGGGGCAGCCAAAGCCGTCAGCGGGAACCACCAGAAGATTGTGCTCCAGCTTGGCCTTCTCAGAGAAAGCGACGGCGTCACCGTTGGGGGCCTTAACAAACAGATAGAAGGCACCGTCGGGCTTGGCGCACTCATAGCCCATCTCGGTCAGGCTGTTGTACAGCAGATTGCGGTTCTCATCGTAAGCCACCAGATCAGGCCGCTCCTCAGCGCACAGCTCGATGACCTTCTGCATCAGCGTGGGAGGACACACATGGCCCATGATGCGGGCTGCACCGGAGATGGCAGCGTAGACAGCGTGGCTGTCATCAGCAAAGCCGGGAACATAGACATAACCGATACGCTCGCCGGGCAGGGACAGGGACTTGGAATAGGAGTAGCAAACGATGGTGTTCTTGTAAAGGCAGGGGATGAAGGGAACCTTCACGCCGCCGTATACCAATTCACGGTAAGGCTCGTCAGCAATGATGTAGATGGGATGACCATATTCGGCACTCTTGCGCTCCAGCAGGGCAGCCAGCCCCTTCAGGGTCTCCTCAGTATACACAACGCCGGAGGGGTTGTTGGGGGAGTTGACAATGATCGCCTGGGTATGCTTGGTGATACGCTCCTCAACAGCGTCCAGATGGATCTGGAAAGCCTTGGTATCAGCGGGCACCACCACCAGCTTGCCGCCGTTGGCAGTGACGAAGGGACGATACTCAGGGAAGAAGGGGGCGATCGCCATGATCTCGGTGTCGGCATCGATCGTCAGAGCCTTGATGATGGAGATCAGAGCGGGAGCGGCACCGCAGGTGAAGAACAGTTCGCTGGCCTTTACATCCAGACCAAAGCGGGCAGCCAGATCCTTTGCGACGGCGGTACGGGCCTCATCAAAGCCGGGAGCCATGGAATAGCCGTGCAGCTTGATGGAATCCGTCTCGTCCACGATTTTCTTGATGGACTCGTTGACCTTCTTGGGGGCGGGAATGCTGGGATTGCCCAGAGAATAGTCATAAACTTTCTCGGGGCCAACAACCTTAGCCTGTTCCAAACCATAGGCGAACAGCTGACGGATGACGGAGGGGGCAGTGCCCAAATTGTAGTATTCCTGATTGACCATGATAATAGCTCCTCTTTTTTCCTTATTTTGTTATTTTGTGCATACGGCTCAAACGTATGCGTGACCAACTATTACTATACGAGGGTTTCCTTAGATTGTCAAGTAATTGTCAAAGAAAACTGTAAATAGGCGTTTTTTTTACATAAACGAAACATTCTGCGGGCTCAATTTAAATTCATCCGCTGCGCCAGAACGCTGCCGGCGGCGATGGAAGCCAGCTTGGATTCGGCGCTGTCAGCGCGGGAGACCAGCACGATAGGCACCTTGGCGCCCAGAATGATACCTGCGTTTTTGGCGTGGCCAAACAGGGAAGCGGCCTTACCGATACCGTTACCCACTTCATAGTTGGGTACCAGCAGGATGTCCGCGTCGCCTGCGCCCGGAGCGGTGTAGTGCTTGTGATGGCAGGCTTCTTTGCTGACGGCCAGATCCAGCGCCACAGGGCCGCAGACGTTCATGTTGTACTTGCTCCAGCGCTCCGTCATATGGGCCAGCGCGTCGGCGTCCACGGTGGACTGGATCTTGGGATTGACTACCTCTGCGCCGCAGATGCAGGCGGCATTGATCGTCTCATAGCCCAGTGCTTGCAGTACCATGGCGGCATTTTCCAGAATTTCGGCTTTTTTATCCAGATCGGGGAAGGTGTTGACGCCGCCGTCGGTGAGAATTACCATTTTGCCATAGGCGGGGATCTCGTAGAACATGCAATGCGTGGTGAGATGGCTGGTGCGCAGGCCGTGCTCCTTATTAAATACAGCGCGCATCAGGTCGGCGGTGCCCAGAATGCCCTTCATCAGGAAATTGGCCTTGCCATCAGCGCACAGCGCCACGGCCTTGGCGGCGCAGTCGGTATCGCTGTCGCCGGCAATGATCTGATACTCATCGGGATTTTCTCCCAGACCGGACAGCATGGTGCGGATCTCATCCACATGGCCCACCAGAATGGGAGTGGCGATACCCTCCTTGCGGGCTTCCACCACGGCCTCAATGACCGGCTGGTCGTGGGCAGCGGCGACGGCGATGACACCGGTTTTGCCGCCCTTGGCAGCTTCTAAGATTCCATTGATGGTGTTGATCATGTACATTTCCTCCTGATTATCTGTGAAGTGATCTGATAATTATGGTTACATTTGACATTATACAACGTTCGAAGGCTATCGTCAACGATAAACCGAAGGATTCAATGAAATATTTTGTAAACTGCGTCTTACTAAAATAATAGACTTGGATTGACAACCGAACGGCAGTGTGATATAACTTTATCAGATAATCAATGGGAGGACATTTTAAAATGAAACACATTAATACTATCGAGACTCGTGATCTTTGTGAGAGCGCCAAGAAGGGCGGCTGCGGCGAGTGCCAGACTTCCTGCCAGTCTGCCTGCAAGACCAGCTGCGGTATTGCCAATCAGGCTTGCGAAAAGAAGGAAAGCAAGTAAACGGGTACTTGAAACTATGATGCCGCCCCTGCCGGGCGGCATTTTTAGCGTGAGGGAAAAAAGATGATTCATCAATATCAATTAGGCGGTTATAATATTGTGCTGGACATTTGCTCCGGTTCGGTACATGCCGTGGACGAACTGGCTTATGACGTGATTGCTTTGTTTGAAACAGAGCCCCGTGACGCCATCATAAAAAAGCTGTGGGAGAAGTATCGGGGTACTGACGGCGTGACGCCTGATGAGATCGGCGAATGTTACGACCAGATCGCCCAGCTGAAAGCGGCGGGAAAGCTGTTTACCGAGGATTCCTTTGCGCCCATGGCGGGCGAGTTGAAGGCCAAGACCTCCGGCGTGATCAAGGCGCTTTGCCTGCACATTGCCCACACCTGCAATCTCAATTGCTCCTACTGCTTTGCCAGTCAGGGAAAATACCATGGTGATCGTGCGCTGATGAGTTTTGAGGTGGGGAAGCGTGCGCTGGACTTTTTGGTGGAACGCTCCGGGTCCCGACATAATCTGGAGGTGGACTTTTTCGGCGGCGAGCCGCTGATGAACTTTGACGTGGTCAAGCAGCTGGTTGCCTATGCCCGCAGCATCGAAAAAGAGAAAGACAAGCATTTCCGCTTTACATTAACGACAAACGGCGTATTGATCGACGATGATGTGATCGACTTCGTCAACCGTGAGATGAGCAATGTGGTGCTGAGCCTTGATGGACGCAAGGAGGTACACGACCGCTACCGTGTGGACTATGCCGGCAACGGAAGCTGGGAGAAGATCGTGCCCAAGTTCCAGAAACTGGTGGCGGCCCGTGATGGGAAGAACTACTATATGCGCGGCACGTTTACCCATGCCAACCCCGATTTTCTCGAGGACATCAAGACTATGCTGGATCTGGGCTTTTCCGAACTGAGCATGGAACCGGTGGTGGCCGCCGCCGGCGATCCTGCCGCTTTGACAGAGTCGGACAAAGCGGTCGTCATGGAGCAGTATGAAAAGCTGGCGGAGCTGATGCTGCAGCGGGACAAAGAAGGGGAACCCTTTACCTTCTATCACTACATGATCGATCTGAAGGGCGGTCCCTGTATCTATAAGCGTATTTCCGGCTGTGGCTCGGGAACGGAGTACATGGCGGTGACCCCGTGGGGCGACCTGTATCCTTGTCATCAGTTTGTGGGGGAAGAGAAATTCAAACTGGGTGATATATGGAACGGCGTCGGCAATCACGCCATTCAGGAGGAATTTGCCTCCTGCAATGTCTATGCCCGGGAGGAATGCAGGGATTGCTGGGCACGGCTGTACTGCTCCGGCGGCTGCGCCGCCAACGCTTATCATGCCACAGGTTCCGTACGGGGTGTATATCAGCAGGGCTGCGATTTGTTCCGCAAACGGATCGAGTGTGCTGTTATGGTGGCCGTGGCCCGTGAATTGGGAGCGACGGAATGAGCACCCCCATCTGCGATTTTGTCCGGCGATATACGCAGTATGAGCCCGTCCGTTTCCACATGCCGGGGCACAAGGGCGTACCGATGCTGGGCTTTGAGCCGTACGATATTACGGAGATCGACGGGGCGGACGAGCTGTTTACTGCCTCCGGCATCATTGCCGAAAGCGAGGCACAAGCCGGCGCATTGTTTGGCGCTCATACATTCTATTCCACAGGGGGCTCTACGCTGTGCATCCAGACCATGCTGCATCTTGCCGCCCGGTATGCCGTGTCGAAAGGACAAGCCCCCTGTATATTGGCCGGACGCAATGCGCACAAGGCCTTTATCAATGCCGCTGCACTGCTGGATATTGATATCTGCTGGCTTTATCCGGAGAACAACGATTCCTATATCAGTTGCCCCATTACAGCGCAGCAGGTGAAAAGTTCGCTGCAAAACGGCGGAAAAAAACCTGTGGCGGTGTATCTTACCAGCCCGGACTATCTGGGGAATATGCTGGATATACAGGCGATTGCAGAGGTCTGCCATCAGGCAGGGGTACTGCTGCTGGTGGACAACGCCCACGGTGCGTATTTGAAATTCCTGCCGCAGTCCCGCCATCCCATAGATTGGGGAGCGGATCTTTGCTGCGATTCAGCGCATAAAACGCTGCCGGTGATTACCGGCGGCGCGTATCTGCATATTTCCTACGACGCACCTTCGACCTTGGCACAGCAGGCAAAGGCGTCCATGTCCCTGTTTGGCTCCAGCAGCCCCTCCTATCTGATTTTGCAGTCGCTGGACGCAGCCAACGATCGCATGACAGCGTTTCGTGCTGCACTGGAGAGATTTCTGCCGGAGAAAGAGGCACTGGTACAACGGATTACAGGCCACGGGTATGCTTTGACCGGAGACGAGCCGCTGAAGATCACCCTGTGTCCGAAGCCGTTCGGCTTTACCGGAATGCGGATCGCTGGAATTTTGGAGGAAAACGGCATCTATCCTGAGTTTTATGACCCGGATCATGTGGTGTTGATGCTGTCGCCGGAAAACAGTGCCGGGTCGCTGCGGCATCTTGAGAAAACACTGTGCAGCTTGGAGCGGAGGGAAGCCATCACAGAGCTTCCGCCGTGTGTTACGCGCCCGGACATAGTGCTTAAGCCGCATCAGGCGTTGTTTTCTGAAAGCGAAACGCTGCCCATCGGGGATTGTCTCGGCCGTATCTCAGCGGCAGCGGCCATCAGCTGTCCGCCCGCCATTCCGTTGGCCGTCTGCGGTGAGCGGATCGACCAACATGTGGTGGATTGCCTGCGGTATTATGGCGTTGCGTCCTGTGCCGTAATCAAGGAATAGAACGATAGATAAGGAGCAGCTATGACGAGGATCCTGTTTATATGTCTGGGCAATATCTGCCGCAGCCCAATGGCGGAGTTTGTCATGAAGGATATGGTGAAAAGGGCAGGGACAGCGGATCAGTTTGAGATTGCCTCCGCTGCTACCAGCCGTGAAGAGGTCGGAAACCCTGTATATCCTCCCGCACGGCAGAAGCTGGCGGAACACGGTATCAGCTGCAAAGGAAAGACAGCCAGACAGCTCTGCGCTGAGGACTATAGCTATTACGATCTCTTGATCGGCATGGAGAAAGTGAACCTGCGGAGTATGCAGCGGATCTGCGGCGGCGATCCGGAAGGGAAGATGCATTTGCTTCTGGATGGCACAGCTTCCCCTCACGATGTGGCTGACCCATGGTATACCGGAGACTTTGACGCTGCGTGGCATGATATAGAAATCGGCTGCCGCAGCCTGCTGGAAAAATTAACGAAGAAAAGAATATAATGCAAGGATGAAAACGAACGGAGAATTTGCAGTTTTCCGTTCGTTTTACCGTTTGTTTACCCTGTCAAAAACGACTTGACGGCGGCAAAAGATTACGGTACACTAACAAGATAGCAAAAGAACTGACAGAGCAATGGAAAGGCACGAATATGGTATTGCAAGAGAAAACAATGACTCTGGATACGCTTGAGATCGGCCAGTCCGCACGGATCATAACTGTGGGCGGAGAGGGAGCTTTGCGCCAGCATTTTCTGGACATGGGGCTGATTCCCGGCGCAGATGTGACACTGGTCAAATTTGCCCCCATGGGTGACCCGATGGAATTGCGCATCCATGGCTATGAGTTGACGCTGCGCCTGGCGGATGCGGCAAAAATAGAGATCGTACCCATCAAGGTTCAGCAGCGAAAACCGGATGCGCTGCCGTCAGCAGCAGACCCCTGTTTGGGCTGTGAGCATCCCGGTTTGGGCGAAGGCGGCCGGTATCACGAAAAAGAAGGGGAACATCCACTTCCGGAAGGGGTCACTCTGACTTTTGCCCTGGCCGGCAATCAGAACTGCGGCAAGACAACACTGTTCAATCAACTGACCGGCTCAAATCAGCATGTGGGCAACTTCCCGGGCGTGACAGTGGACCGCAAGAGCGGCGCCATCCGGGAATATCCCAATACGGAGCTCACAGATCTGCCCGGCATCTATTCCATGTCTCCCTATACCAACGAGGAGATCGTTACACGGCAGTTTATTATCAATGAGAAACCGACCGGTATCATCAATATTGTGGACGCCACCAATATTGAGCGTAACCTGTATCTGACCATGCAGCTGCTGGAGTTGGATATTCCTATGGTGCTGGCGCTGAATATGATGGACGAGGTACGGGGCAATGGCGGGTCGATCCGCATCAATGAGATGGAGGCCATGCTGGGTATCCCTGTGGTTCCCATTTCCGCCGCCAAGAACGAGGGTGTGGATGAACTGGCGCGTCATGCGTTGCATGTGGCCAAGTATCAGGAAAAGCCCGGCCGGACTGATTTTTGTGATATGAACGATCACGGCGGTGCGGTGCATCGCTGCCTTCACGCGATCATGCATTTGATCGACGACCACGCGAAAGCCGCCGGGATCCCTGTTCGCTTCGCCGCCACAAAATTGGTGGAGGGTGACCAACGGGTGATGGATGCGCTGGCCTTGGATAAAAACGAACAGGAGATGCTGGAGCACATCATTGTGCAAATGGAAACGGAACGTGGGCTTGACCGCGCCGCGGCCATTGCGGACATGCGCTTTGCTTTCATCAAGGAATTGGTAGACGCTACGGTGGTCAAGCCCCGTGAAAGCCGAGAGCATCTTCGCAGTCAGAAGATCGACCGGTTCCTTACCGGGAAATACACGGCTATTCCGGCCTTTATCGGTATCATGGGACTGGTGTTTTTCCTGACCTTCAACGTTATCGGCGCATGGCTGCAGGGACTGCTGGAAACAGCCATCGCATGGCTCACCGTGATCGTCAGCAATGCATTGGTGTCGTGGGAAGTAAACGAAGCAGTGCGGGCTCTGATCATTGACGGTGTGTTTA
Organism: uncultured Clostridia bacterium; assembly: GCA_945877515.1. Classification (GTDB taxonomy): domain Bacteria; phylum Bacillota; class Clostridia; order Oscillospirales; family Oscillospiraceae; genus Vescimonas. Next base: position 11,351 of record CAMCSE010000013.1, on the reverse strand, counting down.
ACGGTGTGGGCAGTGTGCTGAGTTTTCTGCCGATCATCGTTACGCTGTTTTTCTTCCTGTCCCTGTTGGAGGATACCGGCTATATGGCCCGTGTGGCCTTTGTCATGGATAAGCTGCTGCGAAAGATCGGCCTTTCCGGACGCAGCATCGTACCCATGCTGATTGGTTTCGGCTGTACCGTCCCCGGTGTCATGGCCAGCCGCACACTGCCCTCGGCGCGCGACCGCAGAATGACGATCCTGCTGACCCCGTTTATGAGCTGCTCGGCGAAGCTGCCGATCTATGGCTTTTTCACAGCCGCGTTTTTCCCCGGGCATGGCGGACTGATCATGGTAGGGCTTTATTTCCTGGGAATCGCCGTCGGTATTCTTGTGGCGCTGATCTTTAAAAGCACCCTGTTTCGTGGCGAAGCAGTTCCGTTTGTGATGGAACTGCCCAACTACCGTATGCCGGGTCTGAAAAACGTGGGACAGCTCCTGTGGGATAAGGCCAAGGACTTTTTGCAGCGGGCCTTTACGGTGATTTTTCTCGCCACCATCGTGATCTGGTTCCTGCAGACCTTCGATTTGCACTTCCGGATCGTGCAGGATTCCCAAAACAGTATTCTGGCGCTGCTGGCCAGTTACATAGCGCCCCTCTTTAAGCCGCTGGGCTTTGGCGACTGGCGGATCTCTACCGCATTGATTACCGGTTTTATCGCCAAGGAAAGCGTTGTCTCTACGCTGACCGTACTGGTGGGGGAGGGCATCACCTCGCTGCTAACGGTAGGCGCCGCCGGTTCCCTTTTGGTGTTTTGCCTGCTGTATACCCCCTGCATAGCGGCCATTGCCTCAGTCCGTCGAGAGCTGGGCGGCAAATGGGCGGTTTGTATGGTTTTGATGCAGTGTGCTATCGCATGGGTTTGCGCTTGTCTTCTGCGCACGGTATTGCTTCTGCTGGGGGTGGCCTGATGAATCTGTCCACGATCATGGTACTGCTGCTGCTTTTCGCCGCTGTGATAATGGCAGTGCGTGTCTGCCGGCGGCATCGCGGCAGATCTGATTGCTGCCGCGGCGGCTGTTCCTGCTGTGCCGGCAACTGCAAAAGAATGGAAAAGTAGTGCAAGCTCGGCTTGTCAAAAGGAGAAATATGCTGCAATCTGTTATCTTTGATCTGGACGGTCTGCTTATTGACAGCGAGATCGTTGCGTATCGTATTTATTGCGATATCCTTCGCCCTTACGGGTATGACTTTTCACTGGCCCACTATGCCGAAAAATACAGCGGCCGGCCAGTTCTGCGCAATATGACTGATGTGATCGCGGAGTATGGGCTTCCCATCAGTGTCAAGGAAGGACTGCGTCTGGCCAGTGAGATCGACGGCGAGTATATCCAGCGGGGCATTCCTTTAAAGAAGGGTGCGCTCGAACTGCTCACTTTTTTGAAAGAGCGCGGCTGCTTGATCTCACTTGCCACGTCCAGTCTGGAGGAACGTGCCCTGACGATTCTTGGGCAAAATCGTGTTGTAGAGTACTTTGACACGTTTACCTATGCGCCGGAGGTTACCAACGGAAAACCGGCCCCGGATATTTTTTTGAAGGCCCTCAGCAAAACAGGTATTGCGGCGGAGGATACTCTCATTATGGAGGACAGCGAAGCAGGCGTACAGGCCGCCGTCGCGGCGCATATACCTGTGGTATGCGTTCCTGATATGGTTCGGCCCAGTAATGAAACTTTACAAAAAACCGTCGGGGTCTTTGACTCTTTGCTTCAGGTCAAGGAGTGGATCGAAAAAGAATGAAACATAATAAAGAGACAGTCTGCTTTTCAATGAAAGCGGGCTGTCTCTCTTACTATAACTTATTGATTCTGAAGAAATACTTCAAAGGTTTCTGTGAAAATCCTGTCGCCATATTGATTCAGCTTTCCGCAGAATTCATCATAGGCCTGCAAAAAAGCAGCACCCTCCGGTGTCAGCGTCGCGCCGCCGCCGTGTTTTCCGCCGGTAGTGGTAGACAGAAGCTTAAACCCCAGCGCGTTTTCGGAATTCTTCACAATGGTCCACGCTTTGGAATAAGCCATCTCCATCTCAGCCGCTGCAGCGCGCAACGAATGAAGCCGCTCCACACGGTGCAGCAGCTGCGCAATGCCGGGACCGAAGCACTTCGAATCAGTAAACAGACGGCAGGATAAATTGTATCGTAACTTGTTCATATTACTATTCTAACAGGAAGCGGAAAAAAGTCAAGTCAGGATTGACTATCCACGACGGAAGTGTTATCCTCTTGGAAAAGGTGGGAAGGAGGGGATTATCATGCGTGTATTGATCCGCGGCGCCGGAGATATTGCGACTGGGATCGCGCTTCGGCTTTACCGGGCACGCTTTCAGGTCGTGATGACTGATCTGCCTCGTCCGACGGCCATTCGGCGCACCGTCTGTTTTTCTCAATCAATTGTCCACGGTGAGACAACAGTGGAAGGGGTTCGGGCAGTGTTTGCGGAGGACTGTGCTGCAGCAGAGCGGATCATGGCACAGGGTGACATTCCGGTTTTGACTGATCCGCAATGCGATTGCCGCACGGTGCTGCGCCCCGACGCATTGGTAGACGCGATCCTCGCCAAACGAAATCTTGGCACTGCGCTTACAGACGCTCCTGTGGTAATCGGCATTGGCCCCGGTTTTACGGCAGGGGAGGACTGCCACGCGGTGGTGGAGACCATGCGGGGCCATACGCTTGGGCGGGTGATCTATGAAGGAAGTGCGCTGCCGAATACCAATATTCCCGGTCTAATCGGCGGCTACGCCGGCGAGCGGGTCTTGCGTGCGCCGGATGATGGTGTTTTCCATACGGTATTGGAGATCGGCGCACAGGTCAGATCCGGTGATGTGGCCGGAACGGTCAACGGGCACCCCATGTACTGCACCATCGACGGTGTTTTGCGGGGCTTGTTAGCAGACGGGACGCCGGTTCATAAGGGTATGAAGTCCGGCGATGTGGATCCGCGGTGTAAAGTGGAATACTGTTACAGCGCTTCCGATAAGGCGCTTGCGGTGGGCGGTGGCGTTCTGGAAGCCATTCTCCATCTGGCAGCGGGCGATCCTCACTGATTACCCAAACAAAATTTTTCATAATTCAAAATTTTTTTTGGAAAAACGAGAAAAAAAGATTGTTATTTGTCCCAAATGTATGGTATAATTCAACTACAGGGTGAACGATTTACAAATTAAAATTATAATAGGAGGATTTGCAAATGGAAACTTACGGACTGGAAAAGCTGGGCATCATTAATGCCAAGGCCATCTATCGTAATTTGACGCCTGCACAGTTGACCGAGCATGCATTGCGCCGCGGTGAGGGTACACTGTCCAATACCGGCGCGCTGGTGGTCAAGACCGGTAAATACACCGGCCGCAGCGCCAACGATAAGTTTATCGTTGACACACCCGCCGTCCATGATGATATTGCGTGGGGCAAGGTGAACCGCCCCATTGAGAAGGCCAAGTTTGACGCCATTCGCGCCAAAGTCATTGCTTACCTGCAAGGGAAGGAAGTATTTATTTTTGACGGTTTTGCCGGCGCCGATCCCAAGTACACCAAGGCATTTCGCATTGTGAATGAGTTGGCCAGCCAGAACCTGTTTATCCACCAGCTGCTGCGCCGTCCTACTGCCGAGCAGCTGAAGGACTTCCACGAGGATTACACCATCATTGCCGCGCCTGGCTTCAAGTGCATCCCTGAGATCGACGGTACCCGCTCTGAGGCTGCCATTCTGGTGGACTATGAAGCACATGAAGTGGTCATCTGCGGCACCCAGTATGCCGGCGAGATCAAGAAGTCCGTGTTCTCCGTGATGAACTATGTGCTGCCTAAGATGGGCGTGTTCCCCATGCACTGCTCTGCCAACATCGGCAAGGACGGTGACAGCGCTGTGTTCTTCGGCCTGTCCGGCACCGGTAAGACTACGCTGTCTGCCGACCCCAACCGTATGCTGATCGGTGACGACGAGCACGGCTGGGCAGACGACTCTGTGTTCAACTTTGAGGGCGGCTGCTATGCCAAGTGCATCAACCTGTCTCCCGAGGGTGAGCCTGAGATCTATAACGCCATCAAGTTCGGCTCCCTAGTGGAAAACGTAGTGATGGATCCCGAGACCCGCGAGTTTGACTTTAATGACGATTCCCTGGCTGTCAACTCCCGCGTGGGCTATCCTGTGGAGTATATTCCCAATGCCGAGTTGTCCGGCATGAGCCCCAGTGTTCCCAAGACCGTCATTTTCCTGACCGCTGATGCTTATGGTGTGCTGCCTCCCATCAGTAAGTTGGATAAGAACCAGGCCATGTACTATTTCGTCTCCGGCTTTACCTCCAAGGTGGCCGGTACGGAGATCGGCGTTACCGAGCCGGTGCCTACGTTCTCCACCTGCTTTGGCGAGCCCTTCCTGCCGCTGGATCCCTCCGTATATGCCGCCATGCTGGCAGATAAGGTGGAGAAGTCCGGCGCCAAGGTGTATCTGGTCAATACCGGTTGGAACGGTACCGGCAAGCGTATGAAGCTCAGCTATACCCGCGCCATGGTCACGGCCGCCCTCACCGGTGAGATCGAGAAGAGTGAGTTTGTCACGGATCCTACCTTCGGCGTACAGGTGCCTACCTCTATTGAAGGCGTTCCCTCTGAGCTGCTGATTCCTGCCAATACCTGGGAGGACAAGGCTGCTTATGAGGCAAGCTGCAAGAAGCTGGCCGCCAGCTTTGTGGAGAATTTCAAGAAGTACACCCACATGAGTGATGAAGTGGTGGCTGCCGGTCCCAAGGCGTAAAGAAGCAACGAGCATTGCGCCGCAAAAGACTTACTGAATAAAAATGCCGGAAGCCGTTGGCTTCCGGCATTTTTAGCCGATACGTATTGACAGACAGGGGAATATATGGTACCTATGAGGAAAAACGAAGAGAAAAGGGGAACAATCATATGCTGGAAGTAAAGATTCTGCTCTCCGATTTAGATTATGACGACGTGGCAGATTTGGTAGTACCGCTGGTATCTGATAGGTTGGCCGCCAAAGGCGGGCTGATAGGGAAGATTGCCGGGAAGAAAGAAGAACTGCTGAAAGCGGTACACAAATTCTTATCTCAGAAGAATCAGGATGAGAGGGATCAGTTTTTGGCTGAGTTGGTTACCAAAGAGCGCAGTCTGATCATTGAAAAAGCTGCCGACTTTGCGGAAAAGAAAGGCGTCAAAGTTCAAATATGTGATATCTCAGTGAAAAATATTTGAAAACCAGCGTCAAAGGTGAAACCTTTGGCGCTGGTTTTGCGTCTATATAGCAGGACTATTTTTTCAGTGCATGAACGGCCATGCGCAGCGCGTCCACATGTTCCTGCTTGGTGGCCCAGCTGCCGCAGAAACGAACGCCGGAATGTGTCTCATCCACCCGAGTCCAGTACTCATAGCCGAACTCCTTACCCAGGATTGCCAGCTCCTCATCCGGAATGATGGGATACTGTTGGTTCGTGGGGGAGTCGAACAGCAGGGGATAGCCGTTGGAAACAAAGATCTCCCGGATCTGGAACGCCATATCAATGGCGTTGCGGGCAATCTTGAAATACAGATTGTCGGTAAACAACGTGTCAAACTGGATACCCAGCAGACGGCCCTTGGCCAGCATGCCGCCGCGCTGCTTCATCATAAAGCGGAAGTCCTTCTTCAGTGCCGGGTTCATAATGACCACGGCTTCACCGAACAGCGCACCTACCTTGGTGCCGCCGATGTAAAATACGTCGCACAGCCGTGCCAGCTCCGGCAGCGTCACGTCGTTGGCGTCGCATACCAAACCGTATCCCAGACGCGCCCCGTCCACATACAGCGGCAGCCCATATGCCCGGCAGATATTGTAGATTTCGGTCAACTCCGCCTTGCTGTACAGCATACCGGTCTCTGTGGGCTGAGAAATATAGACCATGCCGGGCTGTACGATGTGCTCGGTGGATTCATCGTGCTTGTGCCATTCTACATAGTCGGCGATCTGCTTGGCCGTGATCTTGCCGTTATCAGTGGGGAGGGTGATGACCTTGTGGCCGGTGGATTCAATGGCGCCGGTTTCATGGCAGTTGATGTGGCCGGTGACGGCGGACAACACGCCCTGCCAGGGACGCAGGATAGATGCGATCACAGTGGTATTGGTCTGGGTGCCGCCTACCAAAAAATGTACATCGGCGTCAGGCGCATGACACGCCGCCTTGATCTTTTTCCGGGCAGAAGCACAGATCTCATCCTCGCTGTAGCCAATGGTCTGCATCATGTTGGTTTCCATCAGGCGCTCCATAATCGCGCTATGTGCGCCTTCCAGATAATCACTGTTAAAATAGATCATGGGGATACTCCTTTTTTTCAAACTTTTTCTGGCACTATTCTATCTCATTCGTTCTGCTAAGTAAAGGGTAATTTCGAATACGGCTTGCAAAGAAGAGCGTAATCTGCTACAATAGCAAAGATGACAAGGAGGCTTGTTTGATGAACAATACAACACATGATAATTACCATGAATACCCCGAAGGCGGTAAGCGTGCCGGCGGCAGCAGAAACGGCGGTGGGCGTAGCAATCGGCGCAGAAAAAAGAAAAGCAGGGCCTTATACTATGTAATTCTGCTGATTTTATTGGGCGTGCTGGTGTTTTCTGCCGTAAAGATCATCAGCTACTTCAAACAGCAGGCAGATGCGTCCCGTCAGCAACAGACGCTGGAAGAGCAGTATACAACGCCCGTTAAGGACGACAATGATCCGGACAATACGGGGGATAACTCGGATACGGTAGAACCCGATCCTGACACCATTACTGTGGATTTTGATAATTTGATTGCGGACTATCCGGATGTAGTCGGTTATATCTATTGTGCCGATACCAAGATCAAGTATGTGATCCAGCATGGCAAGGGCAACGATTATTATCTGACTCATGACAGTCACGGCAATACCAATAATAACGGCAGTATTTTTATTGAGGAGCTCAACAGCGGTTCTTTCTCTGATGGCAATACCATTATTTATGGACATAATATGAAAACCGGTATGATGTTTGCGAATCTGCGCAACTATCACACGGATAAAAATTACTATGCCGCCCATCCTTATATGTATATCTACACCCCCAGCCAGGACTATCGGCTGGATCTGTATGCCGGCTTCGTCTGTGAACACGACGACGAGATCTACAGCACATCTTTGACGCAGGACCAACTGAAGGCTATGGCCGCCAAGTCTGATTTCAAGGCCAATATTGGTGTTCCTACAGGCAAAACGGTAACATTGTCTACCTGCTCTTATGAATTTGCTGACGCCCGCTATGTCGTGATCGGCGCGTTGACACCTATCAGCTGATGTTATGATGATCAAATAAGAAGAAGCGTCTGCAAAAAGCAGGCGCTTCTTCTTATTTGTGCCGGAAAGATGAGTGAGACAATTATGCATATTGCTCTTCATGGGGCAATTGCTTTTTTTGACGATGCAGAAATGCGTAAATGGTTTCGGAGGGTGTATCGCCTTTCCGATGTCTGGCTGCACGGGCCATCTTTTGCAGCTGCTCGGGGTCAGCCAGAAGTGCTGCCGCCAAATCGGCGAGATGCTTTGGCGTATCAGCGGTCACTGCAATGCCTTGACGCAGGAAAAAGTTGAGATTATGACCTTCGCAGCCGGCAACGGTATCCATAAGAAGCATCGGCACACCGCAGGCCGCCGCCTCGGAAGTGCTCAGTCCGCCGGGCTTTGTCAAAAACAGATCAGCGCTGTGGATCAGCAACGGCACATAATCCACCATACCGTGGATATGGATACGGGGATCGTGGGCAAAATGTCTTTCCAGCTTTGCGAACAGTTCCTCGTTGGCGCCGCAGACGATGGTCAGTTCCTGCTCCGAGGTGAGGCGGATCAAAAGGTCTTCTGTCAGTTCCTTGATGGGGCCGCAGCCAATGCTCCCGCACATGACCAGAAGATGTTGGTGATCCGCCGGCAGACCCAACTCCGCCTTTGCCGCTGCTTTGTCAGTATCCTGATAAAAGGCTTGCTTTACCGGCATACCGCTGTCAATCAGTTTTTCACGAGGCACACCGCACTGGACAAACTCCTCCGTCAGTGAGATATCAGGGATAAAATAGTAGTCCAGCTCGGAATTTTCCACACTGGGACTGCAGGTATAATCGGTAGAGACAAAACTTGTAACTAACGGCATGGGATGATGCTTCAGCATAGCGGTAAGCGCCAATGCGGGAAATACATGGGTGCAGATGATGTTGTCATACCCGCCGTCCAGAATAAAATGATACAGCTTTTCCGAACCGGAGGTGAGATAGCGGTAAACGGTAGTGCCTTCTCTGAAAACCGAAGTACGTTCTTCTGCGGTGTGATAGCCGGCTTTATATAGCTTCGGCGCATGGCGATAAATGCGGCTGTGCCAGTCAGAAATGAACTGGGATGCTCTCTTTGAGATGAATTGCAGAGCATCCACGATATCACAAGTCTCACCGTGGGCGGCATATGTTTCCTGTATGGCTTTGGCGCAGGAATTGTGACCTTCGCCGGTATTACAGCTGAGTATCAGAGTGCGCATAGTTCAACCTTCCTTTCGCGTTTTCGGCGCTGCATCGCCAAAAGCTTTTGCAGGCGCGGGCGGTTATATCGCTGAATGATGATGAACGGCAGATTTCCCAAAAGGATATAGACCATTGTAAGGATAATACCGCCGGCTCCCGGCCAGATCACAAGGCAGGCGAGACCGGTCAGAGACAGAAAAAAATGAATCATCTCTGCCACGCAGGTTTCCTGGATCATTCTCGGCAGATCGGCAAATGTATCGGCCGTCAGTTTCTTGGCGGGCATCAGGAAAGGGAAGATACGGCTCATATCAGGGACTTTGCTTTGCCATTTCTTTACACGCAGTGCACGGTATAGTTTTTGTTCCACAGGATAACTGCGATAGGGAAATCTGTCTTCCTGAAACCATGACTTGGGCACAATACGCCCGACAAGAAAGGCGATGATCCCTGTGACCGCCAGATACAGGGCGCAGTGCAGAAACTTCACAGGATGGCCTCCTTCCGTGGGATGACTACTGCATAGTGTTCCATTATTTCTTTCATTTTAAAAGGTAAACTGCAACTCATCATCAAATCAATCTCAAGAATTGTTGATTTTTTAAATAACCGCAAAAAACGATCCCGCCTGCAAACAGGCAAGATCGTTTTTTGGGAGATATGATTACAAGGGGAGCTGTACCGTAAACCGGCATCCGGCATCCGGCAAATTGTCAACAGAGACCGTACCCCCGCTGAGCTCCACAATCTGCTTGACAAGTGAAAGGCCTAATCCATTACCGTCCATTTTTCTTGAACTGTCACTCTGATAGAACTTATGGAAGATGCGCTCCCGGTCTTCCAGAGCGATTCCCGGGCCGTTGTCTTCGATGGTGAAAACCACGCTGTCATCGGATTGACGCATCCGGAGACAAATCATACCATCCGGAGGATCAAACTTGATGGCGTTGTCGATCAGGTTTGTCCATACATGGATCAGCAGGTTTTCATATCCGGAGTACTGGATCTTGTCCAGTTCTACATCAAGATCAATATTTTTCTCAGTCCATTTTTGCTCCAATGCCAAAATTGCCTGCCGTACCTGTTCATCAAGGCGGAAGGAGGTGCGCTGCGGCTTAATGGACTGCGTATTGATTTTGGACAGCAGCAGAATATTGCCGGTCAGGGAGGACAGGCGGCGCGTATTAAACAGGATTTTTTCGATGTATTCGTCCTGCTCCTGCTGCGTTTGCTGATGATCCTGAAGAAGGGAGGCGTATCCTTCAATGGCATTGATCGGTGTTTTGAACTCATGAGAAACATTGGAAATGAAATCCGTTTGCAGTGTCTCAGTAGCGCCCAGTTCTTTGACCATCAGATTGAAGTTGTCATAGATATCGGTGACCTCTTTCAGCTTGCTGGAACATGCCACCGATACTTGAAAGTTGCCGCCGGCCACCTCTTTCATGGCGTCACCCAACTGCGTGATGGGATCGATGAAGGAATGCGTAATGTAGTTGGTGATGGCACCGCCGAAGATCACACTGAACAGAATCGCCCAGACATAGATGGGGATATCCACGGTAATCCCCAGATACCGTTGAAAAAGCCACCCTGCCAGTTCCGCCAGTAGTACGACCAGAATAAATTCTGCCATACAGAACAGGAAAAATCTGACCCGGAGCGTGACTTTAGGTGTAAGTTCCTTTTTCACTGTTTCACCACCTTGTACCCTACGCCCCGCATGGTGACGATCTTAAAATCCGGATTGTCTCTGAACCGTTCTCTGAGGCGTCCAATATGCACATCCACCGTATGGGTATCGGTCTCTGAGCTGTATCCCCATATATCATCCATTAACTGCTGACGGGTGAAGATGCGGCCCGGAAACGAGACCATTTTATACAGCAGCATAAATTCCTTCTGCGGCAGCGTCATGGTTTCCTTGCCGCTATGCACTGACAGAGAGTCACATTCCAAAACGGTATTTCCGATGACCTGCCGCCGTTCATTGGCCAGCTGCGCCCGCCGCAGCAGCGCTCCCACCCGAAGGACCATCTCGTTTACGTTTACGGGTTTGACCATATAGTCATCGCTGCCGGAGAGAAACCCCATGCGCATATCGTCAAAGGCGTCCTTAGCGGTGATCATCATAACAGGGATAGTCAAGCCCGCTTCTCTCAGAGCACGCACCAACTGATAGCCATCCATTTTAGGCATCATGATATCCGAAATGATCAGATCATAATAGCCTGCGTCAATGGCATCCATCGCTTCTTCGCCGTTGGATACACCTGTTACCGCATAACCGTTTTTGGTCAGTACATGTTGAAATAGCTGCCGCAGTTCTTTGTCATCTTCAGCAATCAATATCTTGAACATATATGGCCTCCTGCATAGTAAAATGAGCTTTAAAGGTATTATAGCATAGATCAGATGAGAAGTTATCAAGTTTTCTTCAATTCAACTTCAATTATTCTTGAGATTTTCAAAGGCGGGAAGACGGTTTTTCCGCCCTCCCGCCCGGTTGCCTGCTTACGCATCAAAGCTGGGGTTGATATAGTAAATGTTTTTCTCATCCATCCGCTCCTTGGCAAGGCGGAGGCCTTCGCCGAAGCGCTGGAAATGAACGATCTCACGTGCCCGCAGGAACTTGATCACATCATTGACGTCCGGATCATCCGACAAACGCAGAATATTGTCGTAGGTGACACGGGCTTTTTGTTCTGCTGCAATCATATAAGAACAACATTTTAGATTGATTGGTTCGTTTCAGTCCCATTTTTAGGACAGTTATCAGAAATTCCAGTGAA